>JAMONN010000133.1 GCA_027065775.1 Flavobacteriaceae bacterium | reverse complement strand
GTGTTGCAACCGATTTGGTATCTGTATTATCTAATTCTGTTCTAAAAGTACCAATCCTTATCTCTTTAGGTGTTAATCCTTTAGAGTTATCACATGAGAAAACAAGTAGTAAGCAAAAAACATAAAAATACTTTGTCATTTTGAGGTATTATTTTTAAATTTGAAAAAACAAATTTACTATAATGTCAATAGAATTTAGGATAATTTCGAAAAAAAATATTTTAACCATCATACCTTTATTGCAACAGTTAAATAATAAAACACCAAAAAATTTATTAGAAAAGCGAATCTTAGAAATTGTACATCAAAATTATGAATGTGCAGGTATGTATTTAGATGGTAAGTTAATTGGTATTTGTGGTATTTGGTATATGACCAGACATTATATTGGTAAAAGTTCAGAAATCGATCATGTTATAATCGATTCTAAATTACAAAGTAAAGGTTATGGCAAACAATTTATAAATTGGATTTTAAAACATGTAAAATCAAAAGGAGTAGAAGCATGTGAATTAAACGCTTACATTCCAAATATAAAATCACATGTTTTTTATGAACGTGAAGATTTTAAAAAATATGGTTTTCACTTTTTAAAGGTTTTACGTACGGATAATGAGTTTTATTAAAGAAATTATTTTATATCATACGCCATCAACAAACCAACCATTTTACCATAACTTTTAATGCCTTGTTTTTGGCTATTCGATTTTAAAAACAAATCATAAAAGGCTTTAAATAAAGGTTCAAACGGATTTTCATAACTATTCCAAAAATCACGACTTTGTTGTAGATTGATTTTAACTCCTTTTGGAACTCTAGAAATAAATTCTTTGTATAATTCTTTATCCGATTGATAAATTTCAGATAAACAATAACGTAACGCTATAATATTCCCCGAATAACGTAACAATAAATCTTCGCTATGCATTGCTGCTAAATAACCAATAAAATTTGCTTCACTTTCCTTAGCATAACCTAACTGATGTGCAATTTCATGTGTTGCAATAGCAGGTAATTTATATTTTGGCACTTTATAATTTACTTGCGCCTCATTAGTAAACGGATTTAAATAACCCGAAAACCCCATAAAAGTTAACGGCAAACTAAATAATGATTTTTTAACCTTTTTATTAGTGTATTTAAATTGAGGATATTTTTCGCCTAGTAAAACATAACTATCACTTGCATTTTTAAACAATATCTTTTTATCTAATGGAATAGTAACTGGTAGCGAGTCATTTTTAGTAATTTTAAAATGAATTTCTTGAGTTTTTACAAGTAACTTTTCGGTTAACAAACTTAATTTATCTAAATTATATTTAGGAATAGTTATATGCATACTATTCTGAACTGGTAATCTATAATAATTAAATCCCCAAAATAAATGAAACACAAAATATAGGATGGAAAGCTTTGCAGTAATGCTAAATAGGGCAGAAGGTCCTTTTTTAGATTTGTTTTTTATGAATTTGATAATACTTCTAATCACCCAAATTATGACTATTAAATACAAAATATCACCAACAGAAAATGGCAACCAACCAAATAACATTCTTAAAAAGGAAGATATATATGGATAAATCCCGTTAGAGTAATATTTTTCGATAAATTCAGGGTAATTCGCCAACCATTTTACCAATATAATTTGAAATATTAATAAGAGACTAAGTATTTTATTTTTAGATAATTTCATTGTTCAAAAATAAGAAAACTTTAACAACTTAACTATTATCTACTTAAATGAATTGTCTTAATTTAAGAGTCTAATTCATTTAAGGATTCAAAAAATATAGTTAACGAATTATTACACTTATCAACAGGTTTATTAACAGAGTTTTAAACAATTTTTTGAATAAATTAGTTTTATATTTTCGTTAGCAACTAATAAAAAAACTACATTTGCGCAATGGAAAAATCAAAATCATTTGCAACTAAAAACTCAGGTTTGGGGAAAGTAATTTCTTTTGAAAAAGGAAAATTACCGCCACAAGCTGTTGATTTAGAACAAGCTGTGCTTGGAGCAATGATGATTGATAAAAAAGGAGTCGATGATGTTATTGATATTTTAAAACCCGAAACGTTTTACAAACCTGAACATCAATACATTTACGAGGCAATCTATAATTTATTTAAGGATTCTCAACCAATTGACTTGTTAACAGTATCCGATAGATTAATCAAAGAAGGCAATTTACAAGTTGCTGGCGGTGATTTATATCTAATAAATTTAACACAAAAAGTATCTTCATCTGCACATATTGAATTCCATTCAAGAATAGTTTTACAAAAATTTATTCAACGTAGATTAATTACTATTTCAAACGAAATAATTACAGAAGCTTACGATGAAACCACCGATGTTTTTGATTTATTAGATTCTGCAGAGACCAAATTATTTGAAGTAACACAAGGTAACTTAAATAAAAACTCTGAATCTGCCGAAGGTTTGGTAGAACAAGCATTAAAGAAAATTCAAGATATTTCAAATACCGAAGGAATGAGTGGTTTACCTTCTGGTTTCTCTAAATTAGATCATTTAACTTCTGGTTGGCAACCTTCAGATTTGGTTATTTTAGCTGCTAGACCTGGTATGGGGAAATGTTTAGGTAAAGGAACAAAAATACTACAATTTGATGGTAGTTTTAAAAAAGTAGAAGACGTTGAAGTTGGAGATTTATTAATGGGTGATGATAGTACACCTAGACTTGTTAAATCCATTGCAAGAGGCAAAGAAAAAATGTATTGGATTCGTCAAAATAAAGCGGTAGATTATCGTGTAAACGAAAGTCATATTTTATCTTTAAAAAGAAGTAGAACAGAAGGCAAACATAAAAAAGGCGATATATTAAATATTGCAGTTAAAGAATATTTAACAAAATCAACCAAATTTAAATCAAATTACAAAGGTTATAAAGTTGCAGTAGAATTTGCGTATAATGAAACTACAATTCCACCTTATTTTTTAGGTTTATGGTTAGGCGATGGTCATAGTTATAGTTCAAGAATTACAACTGTAGATGATGAAGTCATTAACTATTTAGAAACTCTCTCTCAAGATTACAAACAAGTTTTACAAGTTTATAAACAAGAAGGCAAAGTAAATAACTACGCTATTACAAAAGGTTATCGAGGCGGAAACATCGCTACTTTTTCTTTACAGTCAGAATTACAAAAACTAGATGTAATACAGAACAAACATGTTCCGCAAAATTTTCTTATCAATTCTAAAGAAAACAGATTACAACTATTAGCAGGTTTGGTCGATTCCGATGGGCATTATGATGATAAGGCAAATTGTTATGAAATTGTTCAGAAAAATAAAAAATTAGCAGAACAAATAAAATTTCTATGTGATTCTTTAGGTTATAGAACATCTTTTAGAAAAAAGAAAGCTTCTATTAAAGAAATAAATTTTGAATGCGAAGTTTATAGAGTTCGTTTTTATGGTAATATTAACGAAATACCTGTTAAAATTGAAAGAAAAAAAGCAAGAGAACGTATTTCGGTAGTAGATTGGAAAGTAACAGGCATTAATGTAGAATATGATAAGGTTGATGATTATTACGGGTTTGAAATAGACCAAAACAGACTCTTTTTACTAGAAGATATGACGGTTACTCATAATACCGCTTTTGTGATGTCCATGGCAAAAAATATGGCCATAGATTTTGACATACCTGTAGCAATATTCTCATTAGAGATGTCTTCGGTACAATTAATTACCAGAATGATTTCTAGTGCAACTGGTATTTCATCAGGTAAACTTAAAAAAGGGGATTTAGAACCTCATGAATGGGAACAATTAAACGTAAAAGTAAAAAAATTATCTGCTGCGCCTATTTTTATTGATGATACACCTTCGCTTTCTATATTCGATTTACGTGCTAAAGCAAGACGTTTAGCATCACAACATGGTGTTAAAATTGTAATTGTGGATTATTTACAATTAATGACTGCAGGAAGTAAAAATAGCGGAAATCGAGAGCAAGAAATCTCTATGATTTCAAGAAATTTAAAAGCTTTAGCAAAAGAACTAGAAATACCAGTAATTGCTTTATCACAATTATCACGTGCCGTGGAAACGCGTGGCGGATCTAAAAGACCTCTTTTGTCTGATTTACGTGAATCTGGTGCAATTGAGCAAGATGCAGATATCGTTTCGTTTATTTATAGACCTGAATATTATGGTAATACCGAATGGGATGACGAAGAGCATACACCATGTGAAGGTCAAGCCGAATTAATTATTGCTAAACATCGTAATGGTGGTTTAGAAAATATACGACTTAAATTTACTGGTTATTTAGCACAATTCTCCGATTTGGAAGATACTAGTTTTGGTAGTGAATTTTCCTCTAAAATGAATACCGATTTAGATGTGAATACCTTACCAAGCGCCGAAGATGCTTTTGGTGATAGTGATGTGCCTTTTTAATAGAGATATTTTATTGAGTAATAAAATTAATTCTTTAATATAGATATCACTTTTCTTAATTTTCACTTTTTTTATTCTAACTTTACAACTTTGTATATATGTCATGTTGACTTTGTTAGTTTTTTAGGATGCATAGAAAACCAACACAAAAAAAAAGCAATTTTCTTACCAACGCTCAGTCAAATAATTGCAACAAAAAATGTAAATTTGACACTTAACAGAAACGAAATTAAATGTTTGAACAAAGTTTTAAAAATATAGACGACATACTACATAAAGATGCAGGTTGTGGGAGCGAATTAGATTATGTAGAACAAACCTCTTGGGTTTTGTTTTTAAAATACTTAGACGATTTAGAGAAAGACAAAGAAAATGCCGCAGTTTTATCTGGAAAAAAATATACCAGAATAATTGAACAAAAATACAAATGGACAACTTGGGCTGCACCAAAATTGGAAGATGGAAAAATTGACCACAACGCACTAACAGGAGACGATTTATTAGATTTTGTAAACCAAGAACTGTTTCCATATCTCAAAAAATTTAAGCAAGATGCAGTAAGTGCCAACACTATAGAATACAAAATTGGCGAAATATTTAGCGAACTAAAAAACCGAATACAAAGTGGTTATAATTTACGTGAAGTAGTAAGCCTAATTGACCAACTACGTTTTAGAACTCACGCAGAACAACTCGAAATGAGTCATTTGTATGAAGGCAAAATTAAAAATATGGGTAATGCAGGCAGAAATGGTGGCGAATATTACACACCAAGACCGCTTATTAAAACCATTGTAAAAGTAGTAGCACCCAAAATTGGCGAAACCATTTATGATGGTGCAGTTGGTAGTGCAGGTTTCTTGGTAGAGGCCTTTGATTACCTTAAAAACACCAAAAAACTATCTACCAAAGACGTAGAAACCCTACAAAAGAAAACCTTTTACGGAAAAGAAAAAAAATCATTGGCGTATATTATTGGTATTATGAATATGATATTACATGGCGTGGAAGCACCAAATATTATTCATACAAATACACTTGCCGAAAACTTGGCAGACATACAAGAAAAAGACCGTTATAATGTAGTATTGGCAAACCCACCTTTTGGAGGGAAAGAACGTGCAGAAGTACAGCAAAATTTCCCAATAAAAACAGGCGAAACAGCCAGTTTGTTTTTACAACATTTTATAAAAATATTAAAAGCAGGCGGAAAAGCAGGTGTTGTAATTAAAAACACATTTTTAAGCAATACCGATAATGCTTCTATTGCTTTGCGTAAAGAATTATTGACCAATTGTAATTTACATACAGTTTTAGATTTACCAGGCGGAACATTTACAGGAGCAGGTGTAAAAACAGTTGTATTGTTTTTTACAAAAGGAGCACCAACCAAAAAAGTATGGTTTTACCAACTTAATTTAGATAGAAACTTAGGGAAAACAAACCCATTAAACGAACGTGATCTAGCAGAATTTGTAGCATTACAAAAAACAAAAGCCGAAAGCGAAAATTCTTGGTCCATAAATCTAAAAGACATAGACAAGAACACTTTTGACCTATCTGCCAAAAACCCAAATACACCAGAAGAAGCACCATTACGCCAACCCAATGAAATTTTGGAAAATATGGCTCAATTAGATAAAGAAAGTAGCGAGATTTTAAAAACTATAAAAGACTTGCTATGAGAAAAAAGAATAAAACAATAGATGTTCAAGGAATTTCTGTAACTATAAATACAAAAGACACAAAAGAATATATTTGTATAACAGATATTGCAAAATACAAAAATCCAAATGCACCAAGAGATATTATCAAAAATTGGATGCGTAACAAAAATACTATTGCATTATTAGGCTTGTGGGAACGCTTAAATAATATTGATTTTAAACAGGTCGAATTCGACCTGTTTAAAAATGAAGCAGGTTTTAATCATTTTGTACTTTCACCTAAAAAGTGGATAGAAAAAACAAACGCAATAGGCTTAATTTCTAAATCTGGTAGATATGGTGGTACGTATGCACACAAAGATATTGCACTTGAATTTGCATCTTGGGTATCGGTAGAGTTTAAATTCTATATGATTAAAGAATTTCAACGATTAAAAGAACAAGAAACAAAATCTTTAGATTGGGATATAAAAAGAAGCCTTACCAAACTAAATTACCGCATACATACCGATGCTATTAAACAAAACCTAATTCCTGCAAGTTTGAGCAAACAACAAATTGCCATAGTATATGCCACAGAAGCAGATGTGCTCAATATGGCACTATACGGAAAAACAGCCAAACAATGGCGAGAAGAAAACCCCAGTAAAAAAGGCAATATTAGAGATTACAGCAATGTAACCCAATTGGTTTGTTTGTCAAATTTAGAAAACCTAAATGCACATTTTATTAAAGAAAAATTAGCACAATCCGATAGGTTATTAAAATTGAATCAAATTGCTATTGAACAAATGAGACTGCTTACTACTGATAATTCTAATTCTTTACTAAAAAACTAAATATGAAAGAAGGTTGGGAAATAAAAAAGTTGGGTGATGTTTGTGATAAAATTTTTGCAGGTGGTGATAAACCTAAGAATTATTCTAAATTCAAAACGGATGAATTTAAAATTCCAATTTTTGCAAACGGCGAAAAAAATAAAGGATTATATGGTTTTACCGATTTTGCAAAAGTAACTAAACCAAGTATTACTATTTCTGCAAGAGGAACGATTGGATATTCTAAAATTAGAAAAGAACCTTTTACACCAATTGTAAGGTTGATAGTTCTTAATCCTAACGAAACGGACGTTAAAATTGAATTTTTGAAATATGTTGTATCTCATATGGATTTTAAAAATACAGGTTCTTCAATACCTCAATTAACTGTTCCAATGGTTAAGGATTATACCTTTCCACTTCCGCCACTAAAAGAACAACAACAAATAGTAGTCATTTTAGACAAAGCATTTACTGCCATAGACAAAGCAAAAGCCAATGCAGAACAAAACCTACTAAACGCAAAACAACTTTTTGAAAGTTATTTGCAAAATGTTTTTACTAATAAAAGTGAGGATTGGGAAGAGAAAAGGTTTGATGAAATTTGTGTTTTGCAAAGGGGATTTGATTTACCTACAAGATTAAGAGAAGAAGGGGAATATCCACTTGTGAGTTCAAATGGTATTACTGATTATGTGAATATCTGGAAAGTAAAATCACCAGGTGTTTCAACAGGTCGCTCAGGTACAATTGGAAAAGTACATTTTATTGAAAAAGATTATTTTCCATTAAACACTTCTCTATACATAAAAGAATTTTACGGAAATGATGAAAAGTGTATCTTTTATTTTTTAAAACAATTTGATTTATCAAGATTTCAATCTGGTGCAGGAGTTCCAACATTAAATAGGAATAATGTGCATAGCATAAAAGTGTTTTTTCCAAAATCAATCCAAGAACAACAAAAAATAGTCAAAAAATTAGATGCTTTACAAACCCAAACCAAAAAGTTAGAAATCCTTTATCAGCAAAAAATAGCAGATTTGGAAGAGTTAAAAAAGTCTGTATTGCAAAAGGCATTTAGTGGAGAATTAACTCAAAAAGAATTGGTATGAATGAAAAGCAATTAATAGAATTGGTAACTGAGTTGGTAAAACAACCACACGAAAGCGAATGGGTAGAGTTTAAACTTAATTTTCATTCCCCAAACGAAATTGGTGAGCGTATATCTGCTTTATCAAACGGTGCTTGTATTCAAAATAAAAAGGTTGCCTATTTGGTTTTTGGTGTAGAAGACAAAACACATGTTATAAAAGGAACAACATTTAAAGCCAAATCACAAAAAAAAGGGAAAGAAGAATTAGAGCATTGGTTGGCACAACGATTAGACCCAAGAATTGATTTTTCTATTTATGAATTTGATTATGAACCCAATAAACATATTTCTATTTTTGTTATTCCTGCTACTAAAAACAGACCTGTTGAGTTTATGCATCAATCCTACATACGTGTAGGAAGTATTACGAGAAAATTAAACGATTTTCCAGAGAAACAAGCCAAAATATGGAAAAAAGACACTTTAGCATTTGAAAAAGATATAGCAAAAGATAATCTTTTAGCCTCTGATATTGTTAAATATTTAAGTACCGAAACGTATTTTGATTTAATGAAACTACCTTATCCATCAACACAACAAGGTGTTATTGATAAACTGATGGAAGAAGGCATAATAAAAAACAATAAAGGACTTGCTATTACTAATTTAGGTGCATTACTTTTTGGAAAAGATTTGAATGTATTTGAAAATTTAAAAAGAAAATCAGTTAGAGTAATTGTATATAAAGGGAAAAACAAGGTAGAAACCGAAAGAGAACAAATAGGTGTAAGAGGTTATGCAGTTGGATTTATAGGTTTAATAGATTGGATTAACAGTCAGTTACCTGCTAATGAAGAAATTGGCAAAGCATTACGTAATGATGCAAGAATGTATCCGAAAATAGCCATAAGAGAACTGGTTGCTAATGCACTTATTCATCAAGATTTAACGGTAAAAGGTTTTCCTATGATTGAAATTTTTTCAGATAGAGTTGAGATATCAAATTCAGGCATACCATTAGTAAGGCCAGATAGGTTTTATTGATGCTTATATATCACGTAATGATAAATTAGCAGATATAATGAGACGAATGGGTTTTTGCGAAGAAAAAGGAAGTGGAATGGATAAAGTGATTTTTTATAATGAAATATATCAACTGCCACCCATAAATATTATCGTTGATGAAAATAGAACACGACTAACAATTTATAGTTACAAAACTTTAAACAAGTTAGATAAAAAAGAAAAAATTAGAGCCTGTTACCAACACGCTTGTTTAAAATATGTATCTAACGAAAAAATGACAAATAAATCTTTAAGAGATAGATTAAAAATAGAAGATAGAAACTATTCAACAGCATCAAGAATAATTAGAGATGCACTAGTTGAAGGTGTAATAAAAGAAGATAATCCTGAAAATAAATCAAGAAAATATGCAAGTTATTTACCATTTTGGGCATAAAATCTTATGTGATGCTTATGTGACAGTAACAGATATCTAAAATCGTAACTTGTTGATTTTCAACAATATCTTATGTGATTCTTATGTGATGATATCTAAAAAAATAATTTACTATGAACGAAAAAGGAAACATCTTAATCTATCAAAATAATGAAGGCAACATAAAGATAGATGTGCAGTTACAAGAAGATACCGTTTGGTTAACGCAAGAGCAAATGGCATTGTTGTTTGGTAAAGCAAAATCTACAATTAACGAGCATATAAAAAATATATACAAAGAAAATGAATTGGTAGAAGCAGTAACAATGCACAAATTCGGAAATTCCGAATTTCAGCAAAAAGCACCAAATTTCTACAATCTTGACGTAATAATATCAGTAGGTTACAGAGTAAAATCACAACAAGGTACACAGTTCCGTATTTGGGCTACCAGCAGATTAAAAGAGCATATTATAAAAGGATTTACCTTAAATGATGATCGTTTTAAGTCTGGTAATTCAATGAATTATTTTAACGAGTTACAAGGTCGTATTCGTGAAATCCGTCTTTCTGAACGGTTTTTTTATCAGAAAATAAAAGATATTTATACCACAAGTATCGATTACAATGCAAAAGATAAAAACACCATTTTGTTTTTCAAAACCATACAAAACAAGTTGCTTTGGGCAATAAGCAGTCAAACAGCAGCCGAATTGGTTTATAGAAGAACAGATGCAACATTGCCATTAGTAGGAATGCAATCGTTTGATAAAAAGAAAAACAATACGGTAACCAAAGCAGATGTTTCTGTTGCAAAAAATTACCTCAATGAAGATGAAATAAAACTATTGGGTTTATTGGTAGAACAGTTTCTTGCTTTTGCCGAAACAATGGCTCAACAGCAAATGCCAATGTATATGAAAGATTGGTTAGAACGTTTAGACGGTATTTTACAATTAAACGGAAGAGAATTATTAACAGATGCAGGAAAAATAAGTCATAAAATGGCTTTAGAAAAGTCAAATATTGAATATCAAACCTATAAAAAGGAGTTAAAAAAAGATCAAAAAGAACAAAGTTTAAAAGAATTAGAAAGTGATATTAAAAAGTTAAAAAAAATAAGTTCTTGATTGGGTTTTGATTTTAAAGGCAAAGTTATTAATACTTATTACGTAAATAGTTGATAAATATGGTGATGTCGAAAATAAAAGTTCTTGATTGGGTTTTTATTTGAATTGAAAATGGAGCGTTAAAAATTGAAAATGAATAAAACCGAACTGTTCGGAGATTCCGACAAGTTCGATTAGAAATTAAAAAATGAAATACAATCCAAAAATACACAACCGCAGATCAATCCGATTAAAAGGATATGATTATTCGCAAGAGGGATTATATTTTATAACCATTTGTTGTCAAAACAGAGAACATTTTTTCGGAAAAATAACAAATAACGAAATGATTTTAAATGACGCAGGAAAAATGATAAAACAAGAATGGTTGGCGATATCACAAAGATTTAAAAACATAGAATTAGAAGAATATATAATAATGCCCAACCATTTTCACGCCATATTGAATATCGTAGGGGCGACCCTTGTGGTCGACCCAATAAAAGAAAAAGTGGTCAACCCAATAAAAGAAAAAGTGGTCGACCCAATAAAAGAAAAAGTGGTCGACCCAATAAAAG
>JAMONN010000132.1 GCA_027065775.1 Flavobacteriaceae bacterium | reverse complement strand
GTAAAATTGGAGTCAAGAGTAGAAGAATGAAAGCGGGTTGGGACAACCATTATCTTATAAAAGTGCTAAACCTAATGAAAGTTTAGTGCGTTTGCCCTGGCACAACTACTTACCGAAAATGATAAGATAAATATTGCTGGTGGTTGTATTTTAAATTATTTTGACAACTTAAAAATTATTTAAATGCTTTACTCCGATGTAATTGGAGTGAACGAAACTATATTTGACATATCAAAACAATATGCTAGACGTAGTATAAGTTAGACGTAACTAATGTTTTGTAATAAGCGTCATTGCAAAGTACTAATGTCATTTCGACAGAGCGACTTAAGGAGCGACGAGAAATCTCTCATTAATCTAAAAGTTGTTTAATTATTTGCAAGACAAAAAATATTTATTAACTTGTTCACGTTAATTGCGTGAACACAAAAAACTTTTAAATTATGAAAAATTTAGAAAATTATGGTGTTCAAGAGTTGGGTACCAATGAATTGGCTAACATTGGTGGAGGTAATCCTATATTAAGATGGGTAGGTGCTACACTTGGATCATTTATATATGATGTAATTGCTGATTGGGAATCGAATACAGTAGCTTTTAATGAAGGGTTTGAAGAAACGTGTGGCTGTGAATAATATAAACATTTTAATATAAAAATTATGAATACAAAAGATTATAAAGTAATAGAGTTAAAAATTGATGAATTAATTACCACCAATGGTGGTAGTGATCTTACAAGGGCAATATTTAGAGCATTTGGTAGAATTTTTGGACATGTCTCTGCAGCAGATGCCGCAGAGAGCCCAGGGGCAGGTATGCCTGATGGTTGTTGTTATAATGAGGATTATGAATATGTAGATTGTAACTAATCTATGAAAACAAAAGCAAATTTTACAAAATTGATTAAATATTTAAGAGATGTTTTTATCGGTATAAGTATATATTATTTGCTAATTAAAATTTGTGAATTTTTTAACTGAACAGATAAAAATTATTTGTTCAGTTATTTTTTTAAAATAAAATGAAAAAAGGTTGGTTAAGAATTTTAGTTTTTTTTATTCCATATTCTATTATACTTGGTCTATTTACTTTTGCGGGGTCAAAAGTTGCGAATTATAATATCTATGATTTAAATTTGATACCCACAACAAGACAAGACTTAATTTTAATAATATTTGACTTTATTGGTACGTTTTTAGTATTATGGTTTTCTATGAAATATATTGACCGAGAAAAATTTCATGAATTAGGATTTCAAATTAATAATAGATTAATTGATTTTATTTTTGGCTTGACTTTAGGTATAAGCATTATATCAATTAGTTTTTATATTCTTTATATTATTGATAGTATTTTTATTATCAGCTACTCTATTGATATGACGAAACTTTTTCAAACAACACTCATTTTTATATTAGTAGCAGTTATAGAAGAGACAATCTTTAGAGGCTATATTTTAAGAAATTTATTAATTTCTTTCAAAAAACACATAGCACTTTTAATTTCTTCAATATTTTTTGCTTTTATGCATGGATTAAATCCTAATATAAATAATATCGGTTTTTTAGATTTGTTCCTTGCTGGTATTTTATTAGGAATATCATATATCTACACAAGAAATTTATGGTTTCCTATTGGTTTACATATAAGTTGGAACTTAACACAAACATTGTTAGGTTTTAATGTAAGTGGTCAAGACATTTACTCTATTGTAGAGATACAAATTAAAGAAAACAATCTTTTAAATGGAGGTGATTTTGGTTTTGAAGGTTCTATATTATCAGTTATCTCTCAACTATTCTTTATTGCTTTAATATTCTTTTATTATAGAAAGCAAGAGAAATTAGGTTTGCTTTCTTAAAAATATCATTAATACTTTCACAACTTTCGCTTAACTTTACCATTCCTAAGACAAGTACATGTAGGACAATTCATTACAAAGTTTACAAGAATTAAGTAAATTAGAAATAGTAAAAAGCAATAGTTTTTATATCTTATCTTATTGAGAAAAGTGTTTTAATAGAAAATTAGGTAATTTAAATTTACAAATTCGCATAAAAAAATCGTCTAAAAATTAAATTTTAGACGATTTTAATTATGTGATATTTTATTATTTATTCAACTAAAATAATTACTTTATTTTCGCTCATTTCTATAGTTCCAGATTCAATTTCTAAATGTGTATAACCATTATCACCTTTGGTAAACTTATCTTGAAATGCTTCATCAATTTCTATTGAGCCTTTGATTTTAACAATTCCGTTTTTTAATAAAGAAACAATTGGTGCGTGATTGTTTAACATTTCAAAATCACCATTAATACCAGGAACGTAAATAGATTCTACTTCCGTTTTTAATAATATTGCTTCTGGACTTACTATTTCGAGTTTCATAGTCTTTGGTCTTTAGTCTTTGGTCTTTGGTTAGACTCAAAGAGAACTATTAATTATTTAGATATTTTTTAGTTTGTTAACATTTTTTATTAGTTAAATTAGTCTAAAGACAACTGACTATAGACCAAAGACTAACTATGCTTCTGCTAACATTTTTTCTCCTGCATCAATGGCATCTTGAATAGAACCTCTAAGGTTAAATGCTGCTTCAGGATATTTATCTAACTCGCCATCCATAATCATATTAAAACCTTTAATGGTGTCTTTAATATCTACTAAACATCCAGGGATACCTGTAAATTGCTCAGCAACATGAAAAGGTTGTGATAAGAAACGTTGTACACGTCTTGCTCTATGTACAATTAATTTATCCTCTTCAGATAATTCTTCCATACCTAGAATTGCAATAATATCTTGTAACTCTTTATATTTTTGTAATGTTTCTTTTACTTTTTGTGCAGTATCATAATGCTCATCACCTAAGATTTCTCTATTCAAAATTCTAGAAGTAGAATCTAACGGATCTACCGCTGGATAAATACCTAATTCCGCAATCTTACGAGACAATACCGTTGTTGCATCTAAATGCGCAAACGTTGTTGCTGGTGCTGGATCTGTTAAATCATCTGCAGGTACATAAACTGCTTGTACAGATGTAATTGAACCTGTTTTAGTAGAAGTAATACGTTCTTGCATTGTACCCATTTCGGTAGCAAGTGTTGGTTGATAACCAACCGCAGAAGGCATACGACCTAATAATGCAGATACTTCAGAACCTGCTTGTGTAAATCTAAAAATATTATCAATAAAGAATAAGATATCTTTACCTTGACCTTCACCAGCGCCATCTCTAAAATATTCAGCAATTGCTAAACCAGATAATGCCACACGAGCTCTTGCTCCAGGTGGTTCGTTCATTTGACCAAAAACGAAAGTAAGTTTAGATTCTTTTAAAGCTTCCATATCCACTTTATCTAAATCCCATCCGCCTTCTTCCATCGATTTGTCGAATGCTTCACCGTATTTTATAATGCCAGATTCTAACATTTCACGTAGTAAATCATTACCTTCACGAGTTCTTTCACCAACTCCTGCAAATACAGATAAACCACCATGACCTTTGGCTATATTATTAATTAATTCTTGAATCAAAACTGTTTTACCAACTCCTGCTCCACCAAATAAACCAATTTTACCACCTTTTGCATAAGGTTCGATTAAATCGATTACTTTAATACCTGTAAATAATACTTCAGTAGCAGTTGATAAATCTTCAAATTTTGGTGCTGACCTATGAATTGGCAAACCATTCTTACCATCTTTAGGTAAAGGTTTTAAACCATCAATAGGGTCACCATTTACATTAAATAAACGACCGTAGATATCTCCACCAACAGGTATTCTAATTGGATTTCCTGTTGAGACAACTTCGTGACCTCTAGCAATACCATCCGTAGAATCCATCGCAATAGTTTTAACTGTATCTTCACCAACATGTTGTTGCACTTCTAAAACGATTACAGTACCATCTTTTTTAGTGATTTCTAAAGAATCGTATATTTTCGGTAATTCTGAACCAGATGTAAATTCTACATCTACTACAGGACCAATAATTTGTGAAATTCTACCTGTTACTTTTGTCATTATCTTAGGTTTTATTTTTAAAGCGCAAAAATAGGTATATTTTATTAAACATTGAAGTTAGAATTGAAGAATTTTTACTAATATTTTAACTACTCATTCAAATCAAATTTAAAAGACACAAATTACACAGGTTACACAGATTTTAGTCCCTAAAAAATTACTCAGATTGTAACTTTAAGTCAAAACATTTATCGTTTCAAAATTCATACAATGACTTAAATCATCGTATGAATAATGAAAGAATTATTAAGTTTTTTAATATTTATGTTACTACAATTAGGAGTTAACCTTAAATTTTAACTTGTCTATCTATTTGTTGATCTAAAGAAATAAATGTTTCGGTTCTTGAAACGCCATGTATTTTTTGTATTTTATGATTTAAAACCTGCATTAAATGTTCATTATCTTTACACAGAATTTTTACAAATATTGCATAATTTCCTGTTGTATAATGACTTTCTATCACCTCATCAATTTCCTTAAG
>JAMONN010000131.1 GCA_027065775.1 Flavobacteriaceae bacterium | reverse complement strand
GTCAGTGGTTTAATTCTATAATTTGTTTTGAAACTATTTTAGATAAAATATAATATATTGATTATCAATATCAAAAAAGTTTAATGCGTCGCCCCTGAAATTTAATCCGATAAAAAGTTTTATTTATTAAAATAGCTTAATATTTGCAAACCAATTTATTCCATTAAAATGCTTTACCAAAATTCCGTACCATTTTCACCAAATTTTGTATTAAAAAACAAGCATTTGAATACTGCATATCGTTATTATTTTAGTAGCATAAAAATAGAATTTTCAAGAAAAAGAATGCACACCAAAGATGGTGATTTTTTAGATTTAGATTTTTCTACAGCAAATTCCGATAATGTTATTATTGCGATTCATGGTTTGGAAGGAAGTTCTAACTCTACTTATATTCAGTCACTTACAAAAAAAGCGAATGCTAATAATTTTGATGTTATTGCAATAAATTTAAGAAGTTGTAGTGGCGAACCAAATAATTTATTGAGTTCTTATCATAGCGGAAAATCAGAAGATTTAGTAGAAGTAATTCAATATATAGAAAATAATTTTAATTATAATAATATTCATGTTGTTGGCTATAGTTTAGGTGGCAATATTACCTTAAAATATATGGGTGAAGTAGGAGAGAGCAGTTCTGTAAAAACGGCAATTGCGGTTTCTGTGCCATGTTCATTAAAAGGTTCTTCTATTGCCATGGCAAAAAAAGATAATAAATTATATGTAAATAATTTTTTAAAAACTTTGATTGTTAAAGCGAACGAAAAGTTTGCGAAATTCCCAAATTCCGATTTAAACATCGAAAAAATTAGAGCAGCAAAAAACTTTAGCGATTTTGATAATAATTACACTGCACCAGCACATGGTTTTAAAGATGCCAATGATTATTATGAAAAATCTAGTTGTACACAATTTCTTAAAGATATAAAAAAACCAACTTTATTAATTACATCTTTAGATGATCCGTTTTTAAACGAAGAATGTTTTCCGATAAAAGAAGCAAAAAACAGTAAACATTTTCATTTATTAACGACAAAATATGGAGGTCATGTTGGATTTTGTGAATATTTTAATATGAAAAAAAATAATTGGTTAGAAAACCAAATTTTATCTTTTATAGAAAACAATAACTAACTCTTATTTGAGTTATAGTGATAGCAAATAATATTTGAAAAAAAAAGAAACTTGAAAAAAATATTCCTATTAGTATTATTTATTAGTCCGTTTGCCAATAGTCAAGCCTTACGAAACTATTCCAACGAATTTTTGAACATTGGTGTAGATGCAGCAGCATTTGGTATGGGAAAGGCAGTAACAGCAACTACAAACGATGTAAATTCTATTTATTGGAATCCTGCAGGTTTGGTAAATATTAAAGATCAACAAGGCGCAATTATGCACGCAGAATATTTTCAAGGTATTGCAAAATATGATTATGCTGCTTACGCAAAACCGATTAGTAATAATAGTGCTTTTGGTATTTCGTTTATAAGATTTTCGGTAGATGATATTTTAAATACAACGGAATTAATTGATAGTCAAGGTGAAATTGATTTTAATAGAGTAAGTCTATTTAACGCTAGTGATATGGCATTAAATATTGGTTATGCTAAAAAAATGCTAATGAAAAATTTCGATTTTGGTGTAAATGCTAAAATTGTACACAGACGTATTGGTGATTTTGCAAGTTCATGGGGTTTTGGTTTAGATGCGGGTTTTCAATACCAAACAAAAACGTATAAATTTGGTTTAATGTTACGTGATATTACTACAACTTTTAATGCTTGGTCTATTGATAGTGATACTTTTGAAAGCATTGCAAATGCAATACCTGGTCAAAACCAAGAAGAACCAGAAACATTAGAATTAACAAAACCAAAATTGCAATTTGGTGTTTCGCGTTTATTTGAATTTGGGCATGATTATAAATTAACTACTGCTATAGATTTGAATATGCGTTTTGCCGAAACAAATAATATTATATCTACTTCCGCAGTAAGTGTTGATCCAGCAATAGGTTTTCAAATGGCGTATGATGATATGATTTTTCTTAGAGGTGGCGTAAATAATTTTCAAAAATTCACCGATTTTGATGGCGGTTCTTCACTTTCTGTAGAACCAAATTTTGGTGTTGGTTTTAGGTATAACGGCATACAAATAGATTACGCTTTATCTAATATTGGTGGCGCTAGTGGTACTTTATTCTCTAATGTATTTTCTGTAAAAGTGGACTTTAGTTATTTTAGGAATTAAATTAATCTAAAGAATTCCTCGACGCGCTCTGCGTTGAGTGTAGCGAAATAATTTTTTGCTAATACATGAATATTCTAACAATTTTAAGAGATCATCCAAAATAATTAGTGCATTCGTGACATATTTTATGTTTTTTTGATACCTCGATGGCTCTGCTTCACAGGTAGTTCATTAAAATGTTTTAGTGTGTTTTCGCTTTAACTTCTGAAAACTGTAGTTACTAATTTTCACGAACAATTAATATGTTTTAGGTATTCCACCTAGGCAGGATTTCAGTCTGCTCCAAACTTATGTACCTTCTAATCCATAGTGTTTTTTAAAAACTTATATTTTGTACCTAAAGGCACATTTATCAAGATGGTTTGATTATATTACTAATATATTGTCCTTACAGGACAAAAACAATCCCTTTAGGGATTTAATATTAGTAATAAAATGAAAAGCGAATTAGTTGTGCCTTTAGGTACAAAATATTGTTAAGTTGACTTATGTAAAACTTCGGAACATCGTAATTTCTTTATAACTTTGTTCTACAAGAATTTTTCAGTTAGTATTTAATCAATACTATTATTTTGGTTAGAAACTTTTTCTCACCATTTTATTCATCTTAAATTACTTGCAGTTATCAAACAAAAGCAATTAAAATTTAAATCTTCTTCAACAATATTTTTTCATTTTTAAACTGATTTGCTTCATCTAAAAATGCTAAAATGAGATTCCAGTTTTCTTTTGGTTCGTAATTATGTTTATATTGTTTAGATGTTTGGATCTTTAAAAACCCGTTTTCTACTTTTGCTGTACTAATAAATGCGCCAGTAGTATTAGTTACATTTTTATTTAGTTTATCTAAACCTGCAACTTTATAACCATTAGGTATTTTTAAATTAATTTCATAATTAAATGTTCTAGGATAGCGCATGTAAATATTTACATTTCGTTCGCGTTGTTCATCAACCATTTCGATTTGACCACCAATAAATTTACCAATTTCGATAATATAATTTGGACCTGCTTTTTTTATAAATTGATTTTTAAAGGTAAACGATTCGTTATATTCTAAGTTTGTATCTAAACCGTAGCGACCAGTTGCTACTAATTTATATTCGTAATTTTCAATATCTGAAACGTCAAATTCGTTAGCAACATCTGTTTCGAATTCTTTTATTTGGTCTTTTTTTAATTTTGAAATTAATGCATTTAATTCCTTCGTAGTTTTTAATCGTACTTTTTTCTTTCGGATTGATTCTGTAAAACTTTTAGTTTGGTATTTTGCATAATCTTCATATACATAATCTGTAAAAAGCAATCTGTCGTATTGCTCACTAATCTTATTATACCCTTTTATTTTGTTATTGGAAATTACTGTAAAAGTTGTGAAATCTTCACTTATATCTAAATCTACCTGTTTTAAAGAAACATTTTTTTTATAATCGGAATTAGGTAATGTGCCATTATTTATTCCTGTAATATTACCTCTATTATCGGAAGATAGTAAATACACATCGGTGCCATGTAACAAAGATGCAAACTGATTAATATTAGTATGCGGACTGAAAAATTGTGCATATAAAGGGTTTTTAGTTTTGACTTTTACTAAAACTTCTACATTATTCTCGATTAATAAATCTTGAATTGTACCATTATATCTATAAGTACCAACAACTATTTCATAAGGTATTTTATTTCGTTTTAAAAATTCTGTAAAATGTTTGATAAATTGTTTTTGATTTCGGATAAAAACAGGATATCCATAAACAGTAAACGGAAATGCTAATATATTAGCGTCATCTACATAAAATGCCTCCATAAAGCGAGTTAAATAATAATGACGCATATAATAATATGCTGTTTTTACTTTTGCTTCATTAGATGAGAAAGTTTTACCTTTTAAAAAAGATTTAATATCGCCTACATTACCATATGTTCTAAATCTTTTTTTATACAATTCTAAAACTTCTTCTTTACTAACACTAGTTTTAATATCTTTTTCTTGTTTAGATAAAAATGCTACGGTTCTATCTTCAAATTTACCAGATCTAGCAAAATACACTTGAAATTTAACCGACGGAGTTTCCAATAAAGGATAAAACCACATAGGGAAATCTTTCTTTTCAATATCAGATACGTTCAATTCATATTTTCTAAAATTTCTTTTATCTGTTGGTATTTCTTTTAATTCTGGCGCACCATTTAAGGATTTAAAATTGATAAAAAAATCATTTTCAGATTCTAAGTATAATTTAAAATCCATTATCGGATATTCTTCACTTAAAGTCTGTTCTACAGCAGCAAAGGTATATTCGTATTTAGAGGTAAATGGTTCGTATAAATAGTAGTAATAATCAATAATATCGCCAACCTCTAAGTTAGAAATGGCAACTTTATAATCGCTTTTAGATTTTACGGCTTCTTTATCAACATTAACTTCAATTTCAGTTCCGTCTGGTTTAATAATTTTAATTGCAAAAAATACTTTTCCTCTTGTACGCCATGAAAATTTCCCTCTTGTAGATCTAAATCTTTTAGTAAATGAAAATTCCGAAAATTCTTTAACAGCATTCTTGTCTAACAATAGAATTCGTTTTCTAATAGAACTTTTATATTTTACTTTTTTAGCAAATTTGTGATAATCATAGTTAATATTTTTATAAATAATTACAGCAGATTCGCCTTTCCATTTATCTGGTATTTCGTTGGCATTTTTATATGCGTCATTTGCTCCCCAAAAAAAATCTTTTGCTTCTAGTTCTTGTTTACTTTGCGCATTAGAGAAACTTATTATAGTAAGTAATAGTACAATTAGTAGTTTAAATTTCATGTGTTATTGTTTAATAAGTATAATTTGCTCGTTATAAATTTTATTTAATTTTGTATTAAAATCATTCCATTCTTCAAAATCAGAAGTTTCAATTACCGCATTTTTAATACTGAATTCCTTTTTATAACTAATAATATTTGCTTGTTGCGAAAAACGAACCGATAAATCATAATTTTTAGAGGTTATTAAAATATCCTCTGGTAATTTAGAAATTTTATAGTTATTTGGTATGGTTAGATTTGTTGTAGATTCTAACATTTTTTTTGAACTAAATACAAAGTCCAATTTTCGTTCTTTAAAATTATAAGAAGCCAGTTCTTTATCAAAATCTAAATTTACATATATTTCATTGTCAAAAGAAGAAACCGCATTCTTAATGGTTAAATCATATGATATTTTTAAACTAGCATCTCTATTATCTAAATCGGAAGTATCTATATTAGAGACTTTTAAATTTATATTATCATGATTTAAATATTTTTTTAACGATTCTTCTTTTTTATCATTCTTTGTATTGCTTATGTTGTATAAAAAATCGGTTCTTCGTTCGCCATGATATTCTTTTCTAGAATTACCAACTAAATCCTCATTTTCTAATGTGAAATTATAATTTATTATTTCGTTATTAAAGGAAACGTTTTTGTTTGGTACTGTTTTTAAGATAAAATCATCACCATTTTCGATTAATGCTTGCTTACCTTGAATTCTGTGTGCATATTCTCCAAATGGATTGAATTTTTCAGTAGCATCTAAAAAAGTAGTTTTTCCATCTTTTACCAATGCGCAAATCATATGATTGTCAACCGATAAACTTGGTGTGGAATAATCGTAAGCAATTCGTTTTGTACCAATCCAAACTAGTCTTGCATCAAAACCTGCTTCTAATAACATTTGCTTGGTAAGATTTGCCATGCCTTTGCAATCGCCATATTTTTTTGTAAAAACATTGGTTGCTTCATCTGGTTTAAAACCAGCAATACCATCTTCAAAAGCAATATATCTTATGTTATCTTGTACCCAATAATAGATGTTTTTCACTTTTTCATCATCGTTTTGTACATCTTTTGTTAATTCTGTTACCTTATCTTTTATAAGTTCATTATCATTTTTTAATTGATTTGTTAAGGATTTATACCAATTATACAAATCTTTAGTTTCATTAAAAAGTAATGTTTTTTGACCATTTTTAGTAAATGATTTTGACAATATTAAAATATGCGGATAAATATATGTTGGTCCTGGTGTAGATGTTTCATTATATTTAGCGGAAATATTGGTTACCGTAAAAATATGGGTTTTAGAATCTGATTTTTTATTAACAACTACTTCTTTTTTAATGTCATAACCATCAAAATTAATTTCTTTTAATTCTATTTCTAACCAATTTGGGATTTCAATTTCTATTTTTTTATAGGCTATAGGATATTCATCTTGAAAATATATTTTGGTGAAATATTTAATATCATCTATCTCTTCTTTAAAAACCGAAGTGTATTTATAACCTTTTAAAGGAAAATCTATATTTATATATTTTACTCTAGAATCATTATGAAAAAGGCCTTGATTTGTATATGCTTCATCTATAACTAAAAAATATGCTTTCTTTTTATTTTTATAAAAAATATCGAAATCCGTAATTCGAGATTCTCCATCATAAAAGTAATATTTTTGAATATCTGCACGATCATCTAAATTTATTAAATCTTCTGTAACATTGTGATTTACAGTTACTTTATTTGATTTTTTATTGAAATTAAATGTAACAAATTCATTGCTTCTGGTAATTGCAATAGCATCATCTTTATCAAATTTTTCTTTTAGATTAGTTGCTTGTTCAATATCTTCTATGCTTGGTTCAATTCTTTTTTGAGCAACAGAATGTAAAAAAAATACGAGACAAAAAATGCTAAAAATAAGGAGTTTATTAGTTTTCATAGTTGTTAAAAGTCTGCAATTTACATTAAAAACAGGAACTACAAAAAATGTTTTCTCGCAAAGTCATTAAGACGCAAAAAGGCTGTTGTAGTTTATTAAGACGTAAATGATTTATTTCCGACTAGTGATTTTACAAAATTAAAAGCAAAGGTTCTAGTTTAGTATAGCGTAGAAAAGATTAACCACAAGGTTCACAATGGTTTACATAAAGGGCACAAAGAAAATATACCGTACAACTTTGTGAACCTTGTGTTTTCTTGGTGTTCTTTGTGGTTAAATAAAAAAAACAACATCATATTAAATTAGAACCAAAGCAAAGTATAATTTTATTCTAATCTTCTTTAAAATAACAACATTCATCATGTTGTACTTTTGTATCTGCATTAGTTTTAAATGATAACGCTTTCGCAACAATTTCATCCGCAATTGCCATACAAGATGTTGCTGCTGGCGATGGCGCATTTAAGACATGAATTGTACCATTACTTTCCTCGATTAAAAAATCATCTACCATACCGCCAGAATGATCTACCGCTTGTGCTCTTACGCCAGATCTGGCAACTTCAATATCATTTATAGTTAAGGTTGGCATCATTTTTTGTAATGCTTTTAGGAAAAGTTTTTTGGAAAAAGCACGTTTATATTCTTCCATTCCTTTTCGCCAATGTTTTGCGAATAATTTCCAAGTACCTTTATAAGTAAGTGCTTCGAATGTGTCTTTTAAACTAAAACTTGTGGTTGTATAACCTTCGCGTTTAAAAGAAAAAACAGCATTTGGACCACATTCAATACCGCCGATAATCATTTTAGTAAAATGAACACCTAAAAACGGAAAATTTGGATCTGGTACAGGATAAACCAAACTCTTAATTTTATGTGCTGCTTCTTTGGTTAGTTTGTAATAATCACCTCTAAAACCAACAATTTGCATATCAATTTTTACTTTATTTTTCTTTGCATTTCTATCGGAATGTAAACCTGTACAAAAAATTAGTTTTTCGGTTGTAAAAGTGCCTTTATTTGTTATTATTGTTTTCGATGTATCGGAATCGTTAGTAATTTTATTCACTTTACAAGATAGAATAACCTTACTTTTTGGATTGATTTTAGTAATTAGTTCGGCAAATTTTTTAGCAACAGCAACATAATCAATAATACCAGCAGTTGGTACCCAAATGGATTTGATTGCTTCAATAAAAGGTTCTTTTTCTTTGGTTTCTTTATTGTTTAAATAACAAATACCTTCGGTTTTATTTTCTAATCCTTTTTGATAAATAATTTCTAATAATGGTAATTCTTCCTTGGTTGTTGCAACAATTACTTTACCACAAATATCTATTTTAATATTATTTTCTTTTGCAAATTTTACTATTTGATCTCTTCCGTTTTTACAATTTTTTGCTTTGTAAGAATTTGGTGTATAGTAAATACCTGAATGTAAAACCCCAGAATTTCTACCTGTTTGATGTTTGCCAATGGCATTTTCTTTTTCTAAAACAGCAATAGTTTTTTTAGGAAACTTTAATTGCAATTTGTAGGCAGTTGCTAGACCGACTATTCCTGCGCCTACTATTATGAAGTCATAATGATTTTGAATGTTGGATTTTAAATTTTGAATTTCTTGCAACTTCTTAATTAGTTTTTTATGAACTTCTTAATTCAAAATTAAGAATTCAAAATTTAACATTATTACTTTATCTTCTACTATAATTAGGTGCTTCTTTAGTAATTGTAATTGAATGCGGATGACTTTCGTTCATACCACTTGCGGTAATTTTAACGAATCTTGCTTGTTTTTGTTCGTCAATATTTTTGGCACCACAATAACCCATTCCAGCACGCAAACCACCAATAAATTGATGTAAGGTTTCTTTTAAATCACCTTTATATGCAACACGACCAACAATTCCTTCAGGTACTAATTTTTCAACATCATTTTCTCTATCTTGAAAATAGCGATCTTTAGAACCTTTTTTCATTGCTTCTATAGAACCCATTCCTCTATACGATTTGAATTTTCTACCTTCAAAAATAATTGTTTCGCCAGGCGACTCTTTTGTACCTGCTAATAATGAACCAAGCATCACACAATCTGCTCCTGCAGCAATGGCTTTAGAAATATCGCCCGAATAACGAATACCGCCATCAGCAATTACTGGTATTCCAGTTCCTTTTAAGGCATTAGAGACTTCAATTATAGCAGAAAGTTGAGGAAAACCAACACCTGCCACAATTCTAGTTGTACAAATAGAACCTGGGCCAATACCAACTTTAACAGCATCTGCGCCAGCGTTAACTAAAAATTTAGCGGCTTCTGCAGTGGCAATATTACCAACAATAATATCGGTATTTGGATGTTTTTCTTTAATAGATTTCAAAATTGAAACGACACCTTTAGAATGACCATGCGCAGTATCTACCACTAATGCATCAACTCCTGCATTTATTAATTGTGCTGCTCTTTCTAACGAATCACCAGAAACGCCAATGGCAGCAGCAACACGTAAACGACCAAAACTATCTTTATTTGCATTAGGGTTTTCGCTTACTTTAATAATATCTCGATAGGTAATTAAACCAACTAATTTATTATTATCATCAACAACTGGTAATTTTTCAATTTTATATTCTTGTAATATTTTTTCTGCTTGATTTAAAGAAGTGCCTTTTTTTGTAGTCACTAAATTCTCTTTAGTCATTACTTCATCAATCTTTTTATCTAACTGATTTTCAAAACGTAAATCTCTATTGGTAATTATTCCAATTAATTCATTTACATCATTTATCACAGGTATACCTCCAATTTTATATCTGCGCATTAATTCTTTAGCATCTAAAACGGTTGCTTCTTTTTTAACGGTAATAGGATCTATAATCATACCTGCTTCCGAACGTTTTACTTTTCTTACTTCGTTTGCTTGAGATTCTATAGACATGCTTTTGTGTAAGACAGCAATTCCACCTTCACGAGCCATTGCAATTGCCATTGCTGCTTCCGAAACTGTGTCCATCGCTGCCGCAATCATTGGCGTGTTTATAGAAATGTTTTTTGTGAGTTTAGATTGAATAGAAACCTGATAAGGTAAAATTTCAGAATAGGCAGGAACGAGTAAAACATCGTCATAAGTTAGTCCTTCGCCAAAAAATTTATCGGAATTATGCATTTGCAATTAGTTAAGTATTAATTGCGTGCAAATATAGGATTTTTTAATGAAATCGAAAATGAAAATGAAATTGATGTTGAAAATGAACTCGAAGTTGAACTCGAAGTTGAAATTAAAATTGAAGTTTTTTCACAAATATAGATTACATACAATTCTGCGAAAATCAGCGAAATCTGCGGGGAAAAAAGAGGAAAAAAATTGAAATCGAAGTGGAAGTCGAAATCGAAGTGGAAGTTGAAAATGAATAGCTAAAAAAATATGGTTCTAGTTTAGAATAGTGTTGGGAATTTTAACCACAAAGGACACAAAGTCTTACACAAAGAACACAAAGTAAATTGCCGTTCAACTTTGTGAACCTAGTGCCTTCTTAGTGTTCTTAGTGGTTAAAAACTAAACCTCTAAAAAACTATCTTCTTCAAAAAAGTCATTCTTTGAATTTGGTTTTTCTATTTTGCCAAAGAGTTTTCCTTTCCAATCTGACCAATGGTATTTTTTAGAAAAAATGAATAATATTATGGGGTAAATTACAAATACAGGTAAAAAAGTTTCCATACCAACAGAAGGTTCAGCACTGTCTATAAATAAGGCTTCGGTTTGAAAGACAGTCCAAGTTTGCGATACAAAAACTGCTGCAACAATATTATTTGCTGCGTGGAAACCTATGGCTAATTCTGTGCCTTCATCCATTAAAGTTAAAATACCTAAGAGTAAACCTGTGCCAATATAAAATACCATTACAATATAACCTAGTTTTTCTACTTCGGGATTCATGCCGTGTAATAAACCAAATGCTACGGAAGTTAGTAATAATGGTAACCATTTATTTTTTGCTAAAATCCCTAAACCTTGCATGAAATAACCTCTAAATAACAACTCTTCAAAACTGGTTTGTAAAGGCATAAATAAAAAGGAAACAACTACCAATAATAAAAATGGCATTGGTTTAAAATTAAAAGTCATGGTTTCGGATCCGCCAGAAAAATAACCGATTACTAGCATGGTAATACCAACAAAAAACCATAAAAAGAAGGCAAAGAAAAC
>JAMONN010000130.1 GCA_027065775.1 Flavobacteriaceae bacterium | reverse complement strand
AATTTTTGGTGTTAAAATCTTATTACCGTTTTTATAATGATGATTGGGGAGTAAATTCACATACTGCCGAAATAGAATTGCCAATAAAATTAAGTAGAAAATTTACCATGTATCCTTCTTATAGATATTATACGCAAACCCAAGCAGATTATTTTGCTGCTTTTGATACACATTTATCAACCGAAGAATTTTATACATCAGATTATGATTTGTCGGAATTTAATTCCACTCAATATGGTTTTGGTATTCGTTATACAGACATATTATCTAAAGCACATATCGGAAGGTTTAGTTTTAAACAAATAGATTTAAAATATAGTAAATATCAAAGAAATACATCTTTTAATTCGGATATTATATCTTTAGGATTTAAATATATTTTTAAATAATTAAAATTTAATTTTGGTTGTAGAGTCAGGGTTTTAATTTAAAACCTTGGCTTTGTTTTTTCAATAAATTTTGATTTTTAAGAGTTTATCGTATATTCGCGATTGGGAATGAGAAAAGAAATCGAAAATATAAGTTATACCAAAGAAACAGCGGCAATTGCAAAATATGCAAAGGTTTTAGGTCATCCTACACGTGTTGCTATTCTAAATCACTTAGAAAAGCAAACCTGTTGTTGTAATGGAGATTTGGTAGATATATTTCCGTTGTCACAATCAACTATTTCCAAACATTTAAAAGAGTTAAAAAATGTAGGTTTAATTCAAGGAGAATTAGATCCGCCAAAAATTAAATATTGTATAAATCAAGAAAATTGGCAAATAGCAAAATCACTTTTCATTAATTTTTTTGATTAATTATTAAAAATAAATAATATATAAAATGAAAACAATTAAAATATTAGGTACAGGTTGTCCAAATTGCAAACGCACAGAAGCCGTTGTAAAAACAGTAGTAGAAGAATTAGGCCTTTCAATAAATATAGAAAAAGTTGAAGACATACAAGATATTATGGCGTATGATATTATGAGCACACCTGCTGTTGTTTTAGATGAGAAAGTAGTTATTAAAGGAA
This sequence comes from Flavobacteriaceae bacterium, assembly GCA_027065775.1. Lineage (GTDB taxonomy): Bacteria > Bacteroidota > Bacteroidia > Flavobacteriales > Flavobacteriaceae > S010-17. Next base: position 1,351 of record JAMONN010000130.1, on the reverse strand, counting down.
GAGTACCAAGTTTTGACGAAATTAAAAATTTATTCGTGAGACTCTAAAAAATTATTTCAATTTTTTAGTTAGTCGAACTAATCCCGCTTTTTTTTAGCGGGATATTGGTTTAATACCTCGACCCTTGGGTCGATTCCATTTATTGGGTTCAGAGCTTGCCCTGAGGTTAATACCTTTTTATTAAAAGAAACTAACTCTACTAATGAAAATTCATGTTGTGAACCAACTCAAGACACCAATTCTTGTTGTGACTCAGACGATTCAAATTCAAGTTGTTGTTAACTAAAATTATTAATTATGAAACTAATAAAATTAAGTTTGTTCGCACTTTTTTTTCTAAGTATAAGTTGCAAAAAAGTAGAAAAAGATATTAAAGTAACTTTTATTGAGTTAGGATCTGTGCGTTGCATACCTTGTGTAAAAATGCAAAAAGTTATTAAGCAAGTAGAAGAAAAATATCCAAATACTGTCAAAACCGTATTTTACGATGTTTGGACAGAAGAAGGAAAACCGTTTGCTGATAAATACGATATTGACCCTATACCAACACAAGTATTTTTAGATAAAGATGGTAAAGAGTATTTTAGACACGAAGGTTATTTTTCGTTTGAAGAACTAGATAAAATTTTACAACAAAAATTGAATTAACAGCATGTTTAATTGGATTCAAAAAATAGCGGATTACATAGTAAATGATCTTTTAAATTTAAATCCTAAAAGTCATTTATCCGAAGCATTAAACTTTTTTATTTATGATACTACTAAAATTATATTACTATTAGTTGTAATAATTTTTTTAATGGGTATTGTAAACAGTTATTTTCCTATAGATAAAGTGCGTAATTATTTGTCTCGCAGTAAATTGTATGGTTTCGAATATTTAATGGCAAGTCTTTTTGGTGTGGTAACGCCATTTTGTTCTTGTTCATCAGTTCCATTATTTATTGGTTTTGTAAAAGGCGGTATTCCGTTAGGAGTTACTTTTGCTTTTTTGGTAACATCACCACTTGTAAACGAAGTTGCAATAGGTTTATTTATAGGTTTATTCGGAGTTAAAATAACTTTAATTTATGTAATTAGCGGTATTTTTTTAGGAACCATTTCTGGAATGATTTTGCAAAAACTAAAACTAGAAAAGTATTTAACACCTTGGGTTAAAAAAGTGTTAGAAAATGCACAAAAAGAACAAGATATTTTTATAACTGAAAAACAAACTTTCAAACAACGTTTACCCATAATTTGGCAAGAAGTTGTGACTATATTAAAAGGAATTATACCTTATGTAATTATAGGTATTGCTATTGGCGGATTAATGCATGGTTACATACCAGAAGGTTTTTTTGAACAATAT
>JAMONN010000129.1 GCA_027065775.1 Flavobacteriaceae bacterium | reverse complement strand
TAAAGGTTGTGGTTTGATTAAAGATTAGAAAAGACGATATTGTAACAGGATATATATATTATAATGAAATAGTTGTGGTTTGATTAAAGATTAGAAAAGACGATATTTCCAGTGATATTGCAGTTGTTGTTTTGTAGGTTGTGGTTTGATTAAAGATTAGAAAAGACGATATTGAGGGTTTATATTGCAGAAGTCAATAATTAGTTGTGGTTTGATTAAAGATTAGAAAAGACGATATTCAGAAAATACGCACTTCTATTAAAAACAGAGTTGTGGTTTGATTAAAGATTAGAAAAGACGATATTAATCGTTAATTTTTGGTAGAAAAGATATAGGTTGTGGTTTGATTAAAGATTAGAAAAGACGATATTAAATCATTAAGATAAAAGACTTTGGGAAAGGTTGTGGTTTGATTAAAGATTAGAAAAGACGATATTAGTTGTTGTGTTAACTTCTAAATATCAAGTATTTGAATTAAAATATCGTAGATAAAAATGCTCCTTATAAAGATTTAATTGCTTTGTTTGGAGCATTTTTTGTTTTCTAGGTAAAAATAAATAAAAGAGTTTTGATTGTATGAGGTTTTTCTTTTGTCAGAATGATATTTAAGGAAATAGATATACTTTAAAATGAGATTGCTTTGTCGTTCCTCCTCGTAGTGACACAATAACATCTTAATTAAAACAGTTCTAGTTGCATTGGTGGCGGTTCTTTTGGTTTTTCTATTCTGCCCCAAAAATTCATTATGTTGCCATACTGTTTATCGGTTATTCTTAACACACTAACCTTGCCTAATGGAGGTAATAGGTTTTTTATTCTTTTTTCTTGTGTATCTGCACTTTCGCTACTTGCACAATGACGCATATAAACAGAAAACTGCATCATTGTAAAACCACTTTTTAATAAGTTTTTGCGAAACTGTTGCGCATTTCGCCTATCTTTTTTAGTTTCGGTTGGTAGGTCAAAAAATACAAATAGCCACATAATACGATAAGCGTTTAGTTCCATAATTTTGGATAGATTATTTTACGTGTCTTACCCATAAAACATTGTTGTAATGAACTTGTGGTAGTGGTTAGTCCAACCATTAGTGGACTTTTTTTGTCTTTAAAGTATACCGTTTTTGTTAATACTTGTAAGAGTTCTGCTTTTATTTGTGGTGTGAGTTCTTGTTCGTTATATTTTTGCATTATTTCTATAACTTTACTGTCTACTAATGGTCTGTACGGTTCCATAATATCATCCGCTAAACAGAATGCATTGTATTTGTTGTGATGATGTATGCCTAATGTGTTTAGTAAACCACTACCTGATAATGCTCTTGCAACGGCTGCTCTTAAAATTATATAACCATAATTTAAAAATAGGTTAGGGTAGTTGCCATAGCGTTCTCTTTTAAAATCAAAATCGAAAAGATGTTTCCAATAATACGCTGCTGCTACTGCTTCACGATTATCTGTGTCGCCACTTAGTACTTTTGATGCATAAAATTCTAACGGTGTATTTGATTTGTTATTAATGGATAAATGCATTGCTTGATTTTCTATTTTTGCTTTTATTATTTGTTGCCATAATTGTTTTTTTAATGGTTCTGATGCATTTATTTGGTTTTTAAACACCTGTTGTTGTATATAATGACTATCTAAATTTAGGAGCATGCTTGTTGGCATATGCTTGTTGTCACAAAAAATAACACTTACATTATTTGAAGTTAATTTTGAAAGTGCTGGTATTGAAATATAACTTTCTTGGTTTTCGATTACAATAAAACCAATATCTTCTATTGGTATTGTCGTATCTCTATTGGTAGATTTAATTACTAATTGTTCGTATTTTGTGGTTAATGAGCATTTGTTTTGGAAGAATAATGTTTTTTTTAGCATCTTTTTTATTATAAAAATACAAAATAATATTTAATAAACTGAAAACTAAACTTTTATAGTGTAGAATAGTTTTTAACCCTTTAAGCGTTACTATTTTCATGAATAATAACGCTTGAAGGATTGTTTGTGTAAAAAAAACCGCAAAACAAATAAGTTATTTTACGGTTTAAAATCAAATCAATTAATAATAAGTTTAGAATTTATATTTTACGTAAGCGGTGAAGTTTCTGCCAGGTTCGAAAATTCGGCCACTTAAAGTGTTCGAGTTTTTATAGGAAAAGTTTAAATGGTCGAAATATGCTTTATCAAAAATATTAAGTACCGATGCGCCAATGGTTAGATTTTTAGTCGGTTGAATACCTGCACTAAGATCAAAAGTTGCGTATGCATTAGATTCGGTTTCTCTAAATGTGGTGGAAATTCTATCTTGTTTTGCTATAAAATGTGCATTTAATTTTACCCAATAGTTTTTCTTTTCGAAAATGGTATTTACATTTACTGTTAAGGGTTGTATTTGTGCTAGAGGTTCGTTAAAATCTTTATTTTTAGCATATGTATAGGCAGTATTTGTTGCAAATGTTAGATTATTGGTTGCTTTATAATCAAAATTGAATTCGAATCCTGATTGCATTGCTTGATCTACATTCACAAACTGTTTGACAAATCTTGGTTCAGTCATTGGCATATAAAGTCTAGGAACGTCTTCGTTTACAATAGCAGTAATATAATCTTCTATTATAGAGTAGAATACACTAGCGCCTATGTTTATTTTTTTATATTGTTTTTTGTAAGAAAATTCTATTTGGTTATTAATTTCAGGATCTAAATTTGGGTTACCCATGTATTCATAAGGATCTACGCCAATATTAAAATGATTAATATAGCGTTCCATCATAGATGCTTTTCTTGTTCCTCTACCAATTGCTAGTTGGATTTGTGCATCTTTAAAATTACGTTTTATTGCGATGTTACCACTAAAGTTGGTTTCGTTTTTATCTTCAATATCGCCGTATAATTCGGTCATTTGTATTGCAGGGTCATCTATGGAACTGCTTATAAAATCTACTCTAGCACCTGTAGTTACCGTTGTTTTATTTGCTAAGTTGTATTTTAATTCTGCAAAAACACCAAAGTCATTAAGTGTTGCGTCTTGCCAAACTTTATCGATTTTTGTCATTGGTTGCGGTAATACATTGCCATTCATTACTTTTACAATTCTGATTCTATCGCCTTCTCTACTAATCAGATTTGCATCGATACCTGTGAATAACATGGAGTTTTCGTTTGGAGATAAAGAGAATTCTAATTTACCACCATAAGTTGTTGCGAAAACGTTTGTTGAAGCGCCAGTCATCATAAAACTTGGTCTGTTTTCGTTGGTCATTAAATGATCTACATTAGAATAAAAACTTTTAAATGTAATATCATTAATAAAATTAGAGATTTTTGTTATTTTATAATCTAGACCTATTAAATAACTGTCATCATAAGGAGAATCCATCATTAAACCTGCGTGATCTATATCGCGACCAAAAGATTGTCTCCAGTTTAATTTAACTCGTTGGTTTTCGGTTGGATTATAACCTAGTTTTATGGAATAATCAGTAGTTTTAAAAGACGATGGTACTTCTATATCATTGCCATCTGTATAATTGCCATAATCTCTATACGAACCATTTACTAAAACATCAAATTTATTGGCAGTATATTGTAACTAACCAGTTTCAACCGAACCAATAATGCCTTTATTTTCTTTGCTTGGTTCTTTACTTACTAGATTGATAATGCCACCAAAATTTTCGCCAAAGCGTACTGTAAAAGGTCCTTTTATTAGTTCTATTTTTTCAATTTCTTCAGGAATGATATGTGTGGTAATGGGATCCATTCTGTTTGGGCAAGCATTTAGAATTTTACTAGCACCATCAAACTGAACGTTTAATTGTTCATATCTAAATGCTCTAAAGATAGGTTCAGACGCATACGCACCTCTTTTTTGTACACCAAAACCGTTGATTTCTTTGAATAAATCGGTTATATTTCGCGGTTGGCTTGATGCTTTTGTATTGTCTAGTATTGTAGTAGACTGCGAAATATCTTTTAAGGGGTTTGCTGTAATAATAATAGCATCTAAATCTATTGGTTTTGCTATTAATTCTATAATAATATTATTAGATAATGTTACTATTTTATTTTTATAATTCATATGAATTATAGTAAATGCGTTATTTGCATTTGTGGTTATTTGGAATTTTCCGTTAATATCTGTTTGTGTGAATTTTTCGGAATTAGTTTGCTTTATTACAACCTCACTGATTGGTTTTTTTGTTTTGGCATCGATTATGCTGCCTTTAAATGGAGTTTGTTGTCCAAAAAGGGAAAGGTTAAATAATAAAATTAATATTAGTTTAGTTTTCATAAGTATATGTGTACAAATATTTTCTATTTGTATATTTTAAGTTGTTTGTAAATTTTATAATTACTTTAATAGGCAGGTAATCGCTACACAATAGTATTTTATTAAGACTAAAAATTTGTATTACAAGTCAACTATTCCGTGAAAACGGAAAAGTATAAAAGATAAATTTAAAGAGTAGCGTCTATTAAACTATTGGAGGATAAAAAATTGTTTTTAAAAACAATTCATTACTTTTTTCTAAATAATAGCAATTTACTTTTTTATTAGTAGTTACTATTATTTCGGGATTTAATACTAATGTTATATTTTTAAAGGTATATTTTTCGAATTCTACTATTGGTATTGTTGCTTGTTCGGACTGATTTTGAGTTTTATTAATCTCTTTTGCTACATAACATTTACCATTACAATCTAAAATTGGTTTGTTTCGGTTTTCACATAATTGCGTTGCTATATAATCGTAATTTACCATATAATCTAATACAGGATATATTGGTTTTACCAATGCAAGTAGATACAAAGTGAAGAAAAGATAACTAATTAACTCTTTTTTCATATGTTTAAAATTTATTTTTTAACGGCGACAGCTCGGTTAATTTTAATGATATGAACGGCAAATTTAAAGAAATAAGAGTTTTTCAAAAATGATATTTATCATATTTCTTATTTTGATATGAAGGTGTATTTTAAATAGTTAAATTCGTATTTAATAGCATTAAAAATAGTATTTTTGCAAGCTATTTATACCATATTTTGAAAGATAAAAGATTACATAGAACATTAGTATTTACAGTAATTAACTCATTAAAAATGATTTTTAATGAAGGTTATTATGCCGACAAAGTAGTTTCGAAAGCATTAAAAAGTGATAAACGTTTTGGTTCTAGAGACCGAAGATTTGTTGCCGAAACTATTTATGAAATGGTACGTTGGAAACGATTGTACAATGAAATTGCAGGTACAAAAGAGCATTATACCACCGAAAATCTTTGGAAAAATTTTGCAGTTTATGCTGTATTGAAAGGTTATGAGATACCAGAATGGCATCAGTTTGCAGATTTACCAGTTAGAAGAATAAAGGGCAAGTTTGATGAGTTGTCTAAAGATAGAGTATTTAGAGAATCGATACCAGATTGGTTAGATGCTTTAGGTGAAAAAGAATTAGGTGATAATTGGCCTGCTGAAATAAAGGCTTTAAATGATAAAGCAAAAGTAATTTTACGAGTAAATACACTAAAAACCACCAAAGAATTTTTGCAAAAAGAATTGGCAAAAGAAGGTATTGAAACTGTTTTTATTAAAGGTTATCCAGATGCTTTAGAATTGGTGGAACGTAAAAATGTATTTATGACTGAAATCTTTAAAAAAGGATTTTTTGAAATGCAAGATGCTTCCTCGCAATTAGTGGCTGGTTTTTTAGATGTAAAACCTGGTATGCGTGTTGTAGATACTTGTGCTGGAGCAGGAGGAAAGGCCTTGCATTTGGCCGCTTTAATGGAAAATAAAGGAAACATTATTGCGTTAGATATTCATGAACATAAGTTAAAAGAGTTAAAGAAAAGAGCGAAAAGAGATGGCGCTCATAATATTACAATTAGACCAATTGATAGTTCTAAAGTAATTAAAAAGTTGAAAAATTCTGCGGATAGAGTATTGATCGATGCACCATGTTCTGGATTAGGCGTTTTAAAAAGAAACCCAGATGCTAAATGGAAAATGCAACCAGAATTTATTGATAATATAAAAGAAATACAGGCAGAAATTTTGCAAAAGTATTCTAGTATGGTAAAAAAAGGAGGAAAGTTAGTATATGCTACCTGTTCGATTTTACCTTCGGAAAATGAAGAGCAAGTTGCTAAGTTTTTAGCGACTAATGAAGCGTTTGAATTAGTTGAACAAAAGTCTATTTTAGCATCGGAATCTGGTTACGATGGTTTTTTTATGGCTTTATTAGAAAAAGTAAATTAATATGAAAAAAATAATATTTTTAATACTTGCGTGTGCTTTTACCTCAGTTTTTGCTCAGGTACCTGCAAATTATTATAATTCTGCAATTGGTTTGCAAGGTTATGGTTTAAAAACACAATTAAAAAATATAATTTCGAATGGTCATGTTAATCAAGGTTATGGTGAATTATATAATGGTTACATAACTACAGATACCGATAATTATTATGAAAATGATGGTACTGTTTTAGATATGTATTCTGAAAACCCTAATGGAACTGATCCTTATAATTACACACATGGTAATAACCAATGCGGTAATCAGAGTTCTGAAGGCGACTGTTATAATAGAGAACATTTAATGCCACAAAGTTGGTATAATAGCGCTTCACCAATGGTTGCAGACATTCATCATGTTGTACCAAGCGATGGTCGTGTTAATAATTTTAGAGGTCATTTACCTTTTGGAGAGGTTAGTAATCCTGATTTTACTTCTTTAAATGGTAGTAAAAGAGGACAAAATACTATTTCTGGATATTCAGGAACTGTATTTGAACCAATTGATGAGTTTAAAGGGGATATTGCAAGAATCTATTTTTATATGGCTACTCGTTATCAAAATGAAATTGCTTCATGGGAAGATGCTAATGATGGTAGTTTACCTACTTTTGATGGTTCTTCAGATCAAGTTTTTGAAGATTGGGTATTAAATATGTTAATTACTTGGCATACAAATGATCCAGTTTCACAAAGAGAAATTGATAGAAATAATGCGGCTTATGATTATCAAGGTAATGCAAATCCGTTTATTAGTAATCCAGAATGGGTGAATTTAGTTTGGAATCCAGTACCAGATACTGAAAATCCTACGCAACCAACAAATTTAGCAGCCAGTAATATAACACATAATAGTGTAGATTTATTTTGGAACGCTTCTACCGATAATGTTGGTGTGATTGGTTATGATATTTATAGAAATAATGTATTAATTACCACAAATGCTAATAATTTATATATAGATTCTAATTTAGAATCGGCTACAGAATATACCTATTATGTAGTTGCAAAAGATGGAGCATCTAATTTTTCTGAGAATAGTAATTCTGTTACTATTACAACCTTAAACATGCCAGAATTTATTTTTTACGAAGATTTTAATGATTGCGCTACTGTTTCGGATAATTTTGTAACATATAGCGAAACAAGTAATAGAGATTGGTCTTGTTTTACAAGTTTTGGAGAAGATAATTCTGGAAGCATGCAAATGAATGGTTATCAAGAAGATGTGTTGAGTAAAGATTGGTTAATTTCTTCAAATTTAATTGAATTTTCAAACTATGCTAACGAAAAACTATCTGTATATTTAATTCATACATATGGTACTATGTCATTAGGTCTTTTATATTCTACCGATTATGATGGTGTTAGTGATCCGTCATTATTTGATTGGTTTGATATGCCTAATGTTGCTATTGATACACATGATGGATCATCAGAAATTGCTATTCAACAAATAGTTAATGTAGATATAAGTAGTATTCCTGATGATGCATATATTGCTTTTAAATATTATTCTAATGGAGCGCCAACAAGATGGACAATCGATAATTTTAATATAACAAGTGAACTTATTATAGGTGTGACAGATAATTTACTAGAAAATAGGATAACTATTTATCCAAATCCTTCTACTACAAATACGATTTCAATTGTTTCGGAAATTGCATTTAATCAAATTGAATTATTTAATATTTTAGGACAATCTATTCTTAAAAAAGAAACATTGAATTCTAATTCAGTTACTTTAAATAATTTAAAAGCAGGAATATATTTACTGAGAATTAATATTGAGAATGAAATTGTTTTTAAAAGAATAATTATTAAATAATATTTAAATGAAAAAATTACTACTATTATTAATAACATCAATAACATTTGGACAACAAGCGTATTATAATGATGTTAACCTAAGTTTAAATGGAATTGCTTTAAAAAATGAATTAGCGTCAAAAATTATTAGTACACATAACAATAATTTATCTTATAGCGAAGCTAGAGAAGCGATTAAAATAATAGATTTAGATCCAGGTCAAAGTAGTAATGTATTATTGGTTTATGGTTTTTCATCAGGACTTTGTCCTGCATCTTCAGGTAGTGATAATGATCATAGAAGAAGAAGTAAATTCGCTTTTGGCGGTGGCGCAACTTGTGAATGGAATAGAGAACATACATATCCGAAATCTTTAGGAACCCCAAATTTAAACACTTCTGGTCCTGGAGCAGACGCACATATGCTACGTGCTGCCGATGTACAACGTAATGGTCAAAGAGGTAGTAAAAAATTTGCTACAGGTTCTGGAAACTCAGGTTTAGTTAATGGTAGTTCTAATTGGTATCCTGGTGATGAATGGAAAGGCGACATGGCAAGAATAATGATGTATATGTATTTACGATATGGAAACCAATGTTTACCAACAAATGTTTGTGTTGGTTCTACAACCACAATCGATAATGATATGGTAGAATTATTATTACAATGGAATGTTGATGATCCTGTTTCTATTTATGAAGAAAATAGAAATAATTATTTAGCAGTTGTAAATAATGAATTTGGACAAGGTAATCGTAATCCGTTTATTGATAACCCATATTTAGCAACAAAAATTTGGGGCGGACAAAATGCAGAAGATATTTGGGGCATTTTTCTTGCTACTGAAAATGCAGTTCTAAATAAAAATATTTCAATTTTTCCAAACCCAGTTAATGATGTATTTACAATTACTTCATCTAATGAAGTATTAATTAACTCAGTTATAGTTTATTCCGTTAGTGGAAAAATTATCAGTAAAAGTGATATTCTTGATAATAATTTAACCATTAATAATTTACCAAAAGGTTTCTATTTTGTTAATATTGAAACAGATAAAGGTACTTTAATTAAAAAATTAATAGTGAATTAAATTTGGTTTAAATTATTTTTTGAAAATTATTTTCTTTTATTAAAAACTAAAACCGTTTACCTTTATATTAAATTCTTTTATCGTTATTTTATAATCATTAAACGTTATAATTTTGTATTAATGAATAAATTAAAAAATAGATGGGGAATTTCTTCTAATAATCAACTAATATTGATATTATTAGTATTTGCTATAAATGGTTCTTTGTCTGGTATTATTACAAAACCAGTCTTGTCTTTTGTTGGTTTTTCAAAAGAAAATGTTCATTATATAGTTTATTGGCTTTTATATATAGTAGCTATTAGCGTTATTTATTTTTTATTATTAATTGTTATTAGTAAATTATTTGGTCAATCTTCTTTTTTTAAAAAATTTGCAAAGCAATCTTTAACTCCTTTTGGATTTAAACGTTTTTTTTAAAATAATTAGTATAAACCCACATTAAGGTAAAGGTTGGTAATACATCTATAAACGGTAATAGTTCTTCAAGAAAAACAAAAATACTTGCAATTTTACCAGTTCTATTAGGATACATTTTCAGCATTAAATAACTTGCAATTGGCGCCCAAATAACATCTGAAAATTCGCCAATTAAAGGTAATACAAAAGATAGTAAACCTAAAGCATCAAAAAGCAAACTAAAAATTAAAGAAGATAATTTATTTTTTAAAACTATATTTTTAATAAATTTTCCTATCACTTAACTTAATCTAGAATCAATTAATTTTAAAAACTCTAAACGTGTTTCTACATTTTTAAATGCACCTTTAAATGCAGATGTTGTTGTAGTTGAATTTTGTTTTTGTACGCCACGCATCATCATACACATATGTGACGCTTCAATAACTACAGCAACGCCTTGTGGTTTTAGAATTTTATCAATAACATTCACAATTTGATCGGTTAAACGTTCTTGTACTTGTAATCGTCTAGCAAATACATCTACAATTCTTGGTAATTTACTTAAACCAACAATTTTTCCGTTAGGTATGTATGCAATATGTGCTTTACCAAAAAAAGGTAAAATATGATGTTCGCATAAAGAATATAGTTCAATATCTTTTACAATTACCATTTCGGAATAATCTTCATTAAAAAGTGCAGATTTTAGGATTTTTTCAGCATCTAAATCATAACCTTGCGTTAGATATTGCATTGCTTTTGATGCTCTTTCTGGAGTTTTTAATAAACCTTCTCTGTTTACATCTTCACCAATTTCAGTAATAATAGATAAATATTTATCTTGTATTTCTTTAGTAGTTTCTATATTATACTCTTCAAATTTATGGTAACTCATTGTTTAGATTTTGTTTTCACACAGATTTCGCAGCTATTGCAGAATTGAATGGATGATTTTTGTTTATTGGTTTAAAAATAGATAAAAAATATTACAAACATCATAAAAAAAGAAAGATTTGCTACCATACTAAGTATGATAACAAATCTTCAAACCAAAAATCAACCAATTTTTTAAATGTTTTCTTTAATTTATCTTCAATTTTTCTTTAAACTGTTTTCTGAATTTTATTAATTTAGGATTTATAACGGCATTACAATACCCTTGATTTTTATTATTGTTAAAATAATTTTGATGGTAGTTTTCTGCTTTATAAAAAACAGCAAACTTAGTTACTTCTGTTACTATTTTGTCATCAAATACCTTATCTGTTTCTAAAGCACTAATGAATTTATCTGCTTTAACCTTTTGTTCATCATTATGGTAAAAAATAGCCGAACGATATTGTGTGCCTCTATCTGCACCTTGTTGGTTTAAAGTTGTTGGATTGTGTGTTGCAAAAAACACATCTAACAACTCATTAAAATCAACTTTTTCAGGATTAAATGTTATGTGTATAACTTCTGCATGACCAGTAATCTCTGCACAAACATTTTTATAAGTTGGGTTTTTGTCATGTCCGCCAGAATAACCTGCTTCTACTTTAGTTACGCCTGCTAATTCTTCGAAAATTGCTTCTGTACACCAAAAACAACCTCCGCCAAAAGTGGCAATTTCATTTTTT
>JAMONN010000128.1 GCA_027065775.1 Flavobacteriaceae bacterium | reverse complement strand
AGACACTACTACACAAGTAGCTGTTGTTTCAAAATTAAATGGTCCAGCCCAAAAACTTGTATCGCCACCACCACAATCTGCTTGCACATAATAATCATAGGCAGTTTCAGGATCTAAACCTGTTGCTGTATATGGATTATCTGTAACTGGCATGCCAACTCCTGTTGGCTCTGTACCTGCAGTCACTATTTCTATATTCCAATTTGTTGCTGGTGTTGGTGTTGTTGTTTCCGTCCAACTTAATATTGCTGTATCGAATGTGACATTTGTAGCATTTAAGTTTATAGGCACAAAACATGTTGGCGGAGGAGTACAAAGTACATTTGCCAACCAACCAGATTCTTCTAATGAGCCATCAGAAGTAAACACAACAGTTATACAACCAGAAACATCTGTTGAAGTTAAAATGCTTGGTACAAAATCTGTAGTACCTGTCCAACCTCCATCAGGTGTTGTACCAAATCCTGGGTTGATATATCCAGAATCAAAAATTGGTGAAGCTGTATTTGATCCATTATAAATTGCTATTCCATCAAAATTATTTTCTGTGTTAAATTCTAGAAACTGTAATGTAACTACTTCTCCTGTAATATCTGGGCAAATTACATATTCTATAGTTTCGCCACTTGAATAATCACTATCTGGTCCACCTGAATCTACATAGATGCCATCACATGCTGGAGGTGCTATTGGTGTTGAAAAAGATGCTCCTACCCAAAAACTTTGATCTGTTTCGTCATTTTCATCACAAATTGCTCTTACGAAAACATCATAAGAGGTTGATGCACTTAACCCAGTAACGTTTAAGTTTGTTACAAAAGTAATAGTTCCTATTTCGGTTGGTGCAGTACCTGACTCTACTACCTCAACTTCCCAACCACCTACTGGATCTGGTGTGTTATTGTCTGTCCAACTTACATCTGCATTATCTTCTTCTATATTAGTAATAACAATATTAGTTGGTGCAAAACAAGTTGGTGGCAGTGTACAAATAATATTTGCAACCCAACCATCTCTAGTTACAGAACCATCCGATTCAAAACGGAATGTCAAAGCACCTGTAGCGTGAGTAGAAGTAAATGTAGGTGGTAAATCAGTGCCTGCAAAAACTCCTAGAACTGCTGCTCCAATCGTATCACCATCATAAATTGTTAAATCATCACAACAACTTTCTGTATTAAATGATAAGAAATTTACAGTAACTACATTACCAGTAACATCTGGAAAAAATGTAGTAGTAGTATCTTCATTATCACTATATTCTCCATTCGGTCCGCCACTATCTACAAATTGACCACAAACCTCAAAACTTTGCTCTGTTGTAACACTAATCGGTCCAACCCAACCACTTAGTTCATCATTAGAACATAATGCTCTAATATAAATATCATATTTTGTGGAACTTAATAAACTTGTTAATGTATACGGATTCAATAGTGCAATTACAGTAGTTCCACTACCTTGAGTAAAACCTGTTTCTCCGTATTCTATTTCCCAACCATTATTTGGTGGTACACCATTATTATCAGTCCAACTAATAATTGCAGAAGAATCTGTTATACCATCAATATTCGCATCAATATTAGATACATCTAAACACGGTGGAGTTTCTAAAGAAATTAATGTTGGTGATTCAAAACACATTCCCCAATCAAAACCATTATCATTATATCTTATTCTATATTTAAAACCTAATAATTGCGTTGTTGTAAAACCAGCTATTATTAGTGGTTGGCTAACAAATGTTTGCATACCAGTACAACTTTTATAATCTAAATTATTAGAGTTGTTACTAAATTGTTGCCAAACTAACCAATCGCCATTCCCTTGATCAAACCATTCCAATGTTAATATATCACCAACTCTTCTATACACATAATTTACAGTTACTTGAAGTTGCTGCTCTGTTGGTATTGCTGTAGTTAAGTTAATTACTGGAGATTCTGCTGCAATATCATCACTTATAGAACCTGAACCTGCCGCATCATCATCCCAACTAAAATTAGCAGATATTGTTGGATCCTGTGCAAAACCACTTGCCGAGAAAACTCCTGAAATATTCCAATCAGCATTAGGCCAATTTGCTGGCTCGTTTATTATTTGAGACTGTATCAGCAAATTATTTGTAAATAATGCTACAAAGATAAGTAATAACGTAATTTTCTTCATTTATATAAGATTTCTATGTTAGTTTATTTTTTTAAAGGGATAAATTTATCATTATTATTTTGATTATCAAAATTTTGACTAAATTCAATTTTATTTATAACAATTTCATTTTAATTTTCCCTATTCATTATCTGAAAAATTTTCAATAATAGATTGACTTACACCCATATTTGAGAATCCTCCATCATGAAATAAATTTTGCAAAGTAACTTTTTTTGTTAAATCGGAAAATAAAGAAATTGTATAATCCGCACATTCTAAAGCTGTCGCGTTACCTAATGGTGACATTTTTTCTGCATAATTGAAAAATCCATCAAAACCTTTAACTCCTGAACCTGCAGTAGTTGGCGTTGGTGATTGAGAAATTGTATTTACTCTAACTTTTTTTTCTGTTCCGAAGAAATAACCAAAACTACGAGCAATAGATTCTAAATAAGCTTTATTATCAGCCATATCATTATAGTCTGGAAAAACTCTTTGCGCTGCCATATAAGTTAATGCAACTATACTTCCCCATTCGTTCATAGCATCGTTATGATACAATACATTCATTACTTTATGAAACGAAACTGCTGATATATCCCAACCTTTTTCTGTGAATTTATAATTTTGTTCGGTATAATGAATTCCTTTTCTTACATTAACAGACATCCCTATAGAGTGCAAAACAAAATCTAATTTACCACCTAAAATCTCCATAGATTTAGTTACTAAATTCTCTATATCTTCCATAGAAGTTGCGTCTGCAGGAATTACTTCGGAATTCGTTTTTTTTGCCAATTCGTTTATTGCTCCCATTCGCAAAGCTACTGGTGCATTTGTTAAAACAAAAGTTGCGCCTTCTTCATGTGCTCTCTCAGCTATTTTCCAAGCGATAGAATTTTCATCTAATGCTCCAAATATGATTCCTCTTTTACCTTTTAATAAATTATACATTTGTTTGGGTTTTTAGTGTTTGGTCTTTGGTCTTTGGTCTTTAGTCTTTAATCTTTAATCTTTAATCTTTAATCTTTAATCTTTAATCTTTTAAATATAAAAAAATTAATAATCTATTGATCTTAAATACTTTAATTTTTGTTTCCAAATATCTAAGTCGGTTTGGTGTTTTTCGATGTTTTTATAAACGCCTTTCACCAAAGGATTATCTTTAGACGTATGTTTAAAAAAACCTAAATTATTTTCTAATAATTTTATTTCCTTTGTAATTTCATCTATTTTTTTACGGATAAAAAACGTCTCTCCATCTAATTTTCTTATATCTTTTTGTTCTAAATAAGCATCTATATTATTTTTAAAGCGTAGCATAATCGATTCATTTTTATCCATATCTAATTTGGAAAATAATTTATCTATAACTTTATTAAACTTAGATTCTATAAATCGCATTTTTTGTGGTACCTGACCAAATTCTTTCCACTCTTTAATGAATGTTTTGATTTTATCTAACGCTACTACTTCTACGTCTTTTATATCTTCTTTTAACTTGTCTAAATATTCTTTTTTAGCACTAAAAACGACCATTAATTCTTCGTTTGCGTCATCTTGGACTTTATGCATTCTATCAAAAAAAGCATTACAAGCACCTCTAAATTCTTTCCATAATTTGTCTGAAAACTTTCTAGGCACATGACCGATAGTTTTCCATTCTGCTTGAATTTTTTTATAAACGTTAGCTGTTTCTTCAAAATCTTCACTATCTTTTAAAGACAATGCTTTCTCGACTAATGCTCTTTTTTTATCTAAATTTATTTGATGTTCTGATTTTACATCTTTATAGTATTCGTTTTTCTTTTGATTAAAAGTTCTTGTTGCTTCACGTAAAGATTCCCATAATTCATCTTTCTTCTCTTTAGTTACTTTACCAATTGTAAAAAACTCATCTCTTAACGTTTCTAATTCTTTAATTTTATTTTGCCATAAATTATGCGAGGTAACATCTTCGATAGTTAATTCATTTATCTTTTGAATAACCTCTTCTTTTTTAGGGACATTCTCTTCCCATTTCGCTTCTAATTCTGAAAATAATTCTCGTCTTTTATCATGAATTATTTTTGTTGCTGCACTAAATTTTTCCCAAATTTCTTCTCTAAATTCTCTTGCAACAGGACCTACATCTTCTTTCCAAATTCTATGTAGTATTTGCAATTCTTTAAATGCTTTTGCATTATCTGGTTCTTTTGTTAATTCTTCGGCACGTGCTACATATTTAGTTTTCTTTTCTAAATTATGCTTAAAATCTAGATTTCTAAAATCGGATTTTAAATGTAAAAAATCATATACTTTTTGCTCATGAAATCTAAAAGTACGCCAAGTATCATCATTTTTTTCGAATGGCACAGGACCGATTGAACGCCATTTTTCTTGAATTTCTTTTAAATCATTATACATTGTAGAAGATTCTGAACTAGAAATTAGCATTTTCAACTCTTCTATTAATGCAATTTTATTGGTGTAATTATTTTTACGCTCTTGCTCTTTTTGATTATAAAATTGCTTTATTTTATCACGATAATCATTAAAAACATTATAGAAGTTTTTCTTTAAAGGTGTTGTATAATGAAAGTCTATTTCATTACCACCTTCTTCGATAAATTTTGCTTTTTCTGTTGCAATATAATCATCAAACTTTTTATTAAAGTTCGTTTTCAATTCATTTACATCGTTTTTAATACTTTGAATTGGTTCGCTATTAATGATATTTTGAAGAAAACCTGTCAATTCTTCCAAACCAAATTCTGTAAAATCAGTTTTTGATTTTTCTTCTTTGGTTTCTTTTTCTTCGACTTCCTTTTCTTCAGATTTAGTTTCTACTTCTTCAACAGTATTTTCTGACTTTTCCTTTTCGTTAGGTTTAGAATCTGCTTCTTCTGGCGTTGGTTCTAAATTTTCATCTTCAATTACTTGTTCTTCAGTTGATTGGTCTTCAACTTTAATATTCTCTGTAGTTTCAGAATTACTATTCACTGAATTTTCTTCTTGTTCTTTATTGTCTAACATCTTTTAATGTTTATAGGGTCTTTTAATCTTCTAAAAAGATTATCATTAATATTAAGGTTGCAAGATAGTCATAGCAATTTAATTGACAAAGAAAAATTAATTTAGAATTTAATGTTGCCTTAAATAAAGATATAAGACAACTTCTTTTAGAGATAAGGCATATTCTAACTAAAATATTTACTATCTAGTCTTGGTACTTAAAAGTACTATCACAAAACAAAAAACCACATAAACTAACGCATATAAATTACCGAAAAATTGATTTACCAATAATGTTTGAATAAAGTAAGTTAGCGGAAAAACAGTCAACCCTAAACTAAATTTTGCTGTGGAAATAAATTCTTTTTGTTTTACTTTTGGTTGTAACCATCGCCAAATCAAAAATGGGAAAATACTATTTAAAATTAATAAATAATAAAATAAATTTTTTGATTTTTTCTTTAAATTTTTAACTTTTGAATCTTTCTTTAAAACGATATTTTGAATTTTTAAATTCGTGATTTCTGGTGTTAAAAACTCTTTTTCAGAAATCGAATTTAGTATTTCGTTATAACTTTCTTCGTTATTAATATGAACTGTTACTTCTTTTAAACTTTTAGTGACTTCATTAATAATTAAACCTATAGATTTTTTCACATCGTTTTTATCATAAAATTGAGACGCCAATATTGGTTTGCCATAAACGATAGCAACTTCTCTAGCATAGTCTTTTGTATTACTATAATTCATCCCTATAGGAATAATATGAAATTCTTTATTGGGGTTTTTATTTAGATAATCAAAAGTAATTCTTGTAAAACCTGCTCTTAATGATCGTATTTTTCTTAACTCACTATGACTTCCTTCAGGAAAAATAAGAATACTTTTATTTTTATCTAATAGTTTACTACATTTATCAAAAACGACTTCGTTTAATTTTTTAGAATTTACGCCATCACGCACTCTATAAATAGCAATTGCATTTATTGCATTTAATAATTTAGCGCCAATTTTATTTTTAAAAGCACTTGCCCTTGCTAAAAAATATAAAGTTCTAGGATTTTCTGTACCTATTAAAATAGGATCCATCATTGCATTTTGATGGTTTGCTACAAACAATACCGCACCGTTTTTAGGAATATTATCCAAACCTTTAACATGAATTTTTTTGTAAAACAAATGCAAACCAGTTCGCACATAAAAACGGACAATTAAATAAAGTATGTTCATATTTACGCAATTACATTTTTTTGTTTATTTCTCTTATCTTTTCGTGACCAAAAATACGCTAACAGCAATCCTGAAAAAATATCCCAAACAGACCAAAAAGCAACAACTAATGCCATACCGCCAAGAT
This sequence comes from Flavobacteriaceae bacterium, assembly GCA_027065775.1. Taxonomy (GTDB): domain Bacteria; phylum Bacteroidota; class Bacteroidia; order Flavobacteriales; family Flavobacteriaceae; genus S010-17. The sequence goes on along the minus strand of JAMONN010000128.1, from coordinate 4,855 downwards.
CACTAAAAAACAGAAATACCAATAATAAACCTAAACCTGAATTTTGAATTCCTGTTTCGATACTTAGTGTTTTTTGATTCTCATAAGATAACTTTAAATATTTTGCCGTTTGAAATCCAACCATAAATAGCACCGCATTTAACAATACTACTAAATAAAATGCATGATGAATATGCATGATAAAAATATCAAAATTATCATAAAAAGCACCAGCAATAAAAATAACTAAAATTAATATAGAAACTGGCTTTAAAATTTTGGAAGCAGTAGTTGCAATTTTAGGTTTAAAATGTCTAATAAGCATTCCTACAATTAGCGGAATCCCTAATATTAAAACAACTATTTCTAATACTTTCAACGGATTTAAGTTTACTTCTTTTAAAATCTCTGCTGTTGGTTGATAAAAATTCGCCCAAATTGCCAAATTAATTGGCGTCATAAATAACGCCATTGCTGTTGCAAAAGCAGTTAAACTTACAGACAATGCGGTATTACCTTTTGCTAATTTGGTCATGAAATTGGATACATTTCCGCCAGGGCAAGCAGCAACCATTAATAAACCTAGAGCCAAACTTGCTTGAGGTTTTAAAATATAAATTAATATTAAAGTTACTAACGGAACAATTAAAAACTGCAACACAACACCTACTAGAAGTATTTTTGGTTTTTTAAAAAGATTCTTAAAATCCGATATTTTTATATCTAAAGCAACACCTAACATTATTATTGCTAACAAGACATTAACTAGCCAAAGTGAATCTGTATCAAAATTTAATTTTAATTGATCTAAGTTTTGAATCATTTAATTATGGTATTATTTGCACTTTTGTTCCGCTGAAATCGGCATTACCTGTAAGTGCATCTATTTGTTTGTCATTAGTTAAATCGTTAATACTTACACCTGCATTTTGTTGTGCTAAATTTAATTTTATTCCTTTTCTATGATGGCCAAAACCGTGTGGAATACTTAAAACTCCTTTTTTGATGCTGTTTGTTATTTTTATTGGAATTTCTACTTGACCAACCAACGACACTACTTTTACTATTTGTTTATCTGTTAAATTTAATTGTAATGCATCTTCAGAATTAATAAGCATTGTACATCTATTTTCTCCTTTTATTAAAATTTCGGAGTTGTGCATCCAAGAATTATTATTTCTTAATTGTCTTCTTCCGATAAGGTAAAACGGATAATTAGACTGCTGCTTTTTATTCCATTTTTTTAATTGATTTTTTAACCTTTCCAAATCATCTACAAATTCTTGTGGTGCAATATTAATCATTTTATCTTTAGTGAAAATACGTTTTGTTAGACAAGGTTTTAATAGACCAAAATCAATTCCGTTAGGATTATCTTTTAGTTTTTTAACAGATAACTCTTCCGATTTATACGGTGAAAATTGCAACATATAATCTAACATGTTTTCGGGCGTAGCAGGATTTTTTATGCCAGTCATTCTTTCGGTTAATGCATTTAACACTTGCCAATCATGTCTTTGATTTTCTTCTTTTTTGAATAAACTTTCGCTATATTTTGTGGTATTTCTAATGGCTAATTGATGAAATGCCAAATCATAATGCGAAGTTTCTAAACCTGTAGTTGTTGGCAAAATAATATCGGCATGTTTGCTAGTTTCGTTTAAATAAATATCTATGGAAACCATAAATTCTAATTGCTCCAAAGCTTTTTCTAATTTCGTACCATTTGGCGTAGATAAAACTGGATTTCCAGCAATAGAAACAAATGCTTTAATGCCATCTTTCGCTAAAATTTCATCTGCTAAAGTTGTCACAGGAAATTCGCCTGAATATTCTGGCAAATTATTCACTTTACTTCTATAACGATTAAAAGACCCAGTTTTGCCTTGCATTGCGCTCATGCCAACTAAATCGATTGCTGGCAAAGTAAACATTGCGCCACCAATTTTATCGGTATTATCTGTTATTAAATTTAAAACATTTACTAACCAAATACACATACCGCCAAATTCTTGTGTCGAGACTCCTAACCTACCATAACAAACTGCTGTTTTAGCATTTGCGAAATCTTTGGCTATTTTTACAATATTATTTGCTGTAATTCCTATGTGATTTTCTACTTTATTTGGTTCAAATCCTTTAACAATTTCTTTTATCGCATCCCAATTTTTTAGATGATTTTCTAAATGTCCTTTTTGAGATAAATTTTCAGAAATAATAACATTTATTATTGCGAGTAAAAACAAGGCGTCTTTCCCTGGACTTATATAATGATGTTCACTCGAAATTCTGGAGGTTTCGGTATATCTTGGGTCTATATTAATTACTTTTCCGCCACGTTTTTGGATCGCCTTTATTTTATTTGAAAAACCAGGCGCTGTTAACATACTGCCATTAGAGACTGCTGGATTTGCACCTAAAATTAATAAATAATCTGTTCTTTCAATATCTGGAATAGGAATCATCATTTGATGCCCAAAAACTAATAAAGATGCAATATGATGTGGTAATTGATCTACCGAACTTGCTGTATATTTCTGCTTGGTCTGCAACGATTTAATAAACGGTTTACCATATAACATTAGTCCAATATTATGCACATTTGGATTACCTTGATATGTTGCTACTGCATCATTACCGTATTTTTTTTGAATTGCTTTTAATTTTTCGGCAACTTCATCTAAAGCGTCTTTCCAAGAAATTTCTATCCAACCGTTTTTTGTTTTTTTAATCGGTGTTTTTAATCGATCTTTATCTAAATATAAATCTTTTAACGCAACCGCTTTTGGGCAAATATGACCTTTACTAAACATGTCTTTTTTATCACCTTTTATACTGATAATTTCTTTGTCTTTGTAGGTTATTTCTATGCCGCACATTGCTTCGCAAAGATTACAGGTTCTATAGTGGGTTTTGTTCAATTGTTTATTTGTTTAATTATTGTTTCACACTGATTTAACTCAATCTTTTTTATTGCTTTTGAAAGTATCGCTGAAACTTCGTTTTTAGACTTCACTTTTGCGTTTAAAATAAAAACACTGGCGTTGGTTTATTTAGGTCAATTCTATAATAAAGTATGATTTTGTTTTTGTAAATATAATTCAAAAAAAATTAAACAAAAAAGACTGCCTTTTTAGGGCAGTCTTTAAGTTTAATAAAAATATTACTTTATTTAGCTTTCTTTAAAATATAAACAGCCATATTCTTAGCTAATTTAGCATAAGCTTCAGATATTCTATAACCAGAATCAAAATCAAAACCAAAAGCACCATTACCTTGTACGTAATTGTACTTGCCCTTTAATAATACTTTATTTGGTTCACTTTTTTTGGAAACGGTAATTATAGCACTTACTTTTGAATTTTGCCTAACAATACCAACATTATAACCAGCATATAAAAAAGTAGTATGTATATGCATGATATAATCTGCATCGTCTTTTGAAACTACTACTTGCGCTTTCTTAAATCTTTTATTAAACGATTCAATAAATTTTGGTTCATATTTTTCTGCTCTATCACTAAACCAACTTTTTTTAAATTTTTCGCCTGAACCTTCTTCTTTCTCCTCTCTCATAGCTACTTTATCTTCTAAAAAAGCTTCTTCAGATTTATATTTAGGTATTTCAACATCTGTGTAATCGAATTGTAACTCGAATTTTGCTATTCCTTTTAAGTTTTTAATATTACCTTCTTGTACTTTCATTTTTTGCGCAAAAGTCAAGGTTGTAAATAATACTGCTACTAAATAAATTGTTTTTTTCATTTGTTATTGTTTTAATTATTGTTTTTAAGATTTTCGTTTAATATAAGTTGCAATTTTTTTTGCTAAATAAAAGTAACTTGTGGATACTCTTTCTATAATATCATAAGATGCGCCACCTTTAGCTCTTTCACATTTTCCTTTAAAAAGTATTTTATTTGGATTGTCTTTTTTTGTTACCGTATATGTTGCTGTAATTTTCGCATATTGATTAATCGCTACAACATTAAAACCTGTAAAAATCCAATCTATTTTTATATGAATATGGTATTCTGAATTCTCAATAATAGATTCTCCTTTTCGTTTGTACCATTTATTAAATGATTCAATAAATCGTGGTTCAAAAGTTTCTTTTTTTGCAGTAACCCAATTCTCTCTAAATTTAGGATGTTTATTAGTTTGCATTGTTAAAAACTCTTCTTCACTTTCTTGATGTTCAATTGAAATGTTTTTTTGGTCAAAAGAAATACTAAAATTTTTAACACCTTTTAAATCTTTAATATTTCCTTCTAATACTTCAAAATTATAACTCCTTTGACTATAACTTATCATTGATAATGTAAGAAGAAATAATAAAATATATTTTTTCATAACTAATTTACTTGGTTTAATAAATTGAATACTAATTTTTCTTTATTAACTATGGGTTGCACATAAATTTTAAGAATTTTATAATAAACATCTTCACTTTCTGCTTTGTCAACGTATTTTTTAAAGGCTTCTAATTCCGTATTATTATAATGTCTTTTATACTTCTTGTCTCCATATAGCAAATCGTATGCCATATAATTTGTGGTATTTAATTGATAGTTTTTATATACTATTCTATCAATTTCTTTTGCAATAGCAATGGCATCTCTTTTTTTATTATTGATAAATTTAACATTGTTTACATCTAATTTTTCAAAGACTAGTTTCACTTTTCCTTTAAAATCGTTGATACCAGAAACTATACTACGCATATTTTCAAACTTCTCTTTTTGATAATCACCTTCTTTATCAACTGTACTTAACTCGTTTGCTTTTTCAAAAGCACAAGGTTCATATTCAAAAGAAATGGTAGAAACCACAATATTAAGTTCTGCAATTGATTTTTTAATATCGTCTGCATCAC
>JAMONN010000127.1 GCA_027065775.1 Flavobacteriaceae bacterium | reverse complement strand
ATAAGTGTTGAATTTGAGTTAGTTTTTAGATTGTTGTTCATTTTACCATATAAGGCATTTAAGGTCATATAAGTGTTGAACTTGAGTTCGTATTTTAGATTGTTGTTTATTTATCATATAAGGCATTTAAGGTCATATAAGTGTTGAACTTGAGTTAGTGTTTTAGATTGTTGTTCATTTACCATATAAGGCATTTAAGGTCATATAAGTATTGGATTTGAGTTATGGTGTTAGTTGATGTAGTCGCAAATTATTTTTAAGGATGATGTAATATTTCATAAAAAAACCGATTTACAAATAATTGTAAATCGGTTTTTTTGTCTAAAGTATAAGTCTAAACTATTTTTTCTTTTTCAATTCTTGTTGTTCTTGTGCTTGTTTCATTGCATCATCTAAACGTTGTCTGAATTTCGATTTCTTTTTAGGTGTTTTTTGTTTGTTTACTTGTATTTTGGCGTGTATTTTCTTTTCATCAATTATATAGTATTTAATTACTAACATAATAATGATCGAAATTAATTGCGAAATAAAGTAATAAATACTTAATCCTGCACCATAATTATTAAAGAAAAACAACATCATAAATGGTGAAAAATACATCATCATTTTCATCATTTTTTGCATATCTGGCATTCCTTCTTGAGTTGGTTGTTGCATTGCAGATTGCTGACCTTGTGTAATTTTCATATAAAAATACATAGATATAGATGCTAAAATCGGAAATAATGCAACATGACTTCCGTAAAACGGAATATCGAAAGGTAATTTTATTAATTCGTCATAAGACGATAAATCGGTTGCCCATAAAAAACTCTTTTGTCTCAAGTCTATATTTGTTGGAAAAAATCTAAATAAGGCAAAGAATATTGGCATTTGTAATAATGCAGGAATACAACCTGCCATGGGATTTACACCTGCTTTTCGCTGAATTGCCATCGTTTCTTGTTGACGTTTCATGGCATTTTCTTTTCCTTTATATTTTTCGTTAATTGCAGTTAATTCAGGTTTTAAAACCTTCATTTTTGCACTTGATAAAAAGGATTTATATAATAAAGGCGACATTAATAGTTTTACAAAAACGGTAAGTAATATAATTGCTAAACCTAAACTGCTTAAAATATTAGTATGTATAAATGTAAATAATGGTGCAATAAAATGTGTGTTAATCCATCTAAAAATACTTGTACCAATTGCTAAATTGTAGTTAAGTTTTTTGTCTTCGTATTTATTAAATTGTACAATATCGTTTGGACCATAATACAATTGCATATTTTCGGCAAGTTCATTTCCTTTGAAGGATAACGTAATAGTAGAATTTAATTGCTTCGTAAAAATGGTATCTATCTTATCATCTTCAACTAAGTTTTTTTGATTCATCTTTGCTTTTTCAAAAGACTTATCTGCTAATAAAATAGTAGAGAAAAATTGTTTTTTATAAGAAATCCAATTTACATTTTCTTCTTCAGTTTCCTTATCACGCATGGTATAATCCCATTCATCACCATTATATAGATACCTGTAATCTGTGTATTGATTTTCATATTTAACCGATTTTTCGGTACGCATAGTTTTTAAATCCCATTGCATACTTACTTTTTGAGAAGTATTTAACATGCTACCTAAACCAACCGAATTTATTTTAAAGTCTAATAAATACTCGTTAGGTTTAAGTGTATATTGATATTCTAAATATTGTGTTTCCGAAATTTTTAATTTCATAGACAATACTTGGTTATCGCCGTTTTTACTTAAATTAGGTTCGAAATAATGATCTTTTGTATAAATTGTGCGACCATCTTTTGTTTGCAATGTTAAGTTTAACAAAGCGTTATTCTCTTTAATTAAGAATAGTTTTTTTGCATCATACGTTTTATAATCTAATAATTCTAAAGAAGATATTTGACCACCTTTATTAGCAATTTTAATATCTAAAACTTCGTTTTGTAATGTAGTTTCGGTATTTTTCGCAGAAGAAAGCGTTGAAGCATACGCAAAAGTTCCTTTTTTTGCTAAAGTATTTAAACGAGCAATAGAGTCAGGTACTGCAACAGTTACTGGTGTTGTAATTACTGAATTATTAATTTGTTTTGTTTTTACTAATTTTTCAATAGTAGCAATGGAATCTAATTTTCTTGCTTCTTCTATTTTTTGCTTTTCTAATTCTTCTTTAGAAGGCATGTTATTATAGATAAAAAATCCTGCTAGTGCAAAAAGTAGTACAAAACCTATTAACTGATTGATGTCAAATTTCTTTTCTTCCATTATATTAATTATTGTCTAAAAGACTTGTGTTTAAATTTTAATTTTGCAAATGTACTGATTAATTCAAAGATTAAAATACTTAATAATTGAAACTATTTAAAATCATTATTTCAATTACTATTCCTATAAATGGATTTATGCTAAA
>JAMONN010000126.1 GCA_027065775.1 Flavobacteriaceae bacterium | reverse complement strand
GTAAAGGCAGAAAATCAACAACAAAAGTTCGATTTCTAAAAGCCCCTTTTAGGGGCAAATCAATGCCACCTTCTAAGAAGGTGCGTTTTTTACTTTAAACTTAAAAATAATGCAGAAATCAATTTAAAGCTGCGTTTAGAATATGCTATTTATTATCAAAAAGCCAATGGCACTTTAAGTAAAAAAGTATATAAAATCAGTGAAAAAATTTATGCTAAAAGATCTGTTTCAGAAATTAAAAAGAGACAATCTTTTAAAATAATTTCTACACGAAAATTTCATTTTGGTTTGCACCAAGTTGCCATTATTGTAAATGGCGTTGAACTTAATAGAATTGATTTTTATTTAATATAAAGAACTCCTCGATGTTCTGCGTCGAGTATAGCTAAATATTTTTTTGCTGCTAATACACGAATATTCTAACATAGTGAAAAATTATCCCGAAATAATTCGTGCATTCGTGGCATATTTTATGTTTTTTTGATGCATCGACGGTTCTGCCTCGTAGGTAACATTAAATTAATTTTCAGTTAGTTCAACTTTAGTAACATAATACTTAGTATCACCTAACCAAGGAAAAGTACCAAAACGTTCTTTATAAGTTAGTTTCACTTTTTGACCTTGTAGGTTTTTAAGATCTTCTATAACTTGTTTTTGATATTCTTCTATAGAGAATTCAAATTGTAGTTCTTCTGATATTCCTTGACTTAATTTACCTTCCCAAGTTTTAAAAATAATACCTTTATGACTTATTTTTACCAATTCTCCTGCTCTAAAACCTTCAGAAAAAGTTAAATAATAAACAGCAGTAAAATACAAAGCAAGTAATAAAACAGCACCAATTATTGTTCCTATTAGAAATTTTTTCATTTTATTTTTTAATTTATGTAACAAAAGTAATTCATTTGCGACACATAAGTGTGTTCACAAATAAAAATTGCTAATTTTATCATGATACATTAACTTTAATTTGTTTTTCATTTAATAAAATGATGAAAAATTGTATGTTTGATAACATTAAATTAATTAACCTTTAAAACAAAAAAATTATGGATTTCTTAGTAAATTTCTGGTACATAGTACCAATTTTAATATTCATTGCATCTGGTTTCTTTATTGTAAAACAACAAACCATTGCTGTTGTAGAACGTCTTGGTAAATTCACCAAAGATTATGGTGCAGGTTTTCAATTTAAAATACCTATTATTGATAAAGTTGTTGGTCGTATTAGTTTACGTATTCAACAATTAGATGTTATTGTAGAAACAAAAACGAAAGATGATGTATTTGTACATTTAAAAATATCTGTTCAGTTTCAAATTCAACGTAACCATGTGTATAATGCATTTTATAAATTGCAAAATCCGCATGAGCAAATTACGGCATTTATTTTTGATGTTGTACGTGCCGAAGTTCCTAAAATGAAATTGGATGATGTATTCGTAAAAAAAGATGAAGTTGCGGTTGCTATACAACGTGAATTAAAAGAAGCAATGCTAGATTACGGTTACGATATTGTAAAAGCATTAGTAACTGATATTGATCCAGACGAAAACGTAAAAATTGCAATGAATCGTATTAATGCTGCAGAACGTGAAAAAACAGCAGCACAACACGAAGGTGATGCACAGCGTATTTTAATTGTAGAACGTGCAAAAGCCGAAGCAGAATCTAAACGTTTACAAGGTAGAGGTATTGCAGATCAACGTAGAGAAATTGCTCGTGGTTTAGAAGAATCTATGGTTATTTTAAATAGAGCAGGTATTAATTCTCAAGAAGCATCTGCCTTAATTATTGTAACACAACATTATGATACTTTACAAAGTATTGGTTCTAAATCGGGTTCCAATTTAATTTTATTACCTAATAATCCTAATGCAGCAAGTAACATGTTAACCGATGTTGTATCTGGTATGGTTGCTGCAAATAGAATTAGTGAAGCTTCTAATAACAATAAAAAGTTAGAAGAATAGTTTTATAAAACAATTATGTCGTGATTTTAGTCACGATTTTCAGATATATTCTTTCCTAAAAACAAAACCGATAAAATTTAATTTTATCGGTTTTTAAATGATAGTTAGTTTTTACTTTAAGCAAAACCTAACTGTTTTTTAAATTATAAATATTACTCTTTATCTTCTTTTTTTTCTTCATCTTCTTTAACAGCAGATTTGAATTCTTTAATTCCACCACCAAGACCTTTCATTAATTCTGGTATTTTTCTACCTCCAAAAAACAATAAAACTACCACTAAAATTATTATTAATTGTTGTGGACCAATAATGCCTAAAAATATACTTTGTGCTATCATTTTAAATGTATTTAAAGAGCAAAGATAATGAATTATGAATTAATAATTTTTAGTAAACAGTAAAAATAAAAGAACTATATATTTTTTCGTTTTTTTATTATTAGTTAACCTTTACTGCTGTACCTGTTACAGAAACTACAATTTTATAGCGTTGATCTAATAATTCAACATCTACTAAAATTCCAACAACAGCATTTGCTTTTAACTTTGCAGCATTATTATGTAAATTTTGAAATGCCTGTTCTTTCGCTTTATTTAAAGTTTCTGAAATATCATTTTTAAAAATGTTTTGTTTTATAATAGCAACACCAGTTACAATACCTAAATAATCTACTATTTTGTGATCTTCTATGTTGTTTGTTGTTGTTAATATCATATTTTAAGTTTAATTATGTGTTTGTTGATTTGTGTAAAAAAGACAAACGAATACACAAATCAACAAAACATACTTTTTATTACAAAATACTATCTTGAACCAAGTAAAAATCTAAATGTTTACGTTCTAAATCGGTGTTTTTTACTTTCACCATAACTTCATCACCAAGCGTAATTAAATTTTGTGTTGCTTGACCAACCATTGCATATTGTTTTTCATCAAAAGTATAATAATCGTCTTTTATGTCTTTAACTCTAACCATTCCTTCACATTTATTTTCGATGATTTCTACATAAATTCCCCATTCGGTTACACCAGTAATTACACCTTTAAATATTTTATTCTGATGATCTTGCATATATTTAACTTGCATATATTTAATCGAATCACGTTCGGCTTTGGTTGCCATATATTCTCTTTCGCTAGAATGTTCACATTTATCTTCGTAAATATCAGCATTAGGTGATTTTCCGCCATCTAAATAATGTTGTAATAATCGATGTGTCATTACATCAGGATAACGTCTAATTGGCGATGTAAAATGACTATAATAATCGAATGCTAAACCATAATGACCAATGTTTTTAGTGGTATAAACTGCCTTACTCATTGATCTAATCGTTAAGGTTTCTACCATATTTTGTTCTGGTTTTCCTTTAACGTCAGCTAATAATTTATTTAATGATTGTGTGATGTGTTCTCTAGTATCGGTTTGTATTTTGTAACCAAAATTATTTACAATTCGTTGTAAATCATCTAGTTTAGACAAATCTGGTTCGTCATGAATTCTATAAACAAACGTCTGTTTGGTTGGTTCATCATTTTTCTTTTTACCGATGAATTGTGCTACTTTTTTATTAGCAAGTAACATAAATTCTTCAATTAACTTATTGGCATCTTTTTGAGTTTTGAAAAATACACTAATTGGATTCGAATTTTCGTCTAAATTAAATCTTACTTCTGCTCTATCAAAAGTTAAAGCACCATCTTTCATTCTTCCTTTTCTTAGAATTTTTGCTAGTTTGTCTAAAGTTAGAATTGCTTCGCCTATTTCTGGTGTTACATCGTATTGTTTTTCCGTTAAGGAAATTGTTTTTGGAATGGTTAAATTCAATTTTGAATTTTGAATTTTAGATGTTGAATTTTCTTCAATAATAACCTGTGCTTCTTCGTAAGCGAATCGTGCATCAGAATAAATAACTGTTCTACCGAACCATTGACTTTTTAAGTTTGCATTTTTATCGAGTTCAAAAACAGCAGAGAAAGTTAGTTTTTCTTCGTGTGGTCTTAACGAACATACGTTGTTTGATAATACTTCTGGCAACATTGGTACAACTCTGTCTACTAAATAGACTGATGTTGCTCTAGCATATGCTTCGTCTTCTAAAATAGTTCCTTCTTGTACATAATGACTTACATCTGCAATATGAATTCCTATTTCGTAATTACCATTTTCTAAAATTTTGAACGATAAAGCATCGTCAAAATCTTTTGCCGTTGCTGGATCTATAGTAAAAGTTAATGTATCTCTAAAATCTCTTCGCTTTGCGATTTCTTTAGCGGTAATATCGATAGGCAGTTTTGCTGCATCTTCTTCTACCTTTTCAGGGAATTTGTACGGTAAATTATATTCCATTAAAATGGAATGCATTTCGGTATCATGATCGCCTGGTTTACCTAAAACCTCGGTTATTTTACCAAACGGGTTTTTAGAGTTTTCTGGCCAATCTTGAATAGAAACAACCACTTTATCGCCATCTTCTGCATCTTTAATTTTCTTTAAAGGCACAAATACATCCACATACATTTTACTGTCGTCTGGCACTACAAAACCGAAATTTTTATTCAGTTGTAAAACACCAACAAAATCCGATTTTGCTCTTTCTATAATTTCTACAATGTCGCCTTCTTGCTTACCATTTGCTTTGCGCTGGTATGCATAAACTTTAACTTGATCATTGTTTAAAGCATGGTTTAAGTTTCGGTTTGGTATGTAAATATCGTGTTCTAAGTCTTCACAGATTACAAATCCGTTACCTCTTGCGTTAACATCTAATTTACCAAAATAATATTTTTCGTTTGGTAGAATTTGAAATTTTCCACGTTCCGTTTCTTTTACTTTTTGTTGACCAACTAGTTCTATTAGTTTTTGAAGTACTTGATTTTTTCCGTTAAAATCGGTTACACCTAATTGTTTAGCAATTTGTTTATAATTTAATGCTTGCTTGTTGTTTTTATTTAACGCTTGTAATATATTACGTGTTAAATGTTTAATTGTGTTTTTCTTTTTTTTGTAAATTTTCTTTTTACTCATTATTGTTTTTTAATTAATTATTTTCTTTTAATATTTTAAAATGAAGTTGTTTTTAAAATATTAATCTAAGTGAAGAAACTTTGGCAAAGATATAAAGTTTTTTTGATTAACCTAATTGTTAAAGTTTTCTTAACAAAAATGTAACATTGTTAAAATTTTAACGTCTTTATAATATAATGAAGAACTTAACCAAAATAATAATTGCATTTTTATTAGTTTTCTGTATCGGAATATTAATAGCTTATAAGTCTATGTTTATTACTTACAACAAGGTAAATAATAAACAAGCTGTTGTTGAGGTTATACCTTGTAATTCTAAGGTTTAATTAATCTAAAATCATTAAACCAGTTTTTACGGTTTCTAATAATTCTTTTTTATTATAATTTATTTTAGCAGTTACTAATAGACCATTTAAAAGTGAATATAAAAAGGATGTTATTTTTTTTAGATCTTTAGATTTGTCTATTTCCCCATTTTTCGTTCCTTTTTTAAGGAAATTATAAAAAACGGTTTCAATAATTGCTTTATTTTTAATTAAAACTTCTTGCATTATTTTATCTTCTGGTAACATTTCGGTAATGGTATTAACCGCAAAACAACCACGAATACCTTTGTCGCAAACAGCAGCATTTATTGGTATTTCATAAAATTTTTGGAAACCTTTTTTAATTGATTTTTGAGTTTCAAAAAATGCAATCAAACCATCATTATTTGTTTTCAGGTATTTATTAAAAGCCTTGTCGAATAGTTCACGCTTGCCACCAAAAGTATCGTATAAACTACCACGATTTATACCTAAATGTGTTACTAAATCCTGAATGGAAGTATTATTATATCCTTTTTCCCAAAATAAATTAATTGTTTTTTGAAGTATATCTTCTTCGTTAAAAAGTTTTACTCTTGGCATTTTATTGGTTTTAATAATATTATTTAGACAAAAAAGACTGAATAATTAAATCCAGTCTTCAAATGTACAAATATTAGAATAATTGTTCCAAAATAAGATAAAAAAATTAGATACTTACATTAATTCCGCCGCCAATATTGTATTCAGACCCTGTAATAAAAGAGGCGTCATCTGACGCTAAAAAGTTTACCAATTTTGCAACTTCATTTGCTTCGGCAAAACGTTTTAAAGGCACTCTTTCTTGAAAAGTTCCAGCCATTTCGTTAATTGCTTCTTCCAGCAAAGCTGCCTTACCATAAATTGGCGTGTTAACTGGTCCAGGGTTTATAGAATTAACTCTAATTTTTCTTGGTGCTAATTCGGTTGCTGCAATTTTTGTATATGAATTCATTGCTGCTTTAGAAGCAGAATAAATTGCTGTATTTGCGACACCTTTATTTGCTAAAACTGAAGATAAATTAATAACCGATGCACCATCATTTAAAATGGAAGAGAATTTTTCTAAAGTGAAAAATGCACCTTTAAAATTAATATTCATCTGATAATCGAAAGATTCTTCTGTATTATGACCAATTGGTGCTGGTTGAAAAACTCCTGCATTCACAAAAAGAACATCTACTTTACCGTATTCGTTTTTTACAGTTTCTACTAAATTATCTAATTGTTTAAGGTCTGTTACATCGGCAACAATTCCTTTTACACCAAGTTCTTCCGCAGCATTTTTTATACGTTCGGCATTTCTACCACTTATTATTACTGTTGCACCATTTGCTTTTAATTCTTTGGCAGAAGCATAACCAATACCGCTATTACCACCTGTAATTATCGCTACTTTGTTGTTTAAATTACTCATTTGTTTTATTTTTAAATTAATATTAGAACGTTCGTTCAGAATGTAAACATATAATAAAAAAACGAACGTTCCAAATAAATAATTAAATTATTTAAAATTCCAGTTGATTAATGTTTTGTAAAACAGATTGAATTTCTTTTTGATATTAATGTATAAAATAAACTTTACTAATCTTACCCTTTTTTATTTTATAAATAGCTGTTGCTTCATATGTAGGTTCGCCCTTATTAAAGGTAATTCGCTCATGATCAATTATAGTATCCCCATTTATAATTCTATTAACCAATTCACAATGTAAATCAGGATATTTTTTAAACATATTTTCATAAGTTGGTCTTATCGTATCTTTTCCAGTACTCTTAAGCGTATTAGGAAAATTATATATTTTAACATCATCTGCATAAGGTTCTAAAAAAGCATCAATATTACGTGCATTATATGCATTTAATTGTTTCTGTACTAAATCTTGACTTGAACTATTAGAATTCCAATTATTAGGGTAATGAACTTCCCCTCTTTTAACAATCAAATTAATAGATTTCAAATTTTCTATTTTTTTTAAAGGATTTGCATTTAATAAAACCAAATCTGCAAATTTACCTACTTCAATGCTTCCAAATTCCATTTCTTTACCAAGTACTTTAGCTCCATTTATTGTGGAACTTATAAGAATTTCTTCATTAGACAATCCTGCTAATTTCATCGCTGCTAATTCATTGTAATACGAGGCAGCATGAAAAGTACCAATATTTCCTGCATCTGTTCCTGTAGCAACTATTATATTATTAGATATAACTTTTTTTAAATTTTCCAATAAAATAATATGACTTGAATCCGTTTCTTTTTGGTTAGAAAAGTATTTTACATAATCTTTAAATTTAGTTTTAATTTTTTTGTTTTTTGAGTCGAATAGTGTTCCTAAGACATATGGGTTTACAAATTTAAAATCATCATCAGTTATACTAAAAGTTTTGCCTAAAACTTTAACATAATTAATATGGACTTCTAAAGTAGGAATATAAATTACGTTGTTTTCTTTAATCATTTTCAATAATTCTTCATCAACTTTTTCATCAATGCTATGGACCAAAATATTTGCTCCTGCTTTAATAGCTAATTTGGCAGTTTTAAGTTCTGTTGCATGTACAGCAACTTTTAAATTGTTCTTATGTGCTTCTGTAATAGTTGCTTTTACGATATCGTAATTTTTCTCTGCACTCTCACGACTAGTTAGATACCAAATTTTAATAAAATCTGTTTTATAAAGGTTTTGTTTTTGTACTAATTTTTTAGCCTCTTCAATTGTATTCACTTTGATAATTGGCATATCATCTGTACCAAACTCTTTTGGTTGATAAGTTGACACTAAAGGTCCAGATAAAAATATACTTGGATGATTTAAAGATTTATTATATTTATCTCTAATTTTAAAGTTAGAAAAAGGACCGCCTTGATCAATTACCGTAGTAATTCCTAATTTAAGGTAACTATTCAACAAGTCTTCTGTATTGTCCTTTATCCATTCTTTTTCCTTTTCATAAGATTTTGTTTTACGTAAATCTATAATGTCAGGTCTTGTGTATAATCCGCCAGATTGAAATAAATGTATGTGTGAATCTATTAAACCAGGTATTAAAAAATTATCTGTAGCATCAATAGTTTCTATGGTATCAGAAACCAAAATATTTTTGTTAATTTTAACAATTTTTCCTTTAGAAACCAAAACAGATGATTTTATAAACTTCTTTTTTTCAGTATTAAAATAATTTACATTTTTAAATAGAATAGGTTTTAAAGCATAACCAATGTTTCTTTCTCTTTCTAATTTTTCTATAGGTTTTCCATCAATTAAAATTTTAAAATCGTCAATAAAAAGTGTTCCTTTACCTAGTAAAACAGCTCCAATTTTAATAATACTTGTATTATTATCAAAATCAATTTCAACTTCATACTTTTTCCAATCTATAGTTCCTGTTATATCTTTAGAACTTTTAGGGCCAGATATTAATGTTTGATTATTGTTATCGATCAAATTAATATATAAATAAGAAGCACTTTTTTCATTAAGATTATCAATTTTTAAAGAACCACTCACTTTAATTTTTTTCCCTTTATATTGATTAGGTATATCATAACCAATATAAGCGTATGAACTTTTTGATTTTGTAGAATCAAATTCTATTTTCACTACGTTTTTTTTATTTGTTGTAGAGTCGTTAAATATTTTAACAGAGTAATTTTCAGAAATAATTCTTTCCCAACCAAATGCAAAACCGTCAGTATCTATTTTGTTAAATTTAAGATTGAATTTATCTTCCTGTGTATGAACAGTATAGGTTAATAATAATAAAAACAGTAGAATTATATTTTTCATGATTTTTGTAAATTAGTTTTGTAAAAATAAATCAAAAAAAACAAAGTTTTCTTTTTTACGCTTTAAATCTTCGATCTTTCCATTCATACTTCTTAAAAAAAGACAAAATCACCACCAAAACCACAAAAAACGGATATAAAACACTACTAAAAATATAGGGTTTTAAACCATTCTTTAAACCCATAAATTTATACGTTTTCTGAATCAACAAAAAATCAATATTAAACTTCAACAAAAATAAAAGCAAAAAAACCACACAAATCTGTGAAATCTGCGAGTTCTGCGTGAAAAAACTCCAAACCAAAAACCAAAAACCAAAAACTAACAAAAAATTCATCAAAAAAACCAAAAGACCAACCAATTTACCAAACCAATTTTTGGTCGCACCAGTTTTAGAAGCCCAACGGATTCTTTGAGATAATAATCCTTTAAAAGTAGTTTCGGGTTTTGTAATTACAATAGCATCTTTAGATTTTAAATATTTAACGGAATTTTTGTTTTGTTCTAAAAATTTTTCCATTAAAAAAATATCGTCGCCACTTGCAATATCATCGTTTCCATTAAAACCATTAACTTTTAAAAAAACGGCTTT
The DNA here is from genome assembly GCA_027065775.1 of Flavobacteriaceae bacterium. Lineage (GTDB taxonomy): Bacteria > Bacteroidota > Bacteroidia > Flavobacteriales > Flavobacteriaceae > S010-17. The sequence goes on along the minus strand of JAMONN010000126.1, from coordinate 1,687 downwards.
TTTATAACATAAATTGGCACCATTACATAAAAAAGGTCTTTGTATACCAAAACCACCAATAGTTGAACCAATAAGACTTAAAAAGTCCATATTTTGAAAGTTTTGTAAAAATGATTTATTGGTTTTATAAACCACAGGTGCAACTAGCATTCCCAACTCTAACTCTTCCCTAATGGAAGAAAAAGTACTATGTTTATTTAGGTTGGAATTTATAAATTCGTTAAAACATTGCAACCAATTTTTTGGCACTTCACAGTCGGCATCTGTGGTGATAATCCAATTGTATTTTGCAATATTTATTGCTGTGTTTATAGCATCTTTTTTAGGCGAATTACTTTTTCTTTGATTATTTAAAAGTTTAAAATGTTTGTTTTTTACTAGATATTTTTCCAATATTAAAACCGAATTATCCGTAGAATCATCATTAATAAAAAGAACTTCAAATTTATCTTTCGGATAATTAATTGCTTCTAAACTGCTTAGTAAATCAGGTAGATTTTCGGCTTCATTTCTAAACGGAATAATTATAGAGAAGTTAGAATCAGGTAATTTATTTGTGATTTTAAAGACCTTAACTTTGTGAAAACCAACAAGTAACCAACCTATTAATAATAGATATAAAAAGGTTATGGTAATTATAAAAATCAAATTAAAGGTTTAATTTTTTGACTGTATCGATTGTAGAAGCAACAGTTGCAACAGGTAAGGTAATCATAATGCCTATAATAGGTATGAATAACATTAGTGTGAAAATCAGACCATTACCAACCGCAATACCTTTATGTTTTTTTATAAATACTTTACTTTCTTTATATGTTAAATGTCTTTCTAAAGTATAATCCATGTTTCCGACACCAATAAAATACGATTGATAATAAAAAATAAGTGCAACAGCAACTAAACCAATTAACGGAATAAAACTAAGTACCATTAAAGGTAAAATAATTAATAATTCTTTAATTAAACTTGTTCCACTTACTTTAATACCTCTAATTAACAGACTAGTAAAGTCAGAAGTGTTTTTAACCAATTTATTTGTAAGATGCGCCTCTACTTTTTCGGAAACTGGCGACATAAATGGTGCTGCCAAAGCCATTAATAAATGTTTATATAATAGGATTCCTAGAATTAAAATAAAGAAACCAGAAATCCAAGTGCTTATAACACTCATTACTTTTTTACCAAATTCAAACGGCCAACATTTTGATAAAAAACCACCTAAATTATCTGAAAATGAATAAGCAGAAGTAATAAAAATAATACCCAAAACTAAACCAATTAAAACAGGAATTAAAAAGTATTTCCACAATTTTAATTGGTTGATTAATTTAACTGCAACAAAATAATTTTGTATGCTTTGTCTAATATCTTTAATCATGAAGTCTAATTTGAGTGTAAAATTAGTCTTTTTTTATGTATTTTTGAAAAACAATTTAATCGTAAACTTATCCAAAACCAAGTAATGAAAAGGATTTTTATATTAATAGTATTCATAAGCACTACTTTTTTTGCACAAGAGTATAAGGTAAATAATATTCCAAACCCTAAAACAAGTAATAACAGTTGGGTTTCAGATCCAAATAGTGTATTAAGTTTAGGTGATAAGGCAAAATTAAATCAACTTATTAATGAAATAGAAGCGACTTCTAGTGCAGAAATTGCCATTGTTATTTTGCCAAGTATTGGT
>JAMONN010000125.1 GCA_027065775.1 Flavobacteriaceae bacterium | reverse complement strand
TTATTTCAGTAAAATATGAAATAGGTCTAATTAATGGTAAGTTTTCGTTATTATTACCTTCGCCCAAATTATAGCCTAATGAGGTATTAAAAGTTACTTGTTTAGATAAATTATATTTTAGGCTTAATGCCGTGTTAAAAATATAAGCATTGTCAAGAGCAGTGTAAATTCTTACTCCATTTGCACCAATAGTCATAGGAGCAATTGTTGTATCAGTTTCGCCAATAATATAATTTGAAATGTAAAAATAAGAAGTTTCAAAGCCTATTTTAAAATTATTTAGTTTATAGTTAGTGTTAAAATTAAATTCTACTGATTTTTCATTATCTAAAGTAGGGTTGCCAATATAATCATAACCATCAAAACTATTAAATAAATAAAAACCATAACCTTCACTAACCGATGGTGCTCTTTCGCCATAACCCATACCAAATGAATAATCGTATTTTGGTTTATGATGTTTATAATTAGCACTTAAACTTGGTAATATTCTGTTTTGAGTGTCTGTCATGTTTGGATAATAAATTTGTAAACTTTGTAAACCTACTTTATTATCAATGCTATTTTTTTGATAGGCAATACGTGTACTAAAACTTAACATATTGTGTCTGTTTAGATGAAATTCATCTTTTATATACAAACCTGTATTAAAAGTTTTTACATCTGGCCAAGTGTACATAAACATGGTGTTTTCTGTTGGATCGCTTGGGTACATTGTCATTTCGGCAATAGACTGGTTATAATGTGCGTTTAAGTTAGTAGAAAAATGATGCTTATTACTATCAAAATTAATTTTTGAATAAAATCCGTAAGTATCACTCCAGCCTGGCATATCCATTCTAATAGGTACATCTGGACGTTTAGAATCATCCATAGTATGTGTAATAGTATTATAATATAATTTGGTTTCCCATCTTTTTAAGTTAGTTGAATCGTTTTTGTAAATATGTGATAAAGACGTTATGGTTGCTTTTGCAAGCGAAACATCCATTGGTAAAGCAGGATAACCTACATCAGTAGCTCTGTCGTAAATTAATAGACCTTCTACACTATTTTTATCAGATAATTTATAGCCTGTTTGCAGAGAGATATTATATTTTTGAAATTGAGAATATAATATTTCTTGATTTCCACCAGCGGTGTAATTGTCTGATTTTCTAAAAATACCATCAGTATTTATAAAGAATTTCTCGCCAGAATAACTTAAATCTAAACCTGTAGATTTGTAATTTCCGTTAGTTTCGTAACCAATGTCAATACTAGATTTTAAACCAGAATTGTAAAATTTTGCTTCTGGTAATTTCATATCAATATTTCCACCAATGCAATTACCATTTTCTACACCTTCTTGCCCAGAATTTACAATAACTTTTTCTAAATTAGAAACATCAACATAAGAGGTAACAGGATCCATTTTATCGGTACAAGCACCATAAATTTGCATACCATCTATTGTAACCGAAATTCTATCTGTAACCATATTATTTATTGTAGGTTCCCAAGCATAATTACCTCTTTTAATCATGGTGATTTTACTAGATTTTTCTAAGTATTGATCTATGCTAGAAAGTGTTTTTTCTTGCCTGTAATTACTTAATTTTCTTCTGGTTGTAATAATTATTTCATCTAATTTAGTGATGCTATCTTTTTCTTTTATTTGTCCAAAACTATTTGCACTACTAATTAGTAGTATTATTAAAATAACTTTCTTCATAATCGCTTGCTTAATTGTTAGTTGATAGCGGTTACCTGAAAAGGGTTTTGAATTGTCATTTTAAACAATCCCAAAAAAACTTCGAGAAAAAAATTAAAGATCTAATAATCAAAAAATTAGTAGATTGTAGATTCTTCGTATTCACTCAGCATAACACTTTTCAGATAGTCGCTATCTTTTTTTTTAATTAAAATTCTATTTCTAAATAAAGTGTACTTTGAATAGTATCTTCAGTAATAGTTTCGCCTTTTAAAACTTCATTATTTTGGTTTAAAAGTTTTAAATTTAACACCCAATAACCAGTCATAGTTAATGATAAGTCGCCATTATATTTGTTTTCACTAGTATTAAAAGTTAAATCGGTATTGTTAGGAGAAGTGTGATTACCCATAGAAGGCATGCGCGGATCTAAAGTAATTGTATAATCTTCCACCACAGGAAACGACATCATGGTTTCCATTTTATGTAAAGTAGCTTTCATGTTATTAATTGCAATTTCTGGGTTCATTGGTTCAACTAAAGAAATAATGTAGCGTGTTTCATCAGACCCCATAAATGTGGTTACATTTTGTCTAGCTGTTTGTTTTACTGCAATGTTACTTTCAGCCATATAATCTGTATCATCTATGTTATACATAAATTTTATAGACCAACCAGATTCGTCTTCATTAGTCATTTGAAAAACTAAATAACCTTGATATAAAGTATCCATATTTTCAACTTTACTAATGCCAGATTTAGGGCACGAGTGTGACATGCTTGGCATTTGCATTATTGGCATCCAGTTTATGGTATAATTTTCAAAATAGGTATCATCTGTATTATTTTTTATTCTTAAACTAATATCGTTATAGCCAGAATAGAATTTGCCTGTTTTTGTATATACTTCTATGGTATGGGTTGCATTTGTAAACTCTTGTACTTTTGTTAAACCTTCCGTTTCATTAATAATTACTGGATCATCATCATCTGATGAACATGAAGTGAATAAGGTAATAACAAATAGGATTGGTAAAATATATTTTAATTTTTTCATTGTTGTTTAATTTTAATGTTTGTGATTTAATTGTTTTTATTGCTCGTGCGAATCGCTTATAATTGTAATCAAGATTTCTTGGCGTTTGCAACTCTCTTTTTTCGAAATGATAAGAAATAAATTAATTAATTATTGTCATGTACTAAGCTGTTCGTTAAAACATATAGCATAACAAAAAATGATATTTGCTGATAATCAAAATAATTATATAGAATATGGTAATGTAATTTCTCTTAAAAAAACATTTATGTTTCTATTACAATATTAAGACCTTAAAACAATAGTAGTTTTAAAACAATAATTAATTCGAAAAAATAGGATAATTTAATTAAACAATAGGTGGCGGTATAAATATATCAGATTTTCGATCTAATATATTATATTGTTTATTGTCTTCAATTTTATTTAATTGAAAATAGGTGAAAGTAACAAAATTTAGTTCTTGTATTGGTTCTACAAAATTGAATGTGGTAATTTGTTTTTCTGTTTTTTGATTAGGTGCTTTTGTTTCTTTTTCTAAGTCTTTTTTTAAAGCTTTTACTAATTGACATTTACCAAAACAACCTTGTTGATTATCTTTTTGAACACATAGTGTTTTGGCTATTTCATCTTGATTTATTAAAAAATCAGAAATAGTAAATGTTGTTTTAAAGATACCCAAAAACAACACTACAACTAGTAGTATAGAAATAATTTTATTTATTATTGGGTTCATCATAAGTTACAAATCTAGAATTAATCTAAAAAATATTTACTGATAAATGTCATATAATAATGTTAAAAATCCTTCTTCTTCAATTTAAACTTCATTCTTAAAACAGGTAAGAAAACCCAAAGAAAAAGAATAAACATCGAAATAATAAAACCGAAGTTAGTACCAAAAAAGTCTTTAAAAACAGCGCCTGTATAACCTAAAAGTGCTGAAATGTCTAATTTTAATAGAATCAATATTCTTGATAAATCTATCGGATTAAACATCGTAGCAATTAGCGAGAATTTATCTAACGGATATTCATTGAACATTATTAATGAAATCATAAAAATACCATCGTAAATAACGGCTAAAAATAACCACATTAAAATAGCGTAACCAAAACCCTTTATTCTGTTTTCGGTAGATAATGCAATATTGTACGCTAATGCAACAAAAATAAAGTTTAAAAATGAACCTACAACAATTAATAAACTAAAATCAAAAATTGCTGCTGATTTAAATAAACCGTAAAACACAAACGGAATTCCGAGTCCTAAAAATAGACTTAAAGTTAACGATAATGCAATACCTAAATATTGTCCCATAAAAATTTTGCTTCGTTTTATAGGTTGGGCGAGTAGGAGTTCGGTAAATTCTTTGGAGTTGTAGTAATACATAACGCCAAAAATTGTTCCAATTAAAGGTGTTAAAACAATAATGATATTCATTAAAGTGATTACCGCTTTGTTGATGTCACTATTTAAAAATAACAACACAAAACCGAGTAATAAATAGAAGATGAAATAAACGTAACTCCAACGACTACGTAATAAATCGAATATACTGTATTTTAGTATTTTTAACATTTTTTTTCTTTTTTTTTGCCACGAATTACACTAATTGTTTTATTCAATTTTAATAAATCAAATTTATCGCCAAGTAAAAACAGTCTTTTGTCTTATGTCTTTAAGCGAAGCGGTCTTTTTTCTTTTCCTAGCTCATTAGTTCCGCAATGGCATGTTCTAAATTAGTTTGATTAGTTTGTTTTTTTAAAGCAGTAACGCTTCCTTTAAAATATATTTTTCCGTCTAATAAAAAGACAATTTCGTCAGCAATTTCATCAACAACACTCATAATATGTGTGGTTATTAGAATTGTTTTACCGTTTGTTTTTGCTTTCTGAATAAGTTCTTTTAAATGAATTAAAGCAATAGGATCTAGGCCTGTTGTAGGTTCATCTAAAATAATTAATTCGCTATCGAACATAAAAGTTAATACTAAATTTACTTTTTGTTTTGTGCCGCCAGAAAGATTTCCTAATTTTTTATTTAAAAATGGCGTTAAACCAAACAAATCAATTAATTCTTGCTCATTGGCTTGTTTTGGTCGCAAATTTTTAACCATATTAATTAATTCCGAAACGGATAAGTTTGTAGGGAAATTCGCAATCTGAGGTAAATAATTTAGATTATTTCGGTATTCCCATTTATTTAAAACGCTCTTATCATCAATTTTAATTTCCCCTTTATTTGGTATTACCATACCTAACAAACATTTAATTAATGTTGTTTTACCAGAACCATTTGGACCTAATATTGCGAAAATTCCGCCTTTATTTATTTCTAAATCCAAACCATCTAAAACAGTTAGTTTTCCGAATTTTTTATGTAGGTTTTTTATACTAATCATAATTTTGTTTCACGCAGATTATCGCAGATTTTTTAAACACGAATTACACTAATTATTTATTTTAAATTTTCACTAATTTTTTTGCTAACACAAAATAGTCTTTCGTCTATTTGTCTAAAGTCTATTTTCATTCCAACGGATTAATAGGTTTCATCAACGGCTTTTCATCTTTTAAATTATCTGGTGTAAAAACAGGCGATACTTTTTCAGAAAAATTAATAATATCTACAAATAAACTTCGTAGTAATACTAAAGTTTCGGGCGTTTTATTTACGACATAAGAGAATAATTTTACGGGTCTATGTGCAACGTCGCCAATACCATTTTTATCAATATCGTACCCATTATATTCACTCCAATAATTGGCTTCGAATTTATTGTCGTTTAGTCTGCTATTATAGGATAAATCGAATGCATTATGCATAAAATTATTATATTCAAAAAGATTAGTATAGCAACCGCCAGTAAATTTTAAAGCCCAACCATTTCTTATAAAATGATTGTTTTTATAGGTAATTCGGTTGCAACCATCAATATTAATACCTATGGTATTTTGTTCAAAAACATTATCTGTAATTTCGGCATCGTTAATTTCTTTTAAGAGTAATCCGTAAGAAGCAGTTCCCCAATTATAATGAAACGTATTGTGATGCATTTTAATAAATTTAGAAAACATAACGGCAACTCCAGCACCATTTCTTTTGAATTCATTGTGATGGTATTCGTTTTTATGCGAAAACATAAAATGCAAACCATAACGTACATTTTTAATGCTTGTATTATGTGAAACGTGACTATCGGTTACAAATTCTAAATAGATTCCGTCACGCATACCAGAAACTAAGTTTTTTTCAATACGCATATTTTCGCATTTCCAAAGGTGTATTCCGTTTCCTGATGTTGCTTCGGTTTTAGATTCGCCAAGTATTTTGTTGTTTTGTAGCAATCCGTATTTTGTTCTTTGTAAAATGAATCCGTAAAAAACATGATCCATTTTATTATCTTTTATCACAAAATTATTACTTTTTGAAATAAAAATAGCTGCAATTTCTTTGGTATAACTCATGCCAACATTTTTAAAATGAAATCCAGAAATACTAAAATTAGCTGCTTTTATGGCAAAAATACTTTCCGTTTTATTTTCACCATCTAATATTGGATAATCTTCCCCAATAATATGTATTGCTTTATTTACATTAATTTTGTGCTCCTTATAAATGCCTTTTTTTACAAAAATAGTATCGTTGTCTTTCGCAATTTTAATGGCATTTTTAATGGTTTTAACATCGCAAGTTGCACAAACATTTATGGTTTTTGTTTGGGAAAAAGTTGTTGAAAATAGAAAAGAAAAGAATAGTAGTAAAAAATTTCTTGTCGTTCTTTCTCTAGAAAATTTTAGGACTGTCGGTATGACAAACTGATAACTGAATGCCGAACACTGAATACTAAAAACGGAACACTGATAACTCATTATTCCGACAATTTAATTTTTAATTCAGACCAAGTATAGATTTTACCACTATGCATAGATTGTGCTTTTTTGGCAGTTTCTATAGCGCTAAAAGCAGAAAGATTTGCACCCATAGGACTTTTAATTTTTTCGCTAATTAAAAAAGTGGCGGTTTTAGCATCAACTAATTCGCCTGGTTTAGCATAATCGGCAACTAAAATAAATGCCAATTGGTCTTCGTTTTGTTCTTTTATTATTTTGTGAACTAAACATTCAACAGCATCAAACATGTATGCTTTTCCTTTTTTGGTAACGTATTGTGCCGCATGACTTTTATCAACAACAGTCATATCACAATGCAAGCAATGATCTTTTCCGTATGCTATCTTTTTTGGTTCAACTTTACAGGAAATAATTGTAAATAGTAGTACAATTAAAAGAGTTAATTTACTTTTCATTTTAGTTAGTATTAGTGATTGTAAATCTACATTTTTTAAAAGTGATACGATGACTTTATATCATCGTATCACTAAATAGTTATTATTTTGCTTCTTTCTTGCCAACAAAAAAGGCAATAAAAGTCATTAACATTCCTGTAAACATTAACCATGCACCTGTCATTGGATAAGAATGTGCTGTAAAGTTAAGAATATCTTTGGATCCAAATAAAGGTGGTTGAAACCCCATAATAGAACCGTCTGGATTGGTGAATTTCATAATAGCATGTTCATCTAAAGTATGACCATAATCGTATTCCCATAAATAGAAATCGTACATTCCTGCAATTCCTAAAATAGACATTAAAATAAACCAACCAATAAACCATTTATAATTCATTTTAAAACCAATTAATACTCCTAAAAAAACCATAATACCAATTACTATCGGGAAAATTTTAAATTCAGGTATGGTTTCGGGTATGTATTGCATACCAACATAATGATTCATTAAGTTAATGTTTTTAATATCAAACTCGTGTGTATCAGCAAATTTATTAATATGAATATCCATTCCTAAAGGTATTGGATATTGAGGTGCTTCTAATGTAATATTCCATAAAGGAAAAACAAATAATCCTAATAATAATAATGATCCTATAATCATTAATAATCTAGATTTTTTCATGATATATATATTTAAAATTGTTGTGTTAAATGATACTATAAAAATACGACTTATTCCTTTATTTTAAAGTAACAAACCTTACATAAAGGACTATAAATATCTCTTTTATTTTTATAAAAAAACGAGCAATCATAAGTTATGAATTGCCCGTTTCTTACTACTAACTAAAAAATCTTATAAATCGTCTTCACCTGGTACATCACCATCTAAAGTGTACGAAATTTTTATGTTTGAACTTCGTGGAGATACACGAATATAACCTTGCATTTCTTGATGTAATGCAGAACAGAAATCGGTACAATAGAATGGCCAAACACCAACTTGTTTTGGTTCCCAAGTAAACGTTGTTGTTCTACCTGGCATAATTAATAATTCAGATGTGTTAGCACCAATCATAGAAATACCATGTGGTACATCGTAATCTTGTTCTAAGTTTGTAACATGGAAAAATACTTTATCACCAAGTTTTACACCTTCAATATTATCTGGTGAAAAATGGGATCTAATCATAGACATATATATATGTACTTCATTTCCTTTACGAACTACTTTAGTTTCTGCTTCACTTTTAACAGCATACGGATGCTTGTTATCTGTTAATTTGAATATTTTTTTAGAATTTGCAGCAACTTTTTCCGCTGCAATACCTGCAGCATAATGCGGTTCGCCAATAGTTGGAAAATCTAATAATAACTCCATTTTTTCACCAGAGATATCAAATAATTGAGCAGATTGACAAACTTCTGGACCAGTTGGTAAATAACGATCTTTTGTAATTTTGTTCATTGCTACTAAATATTTATCATCTGGAGTTCTTGAATTTCCACCAGGAATCATTAAGTGACCAACAGAATAATAAACAGGATGTCTATCGATTACTTTTAAGTCTTTAATATTCCATTTTACAACTTCCGAAGAAATAAAGAATGTAGTATAACCATTTCCACGAGTATCAAACTCGGTATGTAAAGGTCCTAAGCCAGGTTGGTTTAATGTACCGTAATTTACAGCATCAAATTTAATAATAGGTATTCCGTATGCGTCACCATCAAATGCTTTATCTTCAATTGCTTTTATCATTTTAGTAAAAGAATGAATAGTCATTTGTGCTGCTAATTTACCATTACCTATAATATATTCACCTGTAGGATCTACATCACAACCGTGAGGAGATTTTGCAGTTGGTAAGAAGAAAATTGCGCCAGGAACATCTTTAGGATTTACAACTAATACTTCTTTTTTCATTGTAGAAACTGCCGTATGAGTATCATCGTTCCAGATATTATGAGCATATCTTGCTGGCATTTTTTTACCACCACCATTTTTAACATATTCAGCTATTTTTTTCCAATTGATTGCTGCAATAAAATCTTTATCGTTTTGTGATGCATTCACTTCCATTAAAGTATTTGCTTCTTCGGTATTATATGTAGAAAAGAAGAACCAACCGTGTGATTTTCCACGACCAGGATGCGATAAGTCATAATTAAAACCTGGCATTTTTATTTGGAAATCAATGTTCATATGTCCAGATTCTGGATCAATTTTTAAGAAGGATAAAGCACCACTAAAGTTACCTTTCATATCTTTTATAGACATATCTCTTTGCGGAAATGGTATAGAGAAACGAGTACCAGCAACAACATATTCGGAGTTTTCGGTAACAAAAGATGAAGAGTGATTTCCTGCGGAATTAGGAATTTCAATAATTTCTTCAGTTTCAAAAGTTTCTAAGGAAATTCTTGCAATTCTAGGTGTATTATTTTCATTAATAAAAACCCAACGACCATCTACAGAACCATTAGTTTGAGAAATGTCTGGATGATGAGAATCTCCCCAAGGTACAAAACCATGAGATGTCATTAACATTGGTTTAGTTTCTTCACTATAACCATAACCTTTTTCTGGATCTTGAGAGAATACAGGTATTACTCTAAATAAACGACCAGAAGGCAAACCGTAAACGGCTAATTGACCACTAAAACCACCAGAAATAAATGCATAATGAGAGTCGTGTTCTCCTGGAGCAACATATACTTTTTCGGCAGCATTACCACCAATTGCACCTTTATTACTACTTTTTTTATTTGTAGGTGGTCCACAACTAATTAGGAATGTTGTAGAGATTACAAATAAAAATATTGATTTGATTATTTTCATTTTTATAAAATTTTAGTATTGTTATTTATTGATTTGATTATTTTTATTTAGTTCTAAGATATTCTAAAATTGCTCTACATTCCTCTTTAGAAATTTGTTGCTGCGCCATAGGTGCATTGTATTCAGCAATTAATGCTTTTGCAACAGGATCTTTTTCTAACATTTCTGTAGAGTTTAAAATCATATTCATAATCCATTCTGGCGAACGTCTTTTTGTAATATCTTTTAAACCAGGTCCAATATATCTTTTCTTGATTTTATGACAAGCAGTACAGTTGGTTTTGAATAATTCTTTACCTTTTGCTACCATTTTAGCATCAATTGCTCCAATTTTAACATTCTTAATTGGTCCGATACCTTTATTATCTAATGTTGGAGCATTTAGATCTGTTTTAGAAGAAGCAACTTCTTTTTTAGGAGTTTCTTTTTTTACTTCTGTTTTTGTTACGGTTTTAGTAGGAGTTTCTTTTTTCTTACTATCTCCACAACTTGTTAAAAATAGAGCAAGTACTAATGCTAGTGTGATTAATTTGAAATTCATTTTTAATTGTTTTTTTAGTTAATAATAATTCCCATCTTCCGTCTCCCCTTAGGGAAGAAACTATTTAGCGGTTAAGGATTTTCTTTTGTTTTATCTTGTAATCTTTAAGTCAACAAGTCTAACTTGTTTTACGTATTTATTTATCCGAAGGAACCATTACATCGCCAATAACATGAATCCAACCGTTACTTACTTTTACGGTCATTAATATTTCCTTGCCGTCTACAAAGATTTTACCATCTTTGTTTTCTACAACCAAATATTTACCAGAAGCCATGTATAGTTTACGACCCTTTTTGGCTTCTTTTTTTAGTTGTTTTATACCATAATTTGCTGGTGCAACATGATTTGTTAAAACAAATGCTAATTTTGATTTGTTCTCTGGTTTTAACAAATTGTCCACAGCGCTTTGGATTTTTGCAAATGCAGAATTTACAGGTGCAAAAACAGTTAGTGGTCCAGCATTTACTAGTGCGTCTTCCACGCCTGCAGCTTTAACAGCAGCAACTAATGTAGAAAATGGCATATTACCATCTTTGTCTTTATAAGTCATGGCAACTTGTAATGCGTTTGGATCTTCGCCGTCGCTTGCTTTTACTGAAGCTTGTCCTTTGTGCTCTGTTTCTACCTTAATAGTGGTATTTGAATTATTCGTTTTAACGTCATCTTTACAGGAAGTAAAAAAGAAAGCGAATACAGTTAGTACTGTTAATAATTTTCTCATGATTTTAAGGATTAATTGATTTATGATGCAAAAATAAAGCACTTAGTTTTATTGTGAAATGATATTTATCATATGAAAGATTTAATTGATTTTGATTAGCACATGATAAAAACATAACTTACTGATTATCAGTAAATTAAACGTTAAATAGTTAATTTAAAACATTGATATTCAGCATATTAGCAGAATAATTTCAAAGATTTTACTAATGCAAAATACCAATGTTAATCCCAAAAGTACTGAATTAATATCAATTTTAGACACACAATTTAAAGGAAAATT
>JAMONN010000124.1 GCA_027065775.1 Flavobacteriaceae bacterium | reverse complement strand
AAACGTTTTCAATACCAATCAATAAAAATGGATGATTGGGAAATAAAAACACTTATAAATAGATATAATAAACCCATAATTAAAGAACAAGTTTATATTCAAAAGAGACAAGGTTTTATTAAACCCTTAAGCAATCTTAGAACATATAAATATGAACTAATAATTGCTGTAGTGAATGAGGGTAATGTAATGGCAAAACATCTTTCATATTTTTTTAGAATTAATAAAGATGCTTTTAAATATATTGATTATTCTCAACTTAATAAAAATTCATTTCCTGAATATTTTGAACTTTTTTTCACTAATAAATTAGTAAGAACAATTAGTTATCAAGGAGAAACAATCGAAATAGGATCTGAATATGAGCCTATTTTACCAAATTCATGGAGAATATTAAAAAGAATTCCAATTAATGAAAACTTTTTTAAAAAAAGTATAGAATTTAAAACATTCTGTTCTACAGAAAGTACATTTTCAGAAAAAGAATATTTTACAAATGAATTAGAAATAAAATAAATAAAGTATGATTATCACAAACAACTCAAACATGTTTGTACAAATAAGTAGTAATTGGACTTAATATAAAGACTAAGCACAACAAAAAATATACTTAATGCTGGAAAATTGCTTGCCTCAGAGTTGGTTTTGTATTTGCAAAGTGAATTGTTTACCTCAAAAAATTATTGTATTTTTATCCAGCACTAATTCAAACGTTTATATTAATAAGGTCCCAATACAGGTTAGTTGTGTCTAATTTGTAAAATCAAGCAATATCATCTTTTTCAACCGATAAAACATCTTTCACTTTAAAATAACCACGACCATAATTTCGTCTAATATCTTCGCCTAATTTTCTAGCAACTTGGTTGGTTAATCTAATCACCAATTCTTCCTCTTTATTAGTAAAAGACAAATCATGACCTGTATGTGTTACTTTTTTGCCTTTGGTAGATTTGTTTGATTTTCGTTTTCGGTAATTATGTTCATCGTATAATTCGTGAAAACAATGAATAATTTCGTGCGCCAATAAAGAAATCGGACTATTATGACCCATATTTTTACTAGTAAATCGTTTTTTATGATCTTTTCTAAACGAAATACCATGCGTATCATAAAACGAAATCACATTAGTATTTGGGTTGTATTGATTCTTATCGCCTTGTTTTATGTAAACAGGTTCTTCGGTATCATCAACTAAAATATCGATAACATCAAATTTATTCTTTTGCCCAGAATCTTTGTCAGTATAGGTTAGCAATAGCAAATCGTTATTAGACATATAATCTAATGCCTTTAAAGTATTTTTTAAAAAGGAATTTTCTATTTTTTCATAATCTCTATTAGCAATAAAAGAATATTTAAATTGTTTGTTTTCAAAAAGAATAATCATAATGTTTAGTGTTTCACGCAAAGTTGCAAAGAAAATAAAGAAGAACGCAAAGTAATTAATGCTTTTTTGCGACCTTTGTAAAAATTTAGTGGTTTAAGTGAAATTAAAAAATAATAATAAATAAATTCCTTCCCTTTGGGGAAGGTTAGGATGGGAATGAAAATAGCAGTAATTGGCGCAACAGGAATGGTAGGAACCGTTATGTTACAAATTTTAGAAGAGCGCAATTTTCCGTTAACGGAATTATTAGTAGTGGCATCAGAAAAATCTGTAGGAAAAGAACTTTCGTTTAACCAAAAAACACATAAAGTAATCGGTTTACAAGATGCAGTTAATCTTAAACCAGCTATTGCTATATTTTCTGCAGGCGGCAATACATCTTTAGAATGGGCACCGAAATTTGTAGCGGTTGGCACAACAGTAATCGATAATTCTTCTGCTTGGCGCATGCAAGAAAATGTAAAATTAGTAGTTCCAGAAATTAATGCAAATACACTTACAAAAGAAGATAAAATTATTGCAAGTCCTAATTGTTCTACCATACAAATGGTGTTGACATTAGCGCCATTACATAAAGAATATCAAATAAAAAGATTGGTTATTTCAACTTATCAATCAATAAGTGGTACTGGAATTAAAGCAGTTCAACAACTTGAAAATGAATATAATAATGTGGTAGGAGAAATGGCATATCCACATCCAATTCACAAAAACGCTTTACCTCATTGCGATGATTTCGAAGAAAATGATTACACAAAAGAAGAAATGAAATTGGTTAGAGAAACACAAAAAATATTAAATGATAAAACTATTGCTATTACTGCAACCTGTGTTAGAATCCCGACTGCTGGCGGACATAGTGAAAGTGTAAATATTCAATTTGAAAAAGAATTTGATGTAGAAAAAATCAAACAGATTTTAAATCAAACCGAAGGAATTACAGTACAAGATAATCCTAAACTTAACGAATATCCAATGCCTATTTATGCTAAAGGAAAAGATGCTGTTTTTGTGGGCAGAATCCGAAGAGATTATTCCCAAGAAAAAACCTTAAATTGTTGGATTGTTTCCGATAATTTACGAAAAGGTGCAGCAACAAACGCAGTACAAATTGCGGAGTATTTAGTGGCGAATAACTTGGTTTAAAAAGGTTCCCGCAGATTTCGCTGATTAACGCAGAAATTACTTGGCGTCTTCGCGACTTTGCGAGAACATTAATTTACTTCTCCACACCAAAAAAATCTTTAATAACTTCTTCTAATTGATGTTTTGGTAAAGCACCTTGCGCCATTTCTGGTTGTCCGTCTTTTCTACAAAATAATAGAGTTGGTATGCTTCTTACAGCAAAAGCAGCAGCAAGTTCTTGTTCTACTTCGGTATTGATTTTATAAATATTTACTTTTCCTTTATATTCTTCCGATAAAACTTCTAACATAGGCGCAAGCATTTTGCATGGGCCGCACCAATCGGCATAAAAATCTATAATACAAGGTAAATCACCTTCAAATTTCCATTCGCTATTTTTTTCGTAATTGAATACTTTTTCTAAAAAAGCTTCTTTATTTAATGTTTCTGTCATTTTTATTTATTTAGACTACAAAAGGACTAATTTCATACAACTTATAAGGTAACTTTAGTTACAGTTGTTGTTTTGTAAATTTACTTATTATAATTTTCCGCAAATTTTTCTAATTCTTCATACCAATCCTCGCCAAACTTTCTAACAAGTGCTTGTTTTACAAACTTATAAGTTGGCACTTGTAATTCAGCACCTAAAGTACAAGCGTCATCGCAAATAGACCATTTATTATAATTTACGGCACTAAATTCTGAATAATCTTGTACTCTAATA
Organism: Flavobacteriaceae bacterium; assembly: GCA_027065775.1. Classification (GTDB taxonomy): domain Bacteria; phylum Bacteroidota; class Bacteroidia; order Flavobacteriales; family Flavobacteriaceae; genus S010-17. Next base: position 36,623 of record JAMONN010000124.1, on the reverse strand, counting down.
GGATATAAATGGCAAGAAACAGGTTTTTTAAATTCGATTTCCCCTTGATTATATGCTTCTTCTATAGCACAAAGCGCCACTTTTTTATCGTCGTAAATTACGAAAGCACAATCTGCATTATTTATTAAAGGCGTTTCATGCTCATTATTTTCATTAGTAGTATAAACACCTTGTTTTTCGATTTCTATAATACCTTCTTTACGCATAAAAGGTTTTACTTTAGGGTAAATATCTCGCATTATTTGTAATTCTTTTTCCTCTAAAGGTGCTCCAGCATCGCCATCAATACAACATTGCCCTTTACAGGCAGAAAGATTACACACAAATTCTTTTTCTATTATTTCTTCGGACACTAAAGTTTTACCAATCTGAATCATAACGACAAATGTATGAAAAATATAAAACGTTCTTTAATTAGGAGTGATTTAAAGTTATGCTACTAAAAATAAAAAAGCATCTAAACTAAGTTTAAATGCTTTATCCTTCTCTTTTTCTTACTTTATAGCTTATATAAGTATAAAGATACATTTTTTTATTGGTACTTAATCATAATAACTTGCCTTAAGATTATTTTAATAATGTTTGTAGGGTATTTAAAGAGAAAAGTGTTTAAACAAAAACCAAAATAAATATTATTGCTAAAGTTGCCATTAATATTTTAATTACTTTTACACGTTTTAAATTTATATCATGAAAAAATCATTAGTACTAGTATTCGTTTTAACTTTTTCATTTTTAACTCTAAATGTTTTAGCGCAAGACAAAAAACAAAAAGAAAAACCATTAATCGATTATAGAGTCGATAATATGGGTTATTGGAGAGAAATGGCAAAAAAAGGTTTAGTGCCAGTACAACCAAACACCAAACCAGAAAAAGCGATTTATAAAGGAACAAAAATCAGTTCTGTTAATAGAATGGCAGATTCACCAGACGTTCCTGTAAGTAATACAGGTAACGATACGCAAAGTGAAGTTTCTATTTTTGTAAACCCAACAGATAATTCTAAAGTTTTAAATTCTAATAATTCAACTAGTTGGAGCGGAAGTTCTGTAGGTGGTTTGTTCGGTACAAGTTATTTAAGTACCGAAGATTTTGGTGTAACTTGGGGCGGAAGTGTGCAAGGTGCTGGCGGTTCTAATAGTGGTGATCCAGCAGCGGTTATTAGTTTATCTGGTAGACAATACATTGGTTTTATACATAACAATAGCGGGCAAGGAGTTTCTTATTCTGATGATGGTGTAAATTGGACTAGTGTTATTGCAGCTGCTCCAACAGGCGGAACAATATTAGACAAAAACCATTTATGGATAGATAATAGTCCAAGCAGTCCTCACGAAGGTAATTTATATAATGCTTGGGTAGATTTTAATATAGGTAACGAGATATTTTTTGTACGTTCTATAGATGACGGTTTATCTTATAGTTCGCCAATTAACATAAGTTCCGCTGTAAATGCAGGTAATTTTTGTCATGGTGTAAATATAAGTTCGGGACCAAATGGTGAAGTATATGCAACTTGGGCAATTTACGATGGTGGCGCACTAACCGAAAATGCTATTGGTTTTGCAAAATCAATCGATGGTGGCGCAACTTTTTCACCAGCAATAAGAATTCACAATAATATTAAAGGTATTAGAGATACAGGCGTATTAAAAAACCAAAGGGTAAACTCATTTCCTGTAATGACTACAGATATTAGTGGCGGTGCAGATAATGGTAATATTTATGTAGTATGGACAAATATTGGTACGCCAGGTGTAAATACAGGTACTAATAAAAGTGTTTATATGTTAAAATCAACCGATGGCGGAACTAATTGGGAAACTGCTATAAAGATAAATCAAGGCGCATTTTTAAATGGTAAAGAAGCATATTTTCCATGGATTACAAGTGATCCTGAATCTGGTGTTTTGAGTGTTATTTTTTATGACGATAGAAATGTAAGTGCAACACAAGTAGAAACTTGGGTAGCAAATTCTTACGATGCAGGCGTTACTTGGGAAGATTTTAGAATAAGTGATGTTGCTTTTACACCACAACCAATTGCAGGTTTAGCTACTGGTTATATGGGTGATTATTTAAGTATTTCTGCTAGAGGCGGTTTGGTTTATCCAGCATGGCCAGATAATAGAAATGGTTACGTACAAACATTTGTTTCTCCTTACGAAACTAATACAAGAGTTAAACCAACTAATCTGCAAATTGCTTTAACAGAAGCAACTGGTCAAACAAATTTAACTTGGGATTTTGAAGGCGCTACAACATTTTTGAACTTTGTAATTTATAGAGATGGAATAGAAATAGGCACAACAATAGATTTTTTTTATGCAGATAACTTGCCAACTTTTGGAGTTTATAATTACAGCGTGACAGCTTTACATGATGACGGAGAATCAAGTGGTGCAAATGGAAGCATTCAATGGGGTAATCCTAATGTTTCCGTAAATCCAAATTCATTAACAGAAACCTTATTAACTAATGAAACGTCGGTTCAATTTTTAACGATAACAAATACTGGTGAATTAGAATTGACTTATAATATAGATACTGAAATTACAAGTGCATCACCATTAAACCCAGATGTGTATTGTAGTGCAAGTGGTGGATCCGATGAATATATAACAGGTGTAGAATTTGGTAGCATTTCTAATTTAGGTACAGGAGCAGATAATTATACCGATTATTCAGCAATGTCTACAGATGTAGACGCTGGTAATACGTACCCAATGACCATAACTATAGGGAGCGTGTATGCAGCAGATGATATTGGCGTTTGGATAGATTGGAATCAAGATGATGATTTTGAAGATGCAAATGAAAACCCAGTATGTGTTGCTGAAATAGGATTAGGAGGTACTTATAATTATAGTATTAATGTACCAAGTGAAGCCTTAGGTGGAGAAACTATTATGAGAATTAGATTAAAATGGGGTGGTGGCGATTGTGGTAGTTCTTGTGGTACAACTGCCTATGGTGAAGTAGAAGATTATACAATAAATGTAAATTCTTGGCTTGGTTTAGGCACATTTAGCGGTACATTATTACCAGGAACATCAGAAGATGTAAATGTAAATTTTGATTCAGCCGATTTAGTTTTAGGTGATTATACGGCAATTATTACAGTAAATAGTAATGCAACAGATGCACCACAAGTAACTGTGCCAATAACCTTACATGTTGTAGAAGATTCTAGTTTAAATACAACTGCGACAGTAGATGATTCAGAAATATGTTTAGGTTCTGAAACCATTTTACATGCAAATCCAAATGGAGGAACTGGTAACTATACTTTTTCTTGGGTTTCTGATCCAGTAGGTTTTATTTCGTCGGAAGAAAACCCTATAGTGTCTCCAATTGTAAATACCAATTATGTACTAACAGTTAATGATGGTGTTGAAGAAATAACTAGTCAAGTTTCTATTTCAATAATAACAATTTTAGAAGTACCAAACAATCCAGAAGGTCCAACAGAATTATGTCAAGACGCTGTAAATTCAACGTATACAACAAACACAATTATTGGAGCGTTATCTTATTTATGGACTATAGAACCTTCATCCGCAGGTATAATTTCTGGAACAGATAATATTGCTACTGTAAATTGGGATGCTAATTTTAATGGCGTAGCAGTAATATTGGTGAATGCTGTAAATGAATGTAGTAATAGTTTAGTATCAGAATCAGGCGTAATAATTAACCCATTACCAACAGTAACATTACCAAATTTAGATGCTGTTTGTTTTGATGTATTGCCTTTTGCATTAACTGGTGGAGAGCCAGTTAATGGAATTTATTCGGGTAATGGAGTGATTGATGGTAATTTTGATCCTGTTGTAGCAGGAATAGGGATTCATACAATCGTTTATACATATGAAAATGAAAATGGTTGTGAAAATTCAGCAACACAAACTATTCAAGTAAATGCTTTACCAGAAGTAACTTTAGCAAGTTTTGAAAATGTAAATGATAGTACGGTTGCATTTGAACTTACTGGCGGTTTACCTTTAGGAGGAAACTATTCTGGTAATGGTGTAATAGGTGATTCTTTTGACCCAACTACTGTTGGAATAGGTGTTTATGTAATTACGTATGCTTATACAGACGAAAATGGTTGTGAAAATTTTGCTACACAAACTATTGAAGTGGAAGAAACTTTAGGAGTTAATGATATTGCTAATGGTATTAATTTTAATTTATACCCAAACCCAAATAACGGTATTTTAAATTTAGATATTAACTCTGTAAACTATTCTAATTTTGATGTAAAAATATTTAATCAAATAGGTATTAATGTGTTATCTGAACAAATTAATCTAACAAATAATACTACTTTTAATTTTAATTTAAAAAACTTAACAACTGGTATTTACTTTTTTACTTTGCAAAACAAACAGGTAAATTATACTACAAAAATAGTAGTGAAAAAATAAATAGTTTTAAACTTATAATCAATATTAAATGCCACATTTTTTGTGGCATTTTTTATTTAATAAATTTTATTAATTGCGAATGAACTTTAGTCACTTTTTAGATACCTTATTGAAATCATGATTTAATTATTGATGCGCAATTTGATATTATTTTGATGTAATGAATTACCGACAAGTATTGTAAAAATAATTGTTATTTTTTTTGTCTATTTTTAATAACACAAAATTTTCGATGAATTAAAAAATTATTTTTTAAATTTTAGGCGCTCTATTGTAATAGTAATAAAATCAACTTGCAAGCAATGACACATCTTGTAACAAACTGATAGTTAGTTAATTAAAACTCATCAATTTTTTTAAAAAAATCACAAAAAATCAAATTTGTTAAAAACTACTCTTGTATTGTTTATAACTATAACTTTTATTTTTAAGCTAAATTCTCTTTCTTTGTAAAGACCAATTACTTCTAAAATTACAGAAGAAATTACCCTTAAAAATTTTATTTTTTAAAAACAACTTTTAAATATAACCTTTAGGTGTTTTAATCTGGTGTTCAAAAGTATCTGTATAAAATATTCGCTTTAAAAATAGTTAGTATCATGAAAATTACTCAAATAATAAAAAGAGATTACGAAACGAATCCGTTTGTGTTAGAAAAAATCACAAATGCAATTGAAAAAGCAATGTTATCTGTTGATAATGGTGATAGAGATGATGCGATTATGATTTCTAAAATTGTTATTGGTGCTTTATTAGAGCGTAAATTAAAAGATGTAAACTATATTCCAACAGTAGAGCAAGTACAAGATATTGTGGAAGAAAAATTAATGGATAGCCCATTTAGAAATGTTGCAAAAGCATATATTCTTTATAGAAATGAACAAGCAAGACACAGGCAAACTAATATTTTTGAAAAACGAATTAGTTTAAAACCTTATGAATATCCAGAATTAAACGACTATGTAGATGCTATTAGACATTCGTATTGGATTCATACCGAATTTAATTTTACAAGTGACATTCAAGATTATAAAACAGCATTGACAGATTCAGAAAGAAATGCTTTAAAAAACACCATGTTAGCAATTTCTCAAATAGAAGTTGCCGTAAAATCATTTTGGGGAGATATTTATAACAAAATGCCTAAACCAGAAATTGGTTCGGTTGGTGCAACATTTTCTGAAAGCGAAGTACGTCATCAAGATGCATATTCACATTTATTAGAAATTTTAGGTTTAAACGATGAATTTAAAAAAATAAAAAAGAAACCTGTAATAATGAGGCGAATTCAATATTTAGAAAGCGCTTTAAAAAATTCTAAAAGTGACGATAATAAAGAATATGCAGAATCCATTTTATTATTTTCTCTTTTTATAGAACACGTTTCTTTGTTTTCGCAATTTTTAATTATTATGGCTTTTAATAAGCATAAAAATTTATTTAAAGGTATTTCTAATGTGGTAGAAGCAACTTCAAAAGAAGAACAAATTCATGGTGATTTTGGTATCGATTTAATTAATATTATTAAAAAAGAAAATCCAGATTGGTTTGATGCTGATTATAATAAAATGATTCAAGAAACCTGTAAAGAAGCATTTGAATCGGAAAGTAAAATTATAGATTGGATTTTTCAAGATGGTGAATTAGACTTTTTACCAAAAAATGTTATTAATGAATTTATCAAAAATCGTTTTAATAATTCTTTAGAAAGTATTGGTATTAGTAAAATATTTCAAATAGATGAAAAATTATTAGAAGAAACAGAATGGTTTGATGATGAGATTATTGGTACAAAACATGGTGATTTCTTTGTAAAAAGATCTATCAATTATAGTAAAAGAACAAAAAGTATAACTAGCGACGACTTGTTTTAATAGTAAAACCCCTTAACGACACATGAACGAAAACGTAACCAAACAAAAAAATGTAGCTATCTCTGACCATGATAGATTAGTACAAGCAAGAAATAACGCTAGAAAGCAAATGGAGAAAGAACAACCAGAAATTACTTGGTTAACAGAGAATAGCCGTAAATTTTTAGAATCAGGTTATCTAACCGATGGAATAACACCAGAGGGAAGAATTATGGAGATTGCGCAGCATGCGGAAAACATCTTAAAAAAGGAAGGTTTTGCTGACAAATTTTATGGTTACATGGCAGCAGGTTATTATTCATTAGCATCACCAGTTTGGTCAAATTTTGGTAAAAGAAGAGGTTTGCCAATAAGTTGTTTTGGTTCTTGTATAGCAGATGATATGGGTGATATTTTATACACACAATCTGAAGTAGGTATGATGTCAAAATTAGGTGGTGGAACATCTGGTTTTTTTGGTAAAATAAGACCAAGAGGTGCTGAGGTTAAAAATAATGGCACATCATCAGGTTCGGTTCATATCATGCAATTATTTGAAAAAATGGTAGATATTGTAAGTCAAGGTTCTGTAAGACGTGGACGTTTTGCACCATACTTACCAATCGACCATGCAGATATTAAAGAATTTTTAGAAATTGGTACCGAAGGTAATGCGATCCAAGAATTAACACATGGCGTAACCGTAAGTGATAGATGGATGCAAGAAATGATTGATGGCGATAATGAAAAAAGAACCATTTGGGCAAAAGTATTACAACGCAGAACAGAAATTGGTTATCCGTATGTTTTCTTTAGTGATCACGCAAATAATGGTACTGTAGATGTTTATAAAGATAAAAATCTAACCATTCATGGTAGTAATTTATGTACGGAAATCATGTTACCATCAAATGAAGATTGGTCTTTTGTTTGCTGTTTATCTTCGGTTAATTTATTACATTATGACCAGTGGAAAGATACTGATGCAGTAGAAACATTAACGTATTTCTTAGATGCTGTAATGGAAGAATTCATCACTAAATTAGAAGTTTATAAAGATTCTACAGATCGTGATGATAGATTAACCTTCATTTTTATGGAGAAAGCATATAATTTTGCAAAAGACAACAGAGCATTAGGTTTAGGTGCTTTAGGTTGGCATTCGTTATTGCAATCTAAAATGATTCCGTTTGAAAGCGAAGAAGCCTTTATGTTAAATAATGAAATATTTAAAATTATAAAAGAAAAATCGTATAATGCATCTAAAGAGATGGCAGAAATATATGGCGAACCAGCAATTTTAAAAGGTTACGGAAGACGTAATACAACATTAAATGCTATTGCTCCTACAACTTCATCTGCATTTATTTTAGGACAAGTTTCTCAAGGTATCGAACCAATTTGGTCTAACTGTTATGTAAAAGACATTGCTAAAATTAAGACTACTATTAAAAATCCGTTTTTAGTAACATTATTAGAAGAAAAAGGAGAAAATACTAAAGATACTTGGCGAAGTATTAGAGATCGTGATGGTTCTGTACAGCATTTAAACTTTTTATCCGAACAAGAAAAAGAAGTTTTCAAAACGTTTGCAGAATTAGATCAATTAGCAATAGTTTATCAAGCAGGAGTTCGACAAAGTCATATTGATCAAGCACAATCTATAAACGTAATGGTACATCCTGACATGCCAGTAAAAGACGTTAATAATATTTATGTACAAGCATGGAAATCTGGTGTTAAATCAATGTATTATCAACATAGTATGAATGCTGCGCAAAAGTTTAAGCAGAAAAAAGAATGTACTAGTTGTGAAGGTTAGTATATAGATTACCAATATTATAAAAATCCAATCTTTATTTTAAAGATTGGATTTTTTTTACAAAAAGTAATTATTTATACTAAACTTTAAGTTTTCTTTTTACTTTCTTGATTGTTTTTTTGAAACTCACAGTATTGTTAGATTTAATTTACTTATTTACAATTAATTATATATTAGTATTTTTTTTAAAATCAAAATTTAAAATAATTTCCACATAAATATATTTATTTCACCTAAATTCGCATCGAATTTAGGTGAGCAATATTGCTTTAAAAGGGAATACCGTGAAATTCGGTAACAGTTCCCGCTGCTGTAAGTTTCAACGTTTTGAGTATTTACGCCACTGTTTTGTAATAAAATGGGAAGGCACTTAAGATACGGAATGAGTCAGAATACCTGCCTATTTTATATTAACCAAAAACTTTCGGGAAAAAAGTAGAGGTATGACAATCTTGTGTGTCTATCTTTCATTGTTCCTTAGTTTTTATAACAACTTTAAATAATGAAAAAAATAGTATTCATCAGTATTGCATGCATTACAAACTTATTTTACGCACAAACAACAATAAACTTTGAAACTTTAACAGTTCCAGAATCTGGTTTTTATAACGGATCAACAGATTATACAGGCAGTGGAGAATCACAACATATTACGTATTCCGAAGATATTGCAAATTTTTATGTTGATTATACAAATACAGGTACATTTGATTTTTGGAGCGGTTTTGCGTATTCAAATCAAACAGATTTAGTTACAGCAAGTTTTACCAATTACTCTGCATATTCATCTGCTGGTGGCGGTGCAAACGGATCCTCTAATTATGGTTTTGTTTTTACTTTTGGAGACACCATGACTTTTAACGAAACAGTTAATATTTCTTCAATTATGGTTGCAAATGGTGTTTGGACATACCATTATATGAACGGAACAGATGGTTCTGGAACTGGAACATACGTTGCAGGAGATTTTTTAAAATTAATAATTACTGCTGTTTTTGACGATGGTACTTTAGGAGAAACCGTAGAATTTAATTTAGCAGATTTCACTAACGGTAATGCATATATTATTGAAGATTGGACCATAATTGATTTAAGTAGTTTAGGTAACGTAAGCGGTTTAAAATTTCAATTAGAAACATTAGATGATTTCACACCTTTTTATTTTGGTTTAGACGATATAGTTTTTACAGAAACATTAGGTAATCAGGACGTTTTGTTAGAAAACAATATTAGTATTTACCCTAATCCAACTAAAAATAGGATTAACATAACGAATGTATTAAATGCTAATATTAGTATTTCTGACCTTAACGGAAAAGTTATTTTTAGAAAAGAAAATTGTTTAGAAACAGAAAAAATCAATTTTAATAATAGTAACCAAGGTATTTATTTTATTAAAATCGAAGGGGAAAACACAAGTATTTTAAGAAAGTTAATTATTAAATAGTATGTGTAAACAAACCATAATTTCGACTATATTATTTGTATTTATAATTAATTTAAAAGCACAATCTTTTCCGCCACAAGTAGGTTTTGAAGGTTCGATAGCAATACATAAAGACGATTTAAGTATTACTAATTGGGCAACTAATGTAACTATAACAAGAGGCTATAAAGATATTGCTAATCAAGCAGGTGGTTTTGTTACATTTGGCGAAGCTGTAAATGCCATTGGTAACACACCTAATATTGTTAGTTTAGGAGATGGCGGACAAGCAGTATTGTCGTTTGATAGTGTAATAATAAATGGTAATGGATTTGATTTTGTAGTTTTCGAAAATGCTTTTTTTGAAGAAGAAGGTTCAGAAACGGCTTTTTTAGAATTGGCATTTGTAGAAGTAAGTACAGATGGTGTTGAATATGTTCGATTTCCATCAGTTACCGAAATTCCGTCAGATATTCAAATAGGAGGTTTTGAATATATGAATGCTCGATACGTAGGTAATTTTGCAGGAAAATATATTCATCCGTATGGAACACCATTCGATTTAGATGATTTATTAGAACTAGTAAACGGAACTACTGTAAATCTAGATAACATTAATTATATAAAATTAATTGATGTTGTTGGTACTATCAATCCTACTTATGCTACTCATGATAGTTTAGATAATATTGTAAATGACCCATATCCCACTAATTTTATTTCTGGAGGTTTCGATTTAGATGGTATTGGTATTATAAATAGTGTTACCGTAGGAGTTTCTGATAACACTATTCAAACTATTAATATATTTCCAAATCCAAGTTCAGATATATTATACATTTCATCTAATAATTTAAAAATCAATAAAATACGGATTTATTCCATGGATGGAAAGTTACTTTTCACAACTAAATATAAAGAATCAATAAATATAGGTCAACTACAAAAAGGTCTTTATCATATTCAGTTATTAACAGATTCGTCCTTAATTTTCAAGAAGTTTTTAAAAAACTAAAACCACTGACCCCAAGGAATTCTAGATAAAACTAAGATAAGTGCAATTCCGTAGAAAAGAGCAATTGTTTTAAATTTACTTTCGTCTGTAGTTTTCTTTTTGTGTTTAGAGTAACCTATAGTTATTAAAATAATAGCGATTATCATCATTAATGGATGTTCTACTGCTAATAATCTTGTAGCGCTATCCATACCTTTCATGCCATTTGTTTTTAAACTTTTAAATGCAGGCGAAGAAAAATAAACTCCTAAACCTAATATTAATTGAATATGTGAAACAATTAAAGTAAAAAGTGCTAAACGTAAATCGATATCTTTAAATTCTTTTTTGAAACTGGTTATTGCTTTCAGTACAATAACTACTAAAAGGATTAGTACTAAATATGCCCAAAAAGAATGCATCATTGTCATCATAATATTATTTTTAGTTGGTTAAATTAGTTGCTAAATTACGAAAATAAAAGAGTGGATTTGTAAATTTAAAAAAGCATTTTCAAATAAATTCTAATTTTAAAATGATTTTATTTTATAATTGAAAAATAAAATATTGTTGTTTAAAACCTTCAAGCATTAATATTTCTATAAATATTAATGCTTGAAGGTTGAAAATTTACTTGTAGTAAAAACTATTTCTTCTCTTTAATTAAATATACATAAACAGGATAATGATCACTATAACCGCCAGTAAAAGTGCCATTAGACCAAGATCTATACGAATAACCTTTCCATCTACCTTTTTTATTGGTTAAATATCTAGGATTAAAAATATTTGCTTTATATAATTTGTAATTTGAAAAATCTTTTTTAGTTGTAATTAATGGTGATGTTAGCATAATTTGGTCAAATAAATTAATATTATCACGATAACCTAAAGTGCTTAAACCTCTTCTAAACATATCCGCCATTGGGTTATATATATCACCATCTTTTAAACCTGCTTTTTTGCTTTTTGCACCTAAAACCTTTTTAACACTGGTATTAATAGGGTCATCATTTAAATCGCCCATAATAATTACTTTAGGATTTGGATATTGTTCTTTTAAATCTTCAATAATCTTTACATTTAATGCTGCGGCTTTTTCTCTACCAGGTCTACTTCTTTGTTCTCCACCACTTCTTGAAGGCCAATGATTTACAATTAAATGAATGATTTCGCCATCTAACATACCTGTAACTAATAATTGATCTCTAGTGTCATTTCGTTTACCATTTTGATTAAGAATATCTAAAGTATATGATTTATGATCTATAGGTTTAAAATATCTTTTTTGGTATAATAAAGCAACATCAATTCCTCTTTCGTCAGGAGATTCGTAATGAATAATACCATAATGTTTCTTCTTTAATTTATCATGCGCAATTAAATCTTCTAAAACTGCTCTATTTTCAATCTCACAAACACCAATTATAGCAGGACTTGTTTTTGATTTTTTAACACCAATTTCAGAAATAACCTTTGCCATATTGTCAATTTTAGCCCAATATGCTTTTGCTCTATTTTTTGCTTTCATATCCATAATAGGACTTCTTTCATCTAATTTAGTTGGGTCGTTTATGGTATCAAACAAGTTTTCTAAATTGTAAAAAGCGATGGTTCTAATTTGATATTGCTTATCATTTTTTTGAGCAAAGCCATTAAAACCAATAAAGATAATAGCAAATAGAATAATTTTAAAGAATTTCATTTATTTATTTTTAAGATTAAATTGTAATTGTAAGATTGCAAATTTAAAAACAATATTCATACCAAAAGGTAAAATGTTTTAAAATACAGATAAATAAGTCATTAAATTGTTAATATTAAATTAAAATTTAACAAAATAGACATATTAAATATAGTACTTTTGCAAAGTTTAACAAAATCAAATTATTTAATTTATAAATATGAAAAAATATATTATTGTATCCTTACTTGGTATATGTTCAGTTTTTGGAATGTTTGCACAACAAACCGTAAAAGGTAAAATTGTAAATTCTGAAACTGAAAAAGCAATGGCCGATGTAATGATATCTATTGTCGGAACATCACTTTCGCAGAAAACTGTCACTAATGGTACTTTTGTGTTGAAAAATGTCCCTAACGGAAATCAAATTGTTAAAATTCAATCTTCTGGATTTGAAACACAACAATTTCCTGTAAAAATTTCTGACAAAACAATCGATTTAGGAGAAATTTCTCTTTTTGAAGATTTTGCAGAAGAAATTGACCAAAGTACAATCTCATTATCCGATGATGAGTTAGATCAAGGTGATGATAATGGCGGAGCAGATAATGTTGCGGGTTTATTATCATCAGGTAGAACCGTTTTTCAAAGAGCAGCAGCTTTCGATTTTAGTGCAACTTTTTTTAGACCAAGAGGTTTAGGTTCTGAAAACGGAAAAGTGTTAATTAACGGTATTGAAATGAATAAGCAATTTAACGGTAGACCACAATGGTCAGATTGGGGTGGTATTAATGATGCACAGCGAAACCGTGTTTTTTCAGAAGGTATATCAGCATCTGAATATACATTTGGTGGCATTGCAGGAACTACAAATATAATAATGAGAGCATCTGAATATAGAAAAGGTGGTCAAATATCGTATGCTAATTCTAACAGAAGTTATACAGGTAGAGTTCTTGCATCATATAATTCAGGCTTATTAGCAAATAATTGGGCATATTCTATTACTATTGGTAGAAGATATGGTGATGAAGGTTATAAAGATGGTACAAGTTATAATGCAAATTCGATTGCATTATCTGTAGAAAAAAAATTAAATGACAAACATAGTTTAAACTTCACCTCTTTTTATACACCAAACCGTAGAGGTAGAGCAACTTCTATTACACAAGAAGCAAAAGATTTAAAAGGTATAAAATACAATCCTAATTGGGGAAAACAAGCTGGTAAAAACAGAAACTCTAGATTAAGAGAAATCGAAGAGCCAGTTTTTATGTTAAATCACTTTTGGAATATTAATAAAAAAACGACCTTAAATACTAATGTTGCTTATCAGTTTGGTACAATAGGCAATACACGTATTGATAATGGCGGTACTCGTTTGTCGGTAGTAAATGGTCAAGAAACATTCCCTGGAGGTGCTAGAAACCCTTTCGGAAACTACTATCAAAGGTTGCCAAGTTATGCTTTGCGTTTTCCGAATCCAACACCTGGTGATTTTCAAGAGGCATTTACTTCTGAACGAGAATTTATCAGAAATGGTCAAGTAAATTGGAGTGATTTTTATGAAGCAAATCAAAATTCAGAAAACTCTATTTACGTATTACAAGAAGATATTAATGAAGATACTAGCATAACCTTTAATACTATTTTAAACTCTGCTTTAACCGATAACATTACGCTTAACGCAAATTTTTCTTACAACACATTAAAAAGTGAAAATTATGCGGAGATTAATGATTTACTTGGCGGTACAGGTTATTTAGATGTAGATTTCTTTGCAGAAGAAGGGTCAGATACTACAGTTGGTGATATTGCACAAAGTGATTTATTAAATAGAAATAGAATAGTTGGTGAAGGCGATCGTTATAAATATAACTTTGAGATAGATTCAAACGTAATGTCTGCATTTGCTCAAGCACAATTTAATTATAATAAGGTAGATTTCTTTTTAGGCGCTAACCTAACTAATACAACATATCAAAGAACAGGTTTGTATCAAAATGGAAGTTTTTTAAATAATTCTTTAGGTAAAAGTGAAGAAGTAGATTTTACTACTTATGGCGTAAAAGGTGGTGCAACATATAAATTATCTGGTCGTCATTTAATTAATTTTAACGCTGCATACCTAACTAAAGCACCAACAATCAGAAATACGTTTAATAATTCCAGACAAAATAATAATATTATTGTTGGGTTAGAAGCGGAAGCAATAAAAAGTGCCGATATAAGTTATATTTTAAGGTCTCCAAAAGTAAAGGCAAAAATAACTGGTTTCTATTCTTATACAGAAGATGCTACCGATATAGGGTTTTTCTTTACGGAAAATTTATCAGGTCAAGGTTTTGGTGAAGGAAACGCATTTGTACAACAAGTATTAACCAATATCGAAAAAGAGAATATGGGTTTAGAACTTGGTATTGAATATCAAATTGTACCAACATTAAACTTAAAAGCGGCAGCTTCTTTGGGTCAATATACTTATGCTAATAATCCTAATTTATATTTAACAAGTGATGATTTTGATGGTGCATTAACTTTTGGTGATGGTACAACAAAATTAGAAAACTATCACTTAGGTTCTGGACCAGAAACAGCAGTTCAATTTGGGTTGGAATATAGAGATCCAACTTTTTGGAATGTTGGTCTAACAACCAATTATTATAATAATGCTTACATTGGTGTAAGTCAATTAAACCGATCTGCTAATTTTACTAGCGATTTTGATGGATTACCATTTAATGATTATGACGAAGATATAGCAAGAGATTTATTAAAACAAGAAAAATTTGATAGTTATGTATTAGTAAATATAGTTGGTGGTAAATCATGGCGAGTAAACGGTAATACATTTGGTTTCTTCGCTACAATTAATAATGTATTAGATAAAGAATATAAAACTGGAGGTTTTGAGCAGTCTAGAAATTCTAATTACAGAAATTTATTAGAAGATAAATCTAGAGAATATGGCGAAGTTTTTGGAAATAGATATTTCTTCGGAAACGGAACAACTTATTTTGTAAACCTTTATTACAGATTTTAAAATATGAAAAACATGAAAAACATAAAATTAAGTAGTATTGTCGTTCTTTTATTAGCGATGCTTTTTATAACATCATGTATAGATGATGGAAAAGATGATTTTGATACACCAGATTTAACTATTGTGGATCCTAATATAGCAGATGAAAACATTATTAATATGAACGCTATTGCAGGGCAATTGTTTAACGAAAATAATGGTAATACTGAGACTGTATCTGGAGGTAATGTTATTACTATTAATGAGTATATAGACATTTTTGATGACAGATTCAATATCATCCCAGTAACTTTTGATGAAACAGGAAATTATATTTCTGGGTATGTAATTTCTAGCGATGAAGCAGGAAACTTTTTTGAAGAATTAATAATTCAAGATAAATTAGAAAACCCAACTTTTGGAATTAAAATTAATGTAAATGTAAATCCGTTATTTACTAAATTTGTATTAGGCCGTAAAGTTTTTATAAAACTAGATGGTTTATCTATAAGTGTAGCAAATGGTTTACTAACATTAGGAGTTTTAGATAGTAATGGTCGTTTAGAAAAAATATCAGAATCATTATTAGATGAATATATTATCAGATCTCCAGAATTGGGTACTATTATTCCTAAATTAATTGATTTAACAGATCCAAACTTAGTTTTATCAACAAATCAATTTGTTGCCATAGAAGACCTTCAATTTAAAAGAGATCAAATTTTCCCAGAAATAGCAACTTTTGCTGCTAATATTTTAGACGAATTTGATGGCGAACGTTTTTTAGAAAGTTGCGTAGAAAGTTCAGGTTCTATTATATTAAGTACAAGTACATTTTCTGATTTCACATCACTTACCTTACCAATAGGTAGAGGTGTTATTCATGGTGTTTTATCACAAAATTTCTTTGGAAACACTTTAAATTTAAATATAAATTTTCCTTCCGATATTAATTTTAATGGAGATAGATGTGATCCTTTTCAATGTACAGGTGAAAGTGGTGGTGGATCTGCAATTTTTGAAGAAAATTTCGAATCTTTTAGCGGTTACAATGCTGAAGGCTGGACAAGTATTAATGTAAGCGATGGAAATACAGATTGGATTGTAGGTGATTATCAAGGCAACTCTTACGCACAAATATCTGGTTTTAACTCAGGTGAAGATGTAATTACAAGTTGGTTAGTTACGCCAACTATAAATATGGATAATACTACGGGTGAAGAGCTAAATTTTGATATACAAGTTAATTATGATAATGGAAATATTTTAAAAGTAATGGCTTCTACCAATTTTACTGGAGATGTTACTACAGCAAATTGGGTAGAATTAGAAACAATAATTCCAGGCGGACCATCTGGTGGTTTTGGTGATTTTGAATCGGTTGAACCAACTAATATTTCTTGTTTAGATGGCGAAATAAATATTGCTTTTTTATACAAAGGTTCAGACCCAACAGCAACCACAAGATACCATATAGATAATATAGAAATAACAGGTAATTAAAAACATAAATTATGAAAACAATTAAATTATATAAATACATACTGTTATTTTTCACAATAACTTTTTTATCTTCATGTGAAGATGAAGATACTTTTGCACCAGAAGTAATTGATACTATTATAGATGGGCAAACAGCATCATCTATGAGTAGTTTTATTACCGATGTTTTAAGTCGTGAAGCAGATAATCAAGGTTTAATAGATTTAGATGCCACTCCAACTCAAACAGAAATTAATGAAGTTGTTAATACTATAATGTCACAAATACAAAATGGCGAATTAACGTTAGAACTTACAGAAGAAACACCTTTTTTTGGTTATGTAATTAGTAGTGATGAATCAGGTAATTTCTTTGAAGAACTAATCATTCAAGATGTAAATTTAGACCCAACGATTGGTATAAAAATAATGATAAATGAAAATCCTTTATATACAATTTATGAGTTTGGTAGAAAAATTATAGTTAATGCCAATGGTCTTTTCTTAGGTATTAACAATGGTGTGTTGTCTATAGGTGGTCCAACAGAAGTTGATGGTGGTGGAGAAATAGAAGTAAGTAAAATTAACCCTAATATATTAGATACAGTTATAGCTAGAACTTTAGAAATTGCAACAATTACACCAAAAGAAGTTGACGGTTTTAATGTGAATGATACCATAGAAAACATTTTTGTTAGGTTAATAGATATGCAGTTCCCAAGAGAATCAGTATTTGGAGAAAATCCAGTAACATTTGCCTCGGAAGTTGGTAATCGTTTTCAAGGCGAAAGAGCATTACGAAACTGTTCTGTAAATTGTTATGTAATAAATCTAAGCACTAGTAGTTTTGCTAATTTTAAATCGGTAAATCTGCCTAGCGGACAAGGATCTGTTGATGGTATTTTTGCTAGAGATTTTAGAAATGAAAAATATATTTTTAAAATAAATGGCATATCAAATATTATTTTTGAAAACGGAGAAGAAGGTAGGTGTGATCCTGAAATAAGAGAAGTACTAAACTGTAACTCAACAATTGATGGTAATGTAACTATTTATAATGAAGATTTTGAATTGTTTGATAGTTTTGTTAATGAGGGTTGGGTTAATGTAAATTTATGTGGAAGTACTCTATTTGAAGCAGGTGAATATAATGGTAATAATTTTGTAGATGTTTCAGGTTTTAGATCTGCTGAAATAGATATACAAACTTGGCTGGTATCACCTTCTATTGATTTAGATGCTACTACAGATGAAAAATTAAATTTGGATATTCAAGCAAATTTTGATGGTGGTGTAGTCTTAAGTATATTAGTCTCAACAGATTTTATAGATGATGTAGAAACAGCTACTTGGTTAGATACAAATACCACCATACCAAACGGACCATCAGGTGGTTTTGGTAATTTTTCTGCGGTTGACCCTATAGATATTTCATGCCTTGAAGGAACTATTAATATTGCTTTTTTATATGAAGGTTCTGATCCAAATGCGACAACAGGATATAATATAGATAATATTGTTATAAAAGGGAATTAAGATTATACAATGACTTATAAAAACCCTACTAAATTAAAATTAAGTAGGGTTTTTTTAGTTAGAATTTTACCTAAAAGAAATAAAAACTTAAAAAATGAATATAGATCCAAAAGAAATACTAACAGCAACCCTAGTTTTATTTGCCGTTATTGATATTATTGGTAGCATACCAATAATTGTAGATTTACGCCAAAAAGTAGGTCATATACAATCAGAAAAAGCGTCAATAGTTGCTATAATTATTATGATTTCGTTTTTATTTGTAGGTAAAGAAATTTTAAATTTAGTAGGTATAGATGTAAATTCATTTGCAGTTGCAGGAGCATTTGTGTTATTATTTTTAGCATTCGAAATGATTTTAGGCATACAATTATTTAGAGATGACACTCCAGAAACAGCAAGTGTTGTACCGTTAGCATTCCCATTAATTGCAGGAGCAGGAACAATGACAACTATTCTTTCGCTTAAAGCGGAATATGCAAATGTTAATATTATTATTGCCATAATAATAAATATGATTTTTGTTTATGGCGTTTTAAAATTCTCAAAGAAAATAGAAGAATTTTTTGGTAAAGGCGGTATTGCCGTAATTCGTAAAGTGTTTGGTGTAATTTTATTAGCCATTGCAGTAAAATTGTTTGCTACAAATATCCAAGGTTTAATTCAATAAACAATAAAATATGAAAGCATTCGATGTTTTAATAATTGGCGGCGGTGTTGCAGGTATGTCTTGCGCTTTAGTATTGGGTTCTGCCCAAAATAAACTATGTGCAAACGATAAAACCATTGGTATTATCCTACATCAAAAATCATCTGCTTTAAATAACGCATTATTTAACAATGTATTAGGTTTAAAACCTAATACTACAGGAAAAGAAATTTTAGAAAACGGTAAATTACAATTACAAGAACTATATCCTCATATACATATAATCGAAAAAGAAAAAGTATATAAGATACTTGAATTAAAAGATTCTTTAATGGTAACAACCAATAAAAAAAGATATCAAGCTGCTAAAATAGTGGTTGCTGTTGGTACATCTAATTTAACTGAAATAGAAGGTTTAACAAAATACTTAATGCCACATGAAAATTTACCTGAGGATAAAAAAAGACTTCAATTAAGAAATGAAAACCATTTAGTAACAAACAATATGTATGTTGCTGGTGTTTTAGCAGGTTTTAGATCTCAATTTACCATTGCGGCAGGAAGTGGCGCACAAGTTGCTACCGATATTTTAACCAATTGGAATGGTGGAAACACTACAATGGTTCATGATTCTGTTAAATAAAGTTAATTGATAAAGTTTCTGTACCAATTTTTAAAATAATTATTACTTTTGACGTTACCTAATAAACCAACCCTAGTGAGATATTTTTACCTATTACTTATTATAACTTTATTATCTTGTAAAGAAGAGAAAAAAACTATTGAAAAAATAGTAGAAAAGCCAATAATCAAAAAACGTTTTGGTTATATTTTAGATGATTTTAAAGTCATTGAAAGTGAAGTTAAAAAAGACGAAACTTTCGGTATTATTTTAGATAGAAATCATGTTGAAAATCCGTTGATTCTTAAAATTGCGAATGTAACAAAAAGTACTTTTGATATAGCAAAAAATCTAAGGGTAAAGAAAAAATACACTATTTTAGCAAGTAAAGATTCTTTAGAAAAAGCACAAGTTTTTATATATAAACGTAACCGAATTGAAACGGTAATTTATGATTTTAGAGATTCAATAACCGCTAAAATTATTCGCAAGGAAATAAAAACGGTCATCAAAACTGCTTCTGGTGTGGTTACATCAAATCTTTCCAATGTAATTGAAGAACAAGGCATAAATTACGGATTAACCTACGCAATGTCAGATATTTACGCTTGGACAATTGATTTTTACCACTTACAAAAAGGCGATAAATTTAAAGTAATTTACGAAGAAAAATTTATAGATGATACTACTTCGGTTGCCATTGGTAATATAAAAGCAGCATATTTTGAACATAATAAAAAACCATTTTATGCCTTTAGATATTTAACCGATTCTATTAAAAACATCACAGAATATTACGATGAAGAAACCAATAATTTAAGACGAGCATTTTTAAAAGCACCTTTAAAGTTTAGTTCTCGAGTCTCATCAAGATATAATTTAAAGCGTAGAATTAAACATTACGGAAATAGAGTAAGACCACATAAAGGAACCGATTTTCCAGCACCAATTGGCACACCAATTATTGCTACTGCAAATGGTACAGTTTCTAAATCAGCATATAAACGTAGAGGAAATGGCAACTACGTAAAAATAAAACATAATAATAAATATTCTACGCAGTATTTACACATGAAAAAACGTAAAGTAAAAGTCGGCGACTTTGTTAAACAAGGCGATGTAATTGGTTGGATTGGTATGACTGGTAGTACTTCTGGCCCGCATGTTTGTTATCGTTTTTGGAAAGATGGCAGACAAGTAGATCCGTTTAGACAAAAATTACCTTCTGCAGATCCTATGAAAAAAGAAATAGTACCTTTATATAAAGAATATATAAAATCGATTAAATCGGAATTAGATGCTATATCATATAAAAATTTAGAAATAACAGAAAATCTAGAGGTCAAGAAAGATTCATCGACTTTTAAAAATTAAAATAAAAAGTATTATATTTGATGCTATTATGAAGACCATTACATTAAACATACCAGATTCAGTAGAATTAGATGAAAAAGACACTACAATATTAGTGGCGGCAATTCTTTTCGAAAAAGGAAAATTAACTATGGGACAAGCTGCTAAAATGGTAAATTTATCCAAAAAAACTTTTATGGAATTATTATCAAAATACGGTGTTTCTATATTTAATTATCCAGCATCCGATTTAGAAAATGATATAAAAAATGCAAGAAATTATAGTATCTGATACAAGTTGTTTAATTCTGCTCGATAAAATTAATAAATTAAACATTTTAAAATTAATTTATAAAGAAGTTTTTGTAACAAATGTAGTTGCTGAAGAATATAAAAAACCACTTCCTAAATTTATTAAAATTAAAAACCCTAGCGATATTGATTTTCAGCAAAAACTCGAAATTACTTTAGATAAAGGCGAAGCAAGTTCTATAGTGTTAGCAATGGAAAATAATAATCATTTATTAATTATTGATGAACTAAAAGGTAGAAAGAAAGCACTTGATTTAAAACTAAATATTACTGGAACGATTGGAGTTTTTATCATTGCCAAAGAGAAAGGGTTTATACAATCAGTTTCTAATATTTTGTTTGAAATAGAAAAAACAAATTTTAGAATTAGTAAAAACTTCATCAAAGAAATTAAAAAACAATGTAACGAATTATAATAAAAAATGCTAAAAAACCAAAACCCAACCAAAACAATTGCTTGGCAAAAATTACAAAAACACTATAAAGAAAATCAAAATTTTTCTTTAAAAAAAGCATTTCAAAAAAATCAAAATAGAAAAGAGGATTTAAGTTTTAGTAGTAATGAAATTAAAGTTGATTATTCTAAAAATTTAATAACCAATAAAACTTTAAATTTATTAGTAGATTTAGCAAACGAATGTCAATTAAAAGATGCTATTAAAAAACAATTTGCTGGCGACATAATTAACACTACTGAAAATAGGGCAGTTTTACACACTGCTTTAAGAGATTTTAAGGCTAATAAAATTGAAATTGACGGAAAAAATATTATTCCAGAAATAAAAGAAACCTTAAATAAGGTTAAAGTTTTTTCTGATAAAATAATTTCAGGAGAATTAAAAAGTTATGCTAACAAAAAATTTACAGATATAGTAAATATAGGTATTGGTGGTTCTGATTTAGGTCCAAAAATGGTGGTGGAATCTTTACGTTATTACAAAAATCATCTTAACACACATTTTGTTTCTAACATTGATGGCGATTATTTACAGGAGTTATTACAAAATTTAAACCCTAAAACTACCTTATTTGTAATTGTTTCTAAGACATTTACTACACAAGAAACCATTACAAATGCAAACACCATAAAAAAATGGTTTCTATCTCAAGAATTCGGAACAAAAAAAGAGGATATAAAACATAATTTCGTTGCAGTTTCTACCAATCATAAAGAAGTAAAAAATTTCGGAATTGATAAAAATAATACTTTTACCATGTGGGATTGGGTTGGCGGTCGATTTTCATTATGGTCTGCTGTTGGTTTAAGTATTTCATTAAGTTTAGGTTTTAACAATTTTAAAGAATTATTGTTAGGGGCAAACCAAATGGATAATCATTTTAAAAACACAAATTTAAAAGAAAACATACCTGTTTTGTCAGCATTAATGAGTGTTTGGTATAATAATTTCTATCAAATAGAAACAGAAATAATTACACCATATTCACAATATTTAGAAAAATTTGTACCATTTACACAACAATTAATGATGGAAAGTAATGGTAAATCTGTAGACAGAAATGGCGACGTAATTAACTATCAAACTGGTAATATTATTTGGGGTAATGTAGGTACAAACATGCAGCATGCTTTTATGCAATTAGTACACCAAGGTACTAAAATGATACCTGTAGAATTTATAGGTTTTGAAGAATCTCTTTATGGCAATACAGATCACCATAAAAAATTACTAGCAAATTTAGTTGGACAATCTCAAGCACTCGCTTTTGGTAAAACTAAAGAAAAAGTACACTTAGAATTAAAAACTAAAGGCGAAATACAAAAGATCAACTCTTTATTACCTTATAAAATATTTACTGGTAATAAACCTTCTACTACAATTATTGTAAAAAAATTAACACCAAAAAATTTAGGAAACCTAATTTCTTTGTACGAACATAAAACATTTGTACAAGGTGTTATTTGGAATATTAATAGTTTCGACCAATTTGGTGTAGAGTTAGGAAAAGAATTAGCGAATAAGCAATTGAGTTCTTAAAAATATTCATTCTAAAGCAGTTTGTTTCATAACAAACTAACAATCAATATTTTTGTTAATTCAGAATTCTTAATAAAATGTTAATATTATTTTCATTTTTTTGAAAAACATTAGATATTC
This sequence comes from Flavobacteriaceae bacterium, assembly GCA_027065775.1. Taxonomy (GTDB): domain Bacteria; phylum Bacteroidota; class Bacteroidia; order Flavobacteriales; family Flavobacteriaceae; genus S010-17. The sequence goes on along the minus strand of JAMONN010000124.1, from coordinate 13,321 downwards.
TAATGTACTTTTGCAAAGTGAATTTAACGTTTATTAACAATTTGGTAACATTCAACTTATTTAACAACATTACTTTTGCAAAAATATTTAATTTCAAACAAATCGAATTAATTAAATTTAATTAAAATCAAACAAAATGAAAAGAATTTCAAATTTAGGTTTAATTGTAGTGATGCTTTTAGTATCAGTTGCAATGTTTGGTCAAGGTAATACTCGATCAGCAATTAACGGAACTATTTTAGATGAAAATAACGAACCACTTGGCGGTGTTAATGTTTCAGCAGTTCACACTCCAACAGGGTCAACTTATGGTTCTGTTACAGATTTTGATGGTCATTACCGAATTTCTAATATGAAAGTTGGTGGTCCATACAAAATTATTGCTTCTTATGTAGGTTATAAGAATTTTGAAAAAATCAACACTTTTTTACAATTAGGACAAACTCTAAATATTAGCACATCAATGATTTCTGATGCTAGTCAATTAGAAGAAGTTGTTATTACGGCAAATAGAAATAGTTTGTTTGACGGTAATAAAACAGGTTCTGAAACTACAATTAGTGCAAGACAAATTAATGCGTTACCTTCTACATCACGTTCTATTGCTGATTATGTTAGGTTAACACCTCAAGCTTCTATTACCGAAGGGAATGATGGATTCTCAATATCTTTTGCAGGAAATAATAACAGATTTAATGCAGTTTATGTTGATGGCGCTGTAAGTAATGATGTATTTGGACTTTCAGGTTCTGGTACAAATGGTGGACAAACTGGTGTCTCTCCATTTTCAGTAGATGCTATTGAGCAATTTCAAGTACAAGTTGCACCTTTTGATGTTAGAATTGGTGGATTTAGTGGTGGGGCAATCAATGCAATTACACGTTCTGGTTCAAATAAAATTGAAGGTTCGGCTTATTATTTTACAAGAAATGAATCTTTAGCTGGTAAAACACCTGTTGATTTAACTCCAGAAGGAGAAAATAGAGAAAAATTGAATGAATTTACAGCAAAAACTTTTGGTTTTAGAATTGGTGGACCAATCGTAAAAGATAAAGTATTTTTCTTTTTTAATTATGAAAAACAAGACGATATAACACCACAACCATTTAATGTTGAAAATTATATTGGAGATACTAATGCTGCTGGTTTAGAAACGTTAAGAGATTTTGTAAATACTCAATATGGATATAATATTGGAGCTTATAATGAAAATGATTTTACACTTGAAAGTGATAAGTTTACAGTTAAGTTTGATGTTAATTTAAGTGATGATCATAAATTATCATTAAAACATAATTATACTAAAGCAGTAAATTTAGAAGCGAGAAATTCTAATAGAGGATTTATTGGATTCTTAAATGGCTCTGAAAATTTTATTTCAACAACAAACACAACTGCTTTAGAATTTAATTCTAGTTTTGGAAATAAATACGGGAACAGTTTAATTATTGGTTTTACTAGTGTAAGAGATGATAGAGATCCTTCTGGAAATCCGTTTCCTACAGTTGTTATTAGAGATGGAGATGGTGGGATACAATTTGGTGCAGAACCATTTTCTACTGCAAATTTATTAAATACTGACGTTTGGACATTAACAAATAATTTTGAAATCTATAAAGGTAAACATACATTAACTTTAGGAACTCATAACGAATGGTCTTCAGTTAAAAACTTATTTTTTGCTTTTAATTATGGACAATATCAATATGATAATTTACAAGATTTTTATAATGGAGATATTGATAGATATTTAAGAGGTTATTCTTTAGTTGCTGACGGTGCAGGAGATGATTCTTCGGGTTCTGCCGATTTTAATGTTTTTCAAGCTGGATTTTATGCACAAGATGAAGTGCAAATTAATAATAATTTTAAGTTAACAGTTGGTGTTCGTTTCGATATGCCAATTTGGGATGATGGTGCAGTTAATGAGCACTTTAATACCGAAACGGTTCAATTATTAGAAGCTGCAGGCAAAGATTTACAAGGCGCAAGAGTTGGTAGAGGTGTTGCTTCAACCGTACATGTTGCACCAAGAGTAGGATTTAATTGGAATGTAAAAGGTAAAGGCAAAACACAAATTAGAGGTGGTGCAGGTATTTTTACTTCTAGATTACCTCTAGTTTGGCCAGGTGGAACTTATAATAATAATGGTGTAACTGGTGGTTTCTTATTTCAAGATGTTGATTTTGGTGATACAATTGCTCCATTTAATCCAGATGTTAATTCTCAACCAGTTGGCGCACAACCAGGAACAGGAGAAACAGGTGGTAATATTGACTTGTTTGCTTCCGATTTTAAATTACCACAAGTTGTAAAAACAAATTTTGCCTTTGATCAGAAATTACCTTGGGCTGGTTTAACACTTTCTGGAGATTTTTTATACCAGAAAACAATTACTAATATTTATTATGAAAATTTAAATTTAGGAAATGCTATAGGTAGTTTAACAGGTACAGGTGATAATAGACCAACATTCGATAGAGGTGATGAAATTGACAGTACTTATGATAGAATTATTTTGGCGTCTAATACATCTAAAGGAGAAACTTGGAATTTAGTAGGTACATTATCAAAATCGTTTAAAAATGGTTTTCAAGGTAGTATTTCTTATTCTTATGGAGATGCATATTCTATTTTTGATGGTACATCATCTCAAAATGGTTCACAATGGAGAGGAATTGAAAATGTTCTTGGTAAAAATTCTAATTTACCTGTTACTCGTTCTAATTTTTCAGCTGGTAGTAGAATTATTGCAAATGCATCTTATGAGAAAAAATGGTCGAAAAATTTAAAATCTACTTTTGGTTTAGTATATTCTGGCCGTCAAGGAACTCCTTTTTCTTATACATATAGCGGTAGAGCAAGTAGAATACAAAATGATGATTCTAGAGATTTCACGACCCTTATTTATGTACCTTTAAATGAAAATGACATTCACTTAACTTCAGGAAATTGGGATGAATTAGATGCGTTTATTTCTAGTAATGATTATTTAGATTCAAGAAGAGGTCGTTATGTAGAAAGAAATGCAGAAAGAGGTCCTTGGAGTAATGTAGTTGACTTTAAATTTGCTCAAGATTTTTCATTTAAAAATAATACTTTACAATTAAGTTTTGATATATTTAATTTAACTAATTTAATTAATAAAGAATGGGGTAAAGTAAACTTTAGACCAAATCAATCTCAATTTTTAAGATTTGAAGATTTTCAAGCAGATGGTACAACTCCAACATTTAGTTTTGATCAAGATACTGCTGATAATTTAGATAGAATAGACGATTCTGGTTTACAATCTTCTAGATGGCAAATGCAAGTCGGTGTTAGATATTTATTCAATTAAATATTATATATTTCTAAAAGCTGCTCAATCGAGCAGCTTTTTTTATGTTTAAACTTTAGTACATTTACAAAGTGCAAAAAATAACCTTTAAACAAATAAATAAATTAGCAATACCTGCTATAATTGCAGGTATAGCAGAACCATTGCTTTCCATTACAGATACAGCAATAGTTGGTAACATACCAATTAATTCTACCGAAGCATTAGCAGCAGTTGGTATTGCAGGTTCGTTTTTATCTGCTTTATTTTGGATACTTGCACAAACACGTTCCGCAATATCTGCAATAATTGCCCAATATTTAGGAGCGAATAAGTTAAATGAAATTAAAACATTACCTGCACAGATAATTACAATAAATGTGCTGTTAAGTCTCTTAATTTATTTTGTAACAGTATTTACCATTACCGCAATATTTAAATTATACAATGCAGATGGTTTAGTGTTAGAATACGCAACATCTTATTACAAAATTAGAGCAATTGGTTTACCTTTTACTTTATTTGTTTTTTCAGTTTTCGGTGTGTTTAGAGGTTTACAAAACACCTATTATCCAATGATAATTAGTATTGTTGGAGTTGTGTTAAATATTATTCTAGATTATATTTTGGTTTTTGGAATAAAAGATGTGATTAAACCAATGCATATTGAAGGAGCAGCAATAGCAAGTGTCATTGCACAAATAATAATGGCAATTATTGCCTTAATTTTAATGCTTAAAAAGACACCTTTTTCATTAAAAGTTAGTTTTCCATTTAATAAAGAAATTAAACGCTTATTATCTTTAAGTTTTAATTTGTTTGTGCGAGCTTTCGCTCTAAATATAGCATTATATTTTGCAAATGCATATGCTACTAAATATGGTAATAATTATATTGCAGCGCAAACAATTGCATTTCAGATTTGGTTATTTTTCGCCTTTTTTATGGATGGTTTTTCTAGCGTAGGCAATATAGTTTCAGGTAAATTATTAGGTGAAAAATCGTATAGAAAAATGTATTTACTAAGTAAAGATTTAATAAAATATACAATTATTGTTAGTTTAATCCTTAGCGGCATTTGTTTTTTGTTCTATAAACCTATCGGAAATATATTTACTAATGAAACCGAGGTGCTGGATTTATTTTACAGCATATTTTGGCTAGTAATTTTAATGCAACCCATAAACGCAATCGCTTTTATTTACGATGGTATTTTTAAAGGTCTAGCCGAAGCAGTTACTTTAAGAAACGTATTAATTTTAGCAACATTTGTAGGTTTTATTCCTACACTTCTTATTGGCGATTATTTTAATTTAAAATTATATGCCATTTGGATTGCCTTTACTATTTGGATGCTAATTCGCGCTTTTTCATTATTTATAATTTTTAAAAAGAAGTATTTAAAGTTATAAATATATAGTTAAAATAAATTAGCTTATTTTTGATTCAATTACACAAATAACCAAATAACCAAATAACCAAATAACCAAATAAAACATGAACTGGGAACAACTTCTATCCTTAAAACGTTTCGGAGATACCGAAAAACGATTACGAATAAACCAAGACGAAACAAGATTAGGGTTTGATGTAGATTTTGATCGTATTATTTTTTCTGATTCTTTCAGAAGTTTACAAGACAAAACACAGGTAATACCATTGTCTAAAACCGATTTTGTGCATACACGTTTAACACATAGTTTAGAAGTTTCGGTTGTTGCACGTTCTTTAGGTAGAATGGTTGGTAAAGAATTATTAAAAAAACACCCTAATCTTATAGAAAAAGGATATCAAGCAAATGATTTTGGAGCAATTACAGCAGCAGCTGCTTTAGCACACGATATTGGTAATCCGCCATTTGGTCATAGTGGTGAAAAAGCAATTGGCGAATATTTTAAAACGGGTAACGGTAACCAATTTAAAGATCAATTAACTTTAAAACAATGGCAAGATTTAATAGATTTTGAAGGTAATGCTAATGGTTTTAAAATTCTAACTGAAAGCAGAATAGGAGTAGAAGGCGGTTTAAGATTATCTTATGCAACCTTAGGCGCATTTATGAAATACCCAAAAGAATCTTTGCCAAAAAAACCGAGTAGACATATTGTAGATAAAAAGTTTGGTTTTTTTCAGCATGAAACAGAACCCTTTTTAGATGTAGTAACAAATTTAGGTCTAACACAATTAAGAATAGATGATAATATTGCGTTTAATAGGCATCCATTAGCGTATTTAGTCGAAGCCGCAGATGATATTTGTTATACCATAATAGATTTTGAAGATGGTATTAATTTAGGTCTAGTCGAAGAAGAATTTGCTTTAGAATATTTAATCAAATTAGTAAAAGACACTATAAACACCAAAAAATATTACGCTTTAAGTACTAAAAAAGACCGATTAAGTTATTTAAGAGCTTTAGCTATAAACACATTAATCAATGAAGTTGTTACTAATTTCATTAAAAATGAAGAACATATACTTCAAGGAAAATTTGGTAATTCATTATTAGAAAAAAGTAAATATGAAGCTCAAATAAATGATATTATTAAAATAAGCGTTCAAAAAATTTATAGAAGTAAAAATGTAATTGAAAAAGAAATTGCAGGTTATCACATTATTACAAACATATTAACTGTTTTTGTTAGCGCAATAAATAATAAGTTTGATAATAAGGCTTCTCATTATGATAAAATAATTATAGAATTGTTGCCGGAAAAATATCAAGTTATTAATGAAACTTTATATGAAAGGTTATTACAGATGTGCTGTTTTGTCACTGGTTTGTCCGATAGTTCGGCAATTTTATTAAATAATAAGTTAAAAGGTAGGCTTTTTTAGAGTTTAGTTGTTTTTTAACGATATTAGCAAACTAATTAAAGATATACTTCATGAAAAATTTAAAAATTACATTATTTACAGTTTTATCATTAGTGATAATTACCATGGTAATTATTAAAAATAAAGATAATAATACTTCTAATTTAAGAAAAAATCATAAAAATTTCATTGATAATCATCCTTATCAAAAAGCGTTACGATTATCAAAAGAAGAAAGAAAGGCATTAAGTATTCCTCCAAATAAATATTTTGAAGAGCAAAGTATTTTAGAAATGAATCCTAAAACTGGAAAAGCAGAACCTGAAAAATTATTTGCATTACAACAACAATTAAATATACAAAATAAAGCAGTACCAGGTGAGAACTTAAATGCTTGGGTTGAAAGAGGGCCAAGAAATGTTGCAGGTAGAACTAGAGCAGCAATTTATGACCCTAATGACCCAACTAATAAAAGAGTTTTTGCAGGCGGTGTTAGTGGAGGTTTATGGGTAAATGACAATATTGAAAATGGTATTTCTAGTTGGCAAAAACTTAATGTTCCAGAGAATTTAGCAGTTTCAGCTATAGTTTTTGATCCAAATGATTCACAAATTATGTACGTAGGTACTGGTGAGTCTTATACACAGGGCGCAGTAAATGGTAATGGAATATGGAAATCTGAAGATGCAGGAGAAACATGGGTTCATAATTTTGGTGGAAATTCTGGAGCAACAACTTTTATTAATGATGCAGAAGTAATAGTGAATTCAGGTGGAGTTGGTAATTTTATTGCAATTCAATCTAATACATTTGGGCCAGATATTACAGCTTCATTTTCTGGAAATTTAGTGTTAGCATCACCTATAGATGCTTGTGATCCAATAACAAATGGCGCTGCTATTAATGGCAATATTGCGGTTATAGATAGAGGTGTTTGTAATTTTACAGATAAAGTTTTAAATGCACAGAATAATGGTGCTATTGCCGTAATAATGGTAAATAATGTAGTTGGTTCGCTTTTCGGAATGGGAGGAACTGATGCTGCAATTACTATACCGTCAGTTATGATATCATTGGCGGATGGTCAAATTTTAAAAGATGCAATATTAAATGGAACAGTAAATATTACTATAAATAATGTGGATCAAGACTTACCTGCAGGTTTAGTTTTAGTACCAGGAAAATATCATGTAAATGATATTATTGCTTGGAATAATGGAGGTAATACAGAATTATTTGCTACAATTGCTGAATCTACTTACGGAGAGGCAGCAAATAATTTTCTTGGTGGTGAATTAGGTTTATTTAAATCAGTAGATGATGGTGGCACTTGGACACAAGTTAATTTACCATTGACACCAGCAGGTAATCCTTTTCAACCAAACGATTTAATGATTACATCAGATAATAAAATATGGATGTCCACAACAAGAAGTGCTTCTTTTAGTGATGGTGGAGGAACAATTTTTTCTTCTACTAATGGTAATACGTTCATACAGCAATATGTTTCTCCAGGAGGAAGAAGAGTTGAAATGGCAGCATCTTCTACGGATCCAAATAAAATATATTTATTAATTCAAACAGGCACTGTTCAAATTAAATTAACCACAGATGGTTTTGATACTACCCCAACAACTTTGCCATTACCTGTCGATGCAGGAGCTTCGGTGCCAGCAAACGATTTCACTAGAGGGCAAGCTTTTTATAATTTAATGATAGCGGTAGATCCTAATGATGATAAAATAGTATATGTAGGTGGTATAGACGCTTTTAGGTCAAATGATAGCGGAGGTAATTGGAGTCAAATAACGAAATGGGTTAATGGTAACGGGCAACCAGCAAATTTATCACTTACTCATGCAGATATTCATGGTTTAACATTTCATCCTACAGATTCAAATAAAGGATTAATATTTTCAGATGGTGGTGTTGCTTATGCAAATTCATTTTCTAACGCACCAAATGCTGCAGGAACTATTGTAAATAGATTTAGAGATTATAATACAGCACAGTTTTATAAAGCGGGTATAGGACAGGATATAAATCAAGAAAGATTTTTAGGTGGTTCACAAGATAATGGTACAAACTTTATTAATAATGCAACTCCCACTACCAGTTTTTCACAGGAAGTAATTGGAGGAGATGGTATGTATTGTTTTATAGATAAAGATAGTCAATATATGATAGCGTCAGTTACAGGAAACTCTTATTTTAGATTGAACTCATCTGGCGCATTTTTAAATGTAATTATTCAAGAAAATACAGGTACATTTGTTAATATTGCTGAATTAGATGATAATTTAGACATATTATATTCTAATGCAACTATTGGTAGCTCTAGAAGAATTTCTAGATTTACTAATGTAAACAGTACTTCACCAGTTAGAACTAATTTAACTAACGCGTTACTTAATAGCGCGCCAACAGTAATGAAAGTTTCTCCATACACTACTTCTAGTACAACTTTACTTGTTGGTACTGCTCTTGGCGGATTATTAAAATTATCTAATGCAGATACAAATCCTACTTGGTCAAATATCCAAGGACCTGCATTTGTTGGTAGTATTTCAGCAATCGATTTTGGTGCAAACGAAAATGAAATAATGGTTACTTTTCATAATTATGGTGTACCAAGTATTTGGTTTACTGAAAATGGTGGTAATACTTGGCAAAATAAAGAAGGTGATTTCCCAGATATACCAGTTAAATGTATAATGATGAATCCAACCTTAGATAACGAAGTTATTATTGGTACAGATTTAGGTGTTTGGAGAACTGCAAATTTTAATGATACAGAACCAAATTGGGTACAATCACAAGATGGTATGCAAAATGTAAAAGTAACTAGTTTTAGTTTAAGAACAGCAGACAATTTAGTATTAGCATCTACTTATGGTAGAGGGTTTTTTACAGGTCAATTTTCACAATTCCCTGCTAGTGTTGGTGATAATGAGTTGAGTAATGCACTTAGTATTTATCCAACTGTTTCTAATGGTAATTTCACTATAGCATCTACTACTATTAATAAAGCAGATATGCAAGTTTTTGATATGAATGGAAGAAAAGTTTATCAAAAAGCACTAACTATAAATAATAAAACTTCGGTTTCTGTAAACTTAGAAAGTGGCGTGTATTTAGTTAATTTCACAGGTGACAATTTAAAAGAATCACATAAAATTATCATTAAATAATTTAAAGTACATTATTAATTATTAACGGCTTCACTTTTTTAGTGAAGTCGTTTTTTATGAGAATAAATTTATTTCTTTTTTTATGGAAGTAATATCTAATCCGACAATTTTATTTAATTCCGAAACCTTTCCATGTTCCACAAAATTATCTGGAATGCCAAGTCGTTTTAAATAAATGTTTTGATAATTATTTTCGGCAATAAATTCTAGTATTGAAGAACCAAAACCACCAATTATTGTTCCTTCTTCTATAGTGATAATCTTATCGAAATTAGCACAAATAGAATGCAATAATTTGCCATCTAACGGTTTAATAAAAGTGAAATTATAATGTGAAATTATTTTCGAGTAATTTTTTTCTTTACAAATTTCAATAATTGTATTACCTATTGTTCCTGTAGTTAAAATTGCTATTTTTTTACCAAAAGTAAGTCGCTCACTTTTACCAATTGCTATTTTTCTGAAAGTAGTCTTCCACTTTTCAATCTTCACTTTTCGCTCTTCGCTTAAATTCAAAACACCACGCGGATAACGAATAGCAATAGGTAAATCTAATCCTAATTGAGCAGTATATAATAAATTACGCAATTCCTCATAATTCATTGGTGCGGCAATTATTAAATTAGGTATTAATCGTAAATAAGCAATATCAAAAACACCATGATGTGTTGCGCCATCTTCGCCTACTAAACCAGCACGATCTATACAAAAAATCACAGGTAATTTTTGTAAAGCAACATCGTGTATAATTTGATCGTAAGCACGTTGTAAAAATGTAGAATAAATAGCACAAAACGGAATAAAACCTTGTGTTGCCATTCCTGCTGCTAAGGTTACTGCATGTTGCTCTGCAATACCAACATCAAAAGCACGATTTGGAAATTCTGCAATCATATATTTTAAGGAACTTCCTGTTGGCATCGCTGGTGTTATACCAATTATTTTTTCGTTTTTTTTAGCAAGTTCTACTAATGTTAATCCAAAAACATCTTGAAATTTTGGTAATGTGTTTTTATCATTTTCCAGAATTCTTTCTCCTGATATTTTGTCAAATCTTCCTGGTGCGTGATACGTTATTTGATCTTCTTCGGCTTGTTTTAAACCTTTCCCTTTTTTAGTAATTAGGTGTAGAAATTTCGGTCCTTTTATAGTTTTTAAACGATTTAATTCCGTTATAACGGCAAAAACATCATGACCATCTATCGGCCCTGAATATGCGAAATTCAACGCTGTGAAAATATTAGAATTACAATCGGTTTTATCTTGTTTTATTCTAGTTAAATATTCTTTTAAAGCACCAACATTTGGGTCGATTCCCATTTCGTTATCATTTAAAATAACTAATAGGTTTGCATTGGTAACTCCTGCATGATTTAGACCTTCAAAAGCCATTCCACTGGCAATACTTGCATCGCCAATTACGGCAATGTGGTGTTTATTCAAATCGCCTTTTAAATTACTTGCAATCGCCATTCCTAATGCCGCAGAAATCGAAGTGGACGAATGACCAACACCAAAAGCATCGTAGTTGCTTTCAATTCTTTTCGGAAAACCTGAAATACCATTTAATTGTCTATTGGTATGAAATATATCTTTTCTACCTGTTAGAATTTTATGACCATAAGCTTGGTGACCAACATCCCAAATTAATAAATCGTTAGGCGTGTCAAATACATAATGTAAAGCGATTGTAAGTTCTACAACACCTAAACTTGCACCTAAATGACCTTCTTTTGTGGCAACAATATCAATGATAAATTCACGTAACTCTTTAGCGAGTTGTGGTAATTCATTTAGATTTAATTTTTTTAAATCTTTTGGATTGTTAATGTTTTTTAGAAAGTTAGTTTTCACTTTGCGAAAATACGGTTTTTATTGGAACACTGATGGCACGGATTAAACGGATTTATCACAGATTCTAAAATCACTCCACATTAAAATATATAGGTAAATTATATTTTATAGCAACTGTTCTACCTTTGTGTTTGGCAGGAATAAATTGAGGTAATTTCTTAAACATTTCTATCGTAGTTTTCTCTAACGTTTTATTTGGTGCTCTAACTTTTATATCTTTAACATTTCCTGTTTTATCTATGGTAAATTGAACTGAAATTCTTTTTTTACCTTTTGGAAGATTATAATCTGGCGAAATATCTAAATTAAAATTATCTTGAACAAATTGTGCCATTTGCTTATTAAATGATTTTTTTGAATTGTCTTTTGCTTTTTTAAATTGAGGAATCATTTCTACAAGATTAAAACTTAAAGCGGTGTTTTTTTCTTGCTCAATGATTATGTCTCCCATAACAGGTTGGATTATTATTCCTTTAAGATTAATATTTTGAGGTTTTTTAGGAATAACAGGTTTGTCAATTAAAATTGAATCTTTCTTAATTTTTTTAGTTTTCGGAATTGAATCAACAATATCAACAGATTCTATTTTTTTAACTTTTCCGTCAGTTTGACAACTCATTAAACTTGTTCCCATAGTTACTAATAATGCTAAAGCAAAAATCCGTACTTGTGAATATTGTTTTTTAAAAATAAAATTAGGTATTTCAATATTTATCGTCGCTAATTGAGATTTATAAAAATGACCACAAACTCGTTTATCGTGATTTTTTAATAGAATATCTTGAATTTCATTAGTAGATTTATTGGTAAAATCAATTACCGTTTTTGTACATACATCACAAAATTTTCCTTTTTTATTTGATGTCATTTTGTTCCAATCTTCACGACAAGGTTTTGGAATAGTTACTTTATACCATTTTTTCATAATTCATAATTTAAGAGTTAGAATAATTTATTCTCAAAAATTATACCAACAAAAATCCGTAATTTTGTAAAATGCAAAACAACCCGATTGGCATTTTTGATTCTGGTATTGGCGGACTTTCTATTTGGAAAGAAATAATCACGCTTTTACCTAATGAAAATACAATTTATTTAGCAGATAGTAAAAATGCGCCTTACGGACAAAAAACCAAACAAGAAATAATAGATTTATCTGTAAAAAACACAGATTTATTAATCAAAAAAGGTTGTAAGATAATAGTTGTTGCATGTAATACCGCAACTACCAATGCTATTGATTTTCTTAGAAAAAATTATACTATTCCATTTATTGGTATCGAACCTGCAATTAAACCTGCAGCGTTAAAAACCAAAACTAAAAAAATAGGAATTTTAGCCACAAAAGGAACACTAAACAGTGAACTATTTTCGAATCAAGCAGCTGAATTTTCAGAAAACATTGAAATAATAGAACAAATTGGTGAAGGATTAGTGCCACTCATAGAATCTGGTAAAATAAATTCTATTGCTTTGGATATTTTGCTAAAGAAATATTTGTTCAATTTAATTGAAAAAGAGATAGATTATTTGGTTTTGGGTTGTAGTCATTATCCGTTTTTAATACCACAAATCAAACTAATTATTGGTGATAAAATTAAGATTATAGATTCAGGCGAAGCAGTTGCTAAGCAAGTTGAAAATATTTTAAAACAGAATAATTTATTAAAAATTAAAACTAATTTAGGGAATCATAAATTATTTAGTAATTTGAATGAACAAATTATAGAACAATTCATCCAAAAAGAAAATTGTAAAATTAACTTTTTAAACTTTTAACTAACAAGATGCTCCAACCAAAAGACGATAATTATTTCATGCAAAAAGCATTTGAAGAAGCCCAAACTGCATTCGAGAAAGACGAAGTGCCAATTGGTGCAATTATAGTCTGCAAAGGTAAAATAATTGCAAGAGCGCACAATCTAACCGAAACATTAAACGACGTAACCGCACATGCAGAAATGCAAGTTTTTACAATGGCATCGGATTATCTTGGTGGTAAATATTTAAAAAATTGTACTTTATATGTTACTTTGGAACCTTGTCAAATGTGTGCTGGCGCAAGTTATTGGACTCAAATAGATAAAGTAGTTTTTGGCGCTTATGATAAACAGCGTGGTTTTCAACATTATAAAACACA
>JAMONN010000123.1 GCA_027065775.1 Flavobacteriaceae bacterium | reverse complement strand
CAAAGGGAAAAATGGTGAGTTTTGTGACTATTGTGAAGGAGAAAAATCAAATTATTCATCTGTTCATCCAAATAGAGCTATTGTAACTTTACAAAGTTCACGAGGAACAAAATACGGAAATTATATTTTAGCAACTAATGAAATATTAAAGGCTTATGATGAATTGCGAAATAGAGAATCCTTAAAATTATACAATCAACCTTTTAATCAACTTTTAAAAAAAGCAAAATATAATACCTCCAATCTGACTTTAAAGAACAAAATAAATATTGTGAAAAATAGATTTCCAATATTTTTTACTGAAGTAGAACCTATTAAATTAACAAATTAAATTACTATTTTATTCAAACATAGATATTCTAACAAAATAAAATGTACTTAGAATCTATTTAAAACTAGTAAAATTTAATTAAATTTGCTTCAACCAATTTTAAGTATTCCATGCAAAAAATAATAAAGTTACTTTTTATTATTATTCCGTATCTATTATTCTCTCAAGAGAATACTTTTTATCATTATGGCATTGAAGATGGTTTGTCACAAGAAACAGCGCAAACAATTATTAAGGACAAAACTGGTTTTGTTTGGATAGGCACACAAGAAGGTCTAAACCGTTATGATGGTAACTCTTTTAAAGTTTTTAAAAATGATATTGAATCACCAAACTCCATTTGTGGTAATGACATTAAAAAAATTATTGAGTTTAGCGACTTTATTTTTGTTGGTTCAAAAAATAATGGCATTTGTTATTATGACAAATCATTAAATACTTTTTTCAAAACAACTATTACAAAAGGTACTTGTACTAGTTTAATTAGACATAACAATATTGTCTATGCTACAATTCTAAATATTGGTTTATTTAAATTTGAAGTAGAAAACGACTCTTTTAAAGTTTCTAAAATATTCGACTTTAATGAAACGTTAACTAATAATCTAACCGCACTCTATATTAAGAACAACATTCTTTATGCTGGTACAAATACAGGTTTATTATATTACGCCACTCTTGAAAAAGAAATGCGTTTTACCAAAATAAAAATTACAGATAAAAATGGAAAAATAAACACATTATATGATGATGAATTTAATTTTTGGATAGGTACAAGCAATGGTTTATATATTTACGAAACTTCTAATGCTACAGCACAAAAAATTCAATTAAATAAGGATTTCACAAAAAAAATAAGTGTTAATAAAATAATAAATTCTAATTCAAAATACTTTATAGCAACAGGCAACGGTTTATACATTACAAGTAACTTTAATGTAACAAAAAAATATTTTGAAAATAGTATACTATATAAAGGTGATGAAAATAACATTAATTCTATCACATCAAATAGGGTTTATGATTTATTACATTTTAAAGATGTTTTATGGATTGGTACAAACAAACTAGACGTTTTAACGCTCAAAAAAACAATTTTTAAATCTATTAATAATAAAAGTATTCCGAATATAAATAACAATCATGTTTACTCTATCTTAAAAACTAAAGATTATTTATTTATTGGTACAAGAAATGGTTTAAATTGTATTGATAACAATAATATAACTACAGTATTAACTAAAGAAAACACAAATAATAACCTTGTTTATAATGTAATTAGAGGTTTAACCAAAGATGCTAACAATAATTTATGGATTGCTACTACTAAAGGAATTTCAATTTTAGATTTAAAAAAATTCAATCCTAAAAAACCAAATTTAATTACGATTCGCCATGAAAATAACAATTCCAATTCTTTAAGTCATGATATTACCCGAAGTGTTTTTATAGATAACAAAAATAATGTTTGGGTTGCTACCTATGGTGGTGGAGTTAATTTATTTACTGGCGATTTAAAAACTAATAAAATAACATTCAAACATTTTAAAGCTTCTTTAGTTGAAAATTCTATAAGTTCAAATTTTGCATTTTCTGTAAACCAAACCTCTGCAAACACCTATTGGGTTTGTACAGATAGTGGTTTTAATAAAATAGTTTTTGAAGATGCTCAATTTAACAATCCTACATACACTAATTACTATAAAAACTTAACACATAAAAACACCTTAAAAAGTAATTCTATTTTAACTTGTTTAGAAGATCAAAATGATAAAAATATTTTATGGATTGGTACAGACAATGGTTTACATAAGTTTAATATTTTTAATAATACCTTTAACTATTTTGGTGCAAAAAACGGCTTAACAAACACGGTTATTTATAGTATTTTAGAAGATGTAAATAATGATTTATGGGTTTCTACAAATTCTGGAATATTCAAATTTAACAAAAATAATACTAGATTTACTAACTATTCCGTTAATGATGGTTTATTAAATACCGAATATAATCTTGGTGCCAAATTTAATGATAAATCAAAACAAGAACTCTATTTTGGAGGTACAAACGGTTTAAATCATTTTACCACTAATGAATTATCAAATTTATATAGCGAAGGTGATTTAATTTATACCTCATTATATATTAAAGGTAATGAAATTAATGCAACATCAAATTCTATTATTTCTGAAAATATAACTAAAGCGAAAACAATAAATTTAAATTATAATGATTTCCCTACAAAATTAACCTTCGCAGATTTAAATCATAATTTTCCAAAAAGTAATGAATTTGTTTACAAATTAAAACCCAACGACCAAGATTGGAATCCTGTAACAAAGCAAAATGAAATTGAATTTTTAGATTTAAAATCTGGCAGTTATAAATTGTTAATACAAGGTAAAGGTAAAAATAGATTATGGTCCAAAGAACCATTAACCATTAATTTAAAAGTTTCTCCGCCATGGTATAATAGCAAGTTAGCCTTTTTGCTTTATGCTTTATTATTATTAGCTAGCGTTTATTTATTTTATAGTTTTCAATTAAATAGAAGTCTAGAAAAGAAAGAAAGCATCCGTTTAAAAGAACTAGATGATTTAAAATCGAAACTATATTCTAACATCACCCATGAGTTTAGAACTCCTTTAACAGTAATTCTTGGAATGACTGAAAACATTAAAGAAAATATTCATCCAGAAAAAAATGATAGTTTTTTAGAAATGATAAAGCGAAATTCTAATAACTTACTTCAATTAGTAAATCAGATTTTAGATTTAGCTAAAACCGAAAAAGGAAAAATTAAATTAAATTTAGTGAATGATGATATTATCAAACATCTAAAATATTTAGTAGAGAGTTTTGCACCATATAGTGAGGAAAAAGGAATTTCAATTATATTTTATAATGAAATACGAAATCTACAAATGGATTTTGATAAAGATAAAATAAATAAAATTATATCTAATTTATTATCAAACGCAATAAAATTCAGTCAAAAAAATAGTAAAATAATTGTTGCTGTAACTAAAGAAAATTCTAATTTAATCATTAATGTAACCGATAATGGTTTAGGAATTTCAAAAGAAAATATACCATTAATTTTTGATCGTTTTTATCAGGTAAATCAAGATAATAATAATTCGGGTTCTGGTATTGGTTTGGCATTAACAAAAGAATTAATTAATTTATTAAATGGTACTATTAAGGTAAAGAGTATAGAAAATGAGAAAACAACCTTTACTGTTTTATTACCAATTAAAAATAATCTTGAAAAAGAAAAACTTATTGATATACATGATAAAAAATTATTAAATACCAATAATCCTATTGCACTTATTGTAGAAGACAATAAAGATGTAAGTACTTATATAAAAACCTGTTTAGAAGACAAGTACAATATTATAACTGCGTTTGATGGAAAAGAAGGAATAGAAAAAGCACTAGAATACACACCAAACATCATCATTAGTGATGTAATGATGCCAAAAGTAGATGGTTTTGAATTATGTAAAAAGTTAAAAACAGATGAAAAAACTAACCATATACCAATAATATTATTAACTGCAAAAAACTCACAAGAATCAAAAATTGAAGGTTTAAAAACTGGTGCGGATGCCTATCTAACAAAACCATTTAACAAAGAAGAATTGTTAATTAGAATTAGCAAGTTAATTTCTTTGAGAAAATTATTAACCAACAGATTTAAAGATGTGGTTAATATAAAATTAAAAGATAAATTAACCGATATTGATGATATTTTTATCAAAAAAGCAATTACTTTTATACAAGAAAATATCGAAAATTCCGATTACCATGCAAAGCATTTAGCAGAAAATATGTTTTTAAGCAAATCACAATTATATCGTAAATTAAAAGCACTAAGTACTTTTTCAACTGCAATATTTATTAGGAAAATACGATTGCAAAAAGCAAAAGAATTGTTAGAAACCACCAACAAAACAGTTTCCGAAGTTTGTTACGATACTGGTTTTAATGAACCAAGTTGGTTTAGCAAAACCTTTAAACAAGAATTTGGCTTCTCTCCTAGCGAAATTAATTAGTAATTCTAATTTGTTTTTCTCTTTTTTATTATTTCAAAAAATAATTTTTAACTTAATTTTAATTAATTGATAATGTTATTGTTATGATTTTCCATGCAATAATACTTCAAATGAATGCATAAATAGTCATAGCATTTGCATAAATAATATTCGTCTTTGAATAAATACTACAAGTAAAAAATAGCAAGCTACTTCATCTTTGCAGTGCCGAATAATCGGTGATAATCTTAAAATATAAAACAAGATGAAAAATTTAACAAAAGTAAGTTTATTATTAATTTTAATTATGACCACATGCGTATTTACTAGTTATGCAGGCACTAATCACTCGGATTCATTAAAAGGTAATAACATTACAAAACCATCAACAACCTTATCGGTTGCTTCTATTAGAATTTGCGTAAATGGAATTTGTATTGAAGTAATTATTGAAAGTGATAGTTTTAAAGACAGTACTATTAAAGCAATATCAAAACTTAATAGAAAAGGTTCAAAAATAATTTATTCGAATTTTCCAAAAGAATTAGATGGAGCAATAGTTTATGTTAAAAGACAACAATTTTCTGGAATGACTACAGATACTGGCAAAACTTATATTGTCCCTGGAAAATATCAAATTAAAAATGGAAGTTTAAAAATAAATGTAACACATAAAAAACGAGAAGCAAAATAAAAGAAGTCTATTAAATAGTCCTAAACAAATACTATAATTTAAAACAGTAATCACTTTATTTTTATAGTATCAAATAATTAATCTTAAAATATAAAACAATGAAAAATTTAAACAAATCAATTACAAAAAAAATGATTTTATTAAAAATTAATTCTATCACATTACTTACCTTAATATTATGTGTATTAAGTGTTAGTACTAACGCACAACTTACTTCAATAAAAAGAGCTACAAATAGTTCTACTAATTCGAATTTTGAAGGTTGCAAACAAGTACTTAAATCTAAAACGGGTGTTGTATATTCAGCAGCGCCTGGTATATTAGAAAAAAGAGCTACATCTAATTCTGTTACTATTAAAGTGAAAAAAACAGCAGGTAGAGCAGAAACTCAAGTTAATATTTATGTAAATGGAAACCTAAAATTAAATAAAAAAATTGAATTCGATAACGGTAATTATACTACAGATTATAAAACGAGAGTTTTAAATGGCGTTAAAGGTAAATTAATTAAAGTCGAAATTGTTAATCAATCCGTTGCAAATACATTTAGTTATAAAGCAAGAATAGTTGGTAAAAGAAAAACAATTACTAACTCAGGTAAAGCATATACAGGTTTTCTTATAGGTCAAACTAAAAAAACAGTAAATGCAAAAGAATCTTGTACAGGTAAAGTAAATGTAATTGTGAAAAGAACAAGTAACAAACCTGCTGCATCAACTGCAAGAGGTGAGATTAGAGTTTGGGAAAAAGTAGGAAGTAGTTGGAGAAAATTAGGAGAAACTAAAGTGTTAGAAAAAAACCAAAGAAAAAGACTTTTAACATTTAATACCAATAAAAAATTAAAAGTTGAACTAAAAAATGTTTCAATTGGTAATACATTAGAGTACAAAATTAATGTAGTAACAATACAATAATTATAGCTAAAAGAGAATTTGAAATAATCAAATTCTCTTTTATTTTAAACTTAATCTATCTATCATGAAAAAAATAATTCCAATAATAATCATTCTTTTTTTAATTAGTACAACTGTAAGTGGTCAAATAAACTTTAAAAAATTAAAATCAAAGTTATTAAATAAAAAAACCAATACGGAACAAGTAAAAAGTACACAAACAAATACTAATAATCAACGTTCAAGCAATTCAAATACCACAGTAAATTTTGCAAAACAAGGTAGAAAATGGTATGTGAGTAAAACTACAGGTTCTGGTCAATTAGGTACTATAGAAAGACCTGCTAAAGATTTAGGTAATATCATTCATCATCTAAAACCAAATGATGAAATCTATATTGCAGAAGGTATTTATATGAGTAAAGGCAAACGCGGATCGGATGAAATTAATGTACCTGTTAAAATTTATGCTGGTTACGACACTTCATTTACCAAAAGAGATCCTTGGGTTGCGCACAAGACCATTTTTACTGGTGTTAATGAATATATGAAATTAACAACACCTCGACTTTATATTAGAACAGATCAACAGCGTGAAAGTAACGGACAGTTATCACAAGGTTCTGTTATTATTGTTGATGGAATTATTTTTGACAATGGTCCAAGAAACAGATATCATCATAATAAAGACTTAGC
Source organism: Flavobacteriaceae bacterium (assembly GCA_027065775.1). Classification (GTDB taxonomy): domain Bacteria; phylum Bacteroidota; class Bacteroidia; order Flavobacteriales; family Flavobacteriaceae; genus S010-17. The sequence continues at coordinate 4,795 of JAMONN010000123.1, read as the reverse complement.
AATTAGACGAAAAGCAAGTCCTAAATCTGGTCAAAATCCATCGCCTGAATCTGGAGGAATTGTTATTGTTGGTAGTAAATATACCAATATTGCTGTCCAAAATTGTGTGATTATGAATACCGCACCAACCGAAGGCGCACTTTCTATTCGTGTTTTTAAAGGTGGAAAAGGTGTCATTCAAAATAATTTTTGCATCAATAATACAGGTTATGGAATTCAAGCAAGAACAGGTTATGTTGGTAGTGATGATAGTTTAGTGCCTATTTTTACCATTAAAAACAACACCTCTTTATTTAACTGGAAACATGATGCTATTGCTTCGTATGGAGGAAATGCTTTAGCATTAGACCAATACATTAAAGCAATTGTTGAAAATAATGTATTCGGTTTTGGTCATCAAGGCGGAATCTACAACAAAGGTTGTCCTTTAAAATTGAATAATAATCTTTTTACAGGGAATTCAAAATATGACTATAAAGAAGTAAATGATATGATGAAAGTAGAAGATATCGTTGATGAAGCTGCTAAAATAGATCCATATAGTGAAGGAAATACTTCAGAATTAATTAAAATTAATGTAGCCGAAAGATGGGCAGAAATTTATGGAAATAGAATAGAAATATCTAGAGCAGAAGTTGATGCTTCTGTAAGCGCAAGTAATTCTGGTGCAAATCAATTAAGAAGCATGTTAGGTCTTAACTTACAAGGTAATAGTGTTAAAATGGACGCAGAAATATTCTTACCAATAATAACTATTGATGAAGCATTGCCTGCTGGTTTATTACCTTGGAATGGCAAAGGTTGTCAAGCACCCAAATTTGAATAATTTTTTCATTTGACTGTCTGAAATATGCTAAGTTAATATTTACCATTTGTTATTTTCAATTTAAAATCAACCAATTAAATAACAATTTTCAGACAGTTTTTTAACCAATTACTATGTCAACAACAACAACTTATATATTATTAATTTTTACACTAGTAACATTTGCTCAAAAACCATCTAATCTATTTGAAATTGAACCCATATTAAACAAAACAACAAACTATACAAGTAATTTAAATATCGGACAAAAATTAGATGATTTATCTTGGGGTTGGAATAGTTCTAACGCTTGTTTTTCGGCAACACAAAAAGATAATTTTAATGGAAATCATGTTTTTTTTACCAGTATAATTCCTGAAAATTCAACATATAAAATTTCATTAACACCAAAAAAAAACAATTACAATATTAACCTATATGCATATGAAATTAAGCTAAGCAATAATTATTTAGTGCCGAATTTACCAAACAGCATAAGATGTATGTCGGATATTACAAGTGAATCTAATACTAGAGAGGTTGTTAACCAAGTACTCTCTAAAGAAAAATTCAGATTAGTTATTGGTGTGGTTGGTGCAAATAAGTTAAATGAAGGTGAGTTTTCAATTAAAATTAAAATTAGTAACAACCCTTGAAAACATAATTAAATAAAATATAAAATAATTTAAAACTCTATTCATTTTTGAAAAATTAATCCATTGACTAAAACAAATAATCTAGTTACTAAAGTAATAAAAATATTAATTTAAACGGCAATCATGAAAAAATTTATTCTACTAACAATCATTATGTTATGCGTTAATTGTGTGTCTGAATCGCAACAAAATGGTTTAGATAAAGTGGCATTGTTATATAATGCAACAACTAGTTACACCAAAGGCTTTAAAACTTTAAACGGCAAAAAAAACACTTATTTTACAATTAAAGTATCCAATAGTAAAATGATTGATAGTTTAAATTCGGTCACAACCTGTCCAAATATTGCCTTAATGCTTTTTGATGCGTTTACAAATAAAGAAAAAAAAGCATACACTTATATTCATGTGGATCTTAAAAGTAAAAAAGATACTACATCTTTTAAGTACGAACCTAAAATGCTTGAAACTGGTTTAGAGCAAGTAAAACTATTCACTCAATTTTCTAATAATTTACTCAATCAAAATTATAAAGGAATGGTAAATCAAATCGATCCAAAATTTATAGTGGATGACTTAGAAATCTTATTAAAAAATTATTTCGATATTTTAATTACAAAACACGGTGCTATTAAAAAATATACTCGTACTGGTTTTGGAAGCGTTAATTTAAAAAACGGAAAAAAATTATACCGATTTAGTGGTTACTTAAATTTTAATGACGGTTACAATAGGTTTTATTTTGTTAATGTTCCAACACAAATAAATAATAAAAAAATACAAGGATATGATTTTCTCAATAAATAAATTCAAAAAAGGGTAAAAACCCTTAAATAAAAATAGGGTTTTTCCTTATAAATTAATACTATATCTTAATTATTTTTGTGACGTAATAAATGTAAATTACTTTCTTCTTTTAATGTTTAAAGTAATCACACTCACTCACAAAATGCATTAATAGCACCAGTGTTTTTTTAATGCTCTTTATAATTTTGCATAAATAATTTATTAAACCATATGAAATTAAAAATCGAAAAATCAATATCATTAAATGAAATAGCAATTGAAATAAATACATTTAATAATTTAATAGCAAAAAATACGGCTATTCCAAAATTACATTTTGAAATCAAAAATATCACCGAGTGCCAATATTTTAAAAGTGAATTGCAAATTGCATATCAACAATTAATAAAAAAACGAATTAAACTTTAAATCATAACAAGCAGACATTTCAGAAGTTCAAAAAGACATTTCAGAAGTTCAATAAAAAAAATATTCATAAAGCGAATTACTTTTACTCTTTATTATCAGTAGAAACAATAAATATTTAAAAAAATAAAAATCTAATTATCAAGTACTAAAACAAATATTAACCCTTGAATTTATATTAAAATGAAAAAATAAATTCAAAATAAATTTTTTATTAAAATCTAAAACAATCAAATTATGAGAAAAATTACAATTTTATTAGCAATGCTGTTTATTACAGCAATTAGTTTTTCACAAACTATTATTTTTACAGAAGACTTCGAAAGTGGCGGAGCCGCTTGGACAGACCAACAACTTGGAGACGGAGATTCTTTATGGCTTTTTGACACAGGTGTTATAGCAGGTAATGGTACTGCTAATGATTTCACGACACTTGCAGCTACATTCGACGATGATGATGCAGGAAATGATGCACAACACGATTACAGACAACTTTGGCATGGACCAGAAGATGTTTCTACATATGCAAATGTAACATTAACGTATGATTATGCTCTTAATGTATTAGGTTCAAATCTAGAATTATTACACGTAAGTTTATGGGATAATACAAATACTGTTTGGATTAATATCGCAACTTATGGTGAAGATACAAATCCAACAACAGATTCTATTGATGTATCTGCAGCAATGTTAGCAAACCCAGGAATTGACCCGAACAATTTGTTCTTTGGTTTTGGTTACGACGACTTAGATGGTGGTTGGTCTTGGGGTGTTGGTGTTGATAATGTTGAATTATCTGGTGTTACAGGCGAACCTGACACTATGTTTATTCATACTTCAACTGCAGCAAATACAGGTGGAAATGTTACCACTATTAATCATCCATTATTAAATGGTAATCCAGATGCTAAAATTGTAGTTACTCACAATTGGGAAGAGTCTGGACAACTTAATGTAAACACAGAAGGTGTTTGGTATAATGGTTCTCAATGGACAATTTTTAATGAAATTCCTACTATACCTATGATAGTTGGTGCTACCTTTAATGTATATATAGATGGTATTGACTCTAATACTTTTACACAAGTTGCGAATGCAGGAAATTCTGGAGGCACACCTTCATATACAATTATCGACGATGCTGCAGTAAATGGAGATCCTAATGCAATCATCGTTTTCGGAAAATATTGGAATCCTTTTTCTGTTTATAATCCAGATCATTATGGTGTTTTCTATAATGGTACAAATTGGGTTATATATAATGAAGATAATGGAGCTTCAAATCCAATACCTACAGACGCTGCATTTAACATCGTATTAGCACCTTCTGGAAGTAACGTAGTAGCATTTAAACATCAAGCAACTACAGCAAACACAACTCAATATTGGACTAATCTTGATCATCCGTTAGTAAATGGAAATCCAGATGCCAATATTGTATTTTCTCATAACTGGGGATCTGTTGGTGATGTTTCAAATCTTTTAGTAACTAATACGCAAAGTCTTTGGTATGATGACGGTTCAGGTACTTGGAGAATATTTAACGATGATATTGCAAATATGAATGTAAATACATTATTTAATATTCTAGTTATGGAAACTCCTGCTGTTGTTGATGTGATTGCCCCTGTGGTAGATGTCGTTAACTTACCAGATGTAGTAGAACAGTGTGAAGTTACATCATTGACAATTCCTACAGCTACAGATAATATTGACGGAACAATTAACGGAACAAATAATGCTAGTTTCCCTATTACTGCAAGTACAACTGTAACTTGGACATATACAGACTCAAGTGGAAATACAACTACACAAAATCAATCTATTATTATTAATGATAGTATGGGACCTGTTGCTGATAACGGAAGTTTACCTAATATAACGGAACAATGTGAAGTAGCAAGTTTAACAGTAGCAACTGCAACAGATAATTGTGATGGAGTTATTTATGGATGGCATAATGCAACTTTCCCAATTATAGCAAGCACTACAGTAACTTGGACATATACAGACTCAAGTGGAAATACAACTACACAAAATCAATCTATTATTATTAATGATAGTATGGGACCTGTTGCTGATAACGGAAGTTTACCTAATATAACGGAACAATGTGAAG
>JAMONN010000122.1 GCA_027065775.1 Flavobacteriaceae bacterium | reverse complement strand
TAAAATAATTTCATCATTAAACTGAATAGTAATTTGATCATCATCTTCTTTAGCATCATCCCAAATATCTAAAATAAATTTATCGGAACTCCAAAAAATCGTTATTTCTTCATCATCTTTAATGGTGATTTTTTCGTCGGTTTCAAAAGTTGGTAGTACTTCTGTTACCTTTATTTCTGGTTTTGGTTTGTTTTCTACCAATAATCTTTTTTCAACTTTAATAGTTTCTTGTAATTTATGGAAAACGTCTAGACTAATAATATTAATGTCTCCTTCACTACACTTAGTTCCGTTTAAAGTTTCCTCAATAAAAGAACCTTTTATTTTACTTATTCTAGGGTTAATTTCCATAGAAATAACAGCATTTAAAAAACACAATTCATCAAATCTTTTTCGAGATTTTGTTACTAATTTTTTTGTTTCAGAAAATATAATTCTTTTTGTTTTAGGGTTAAAAGTACCATTAATAATAGATTTAGTTTCGTAGGATCTTTGGTCGCCAGTAAATGCGTAACCAGATATTTTACCATTATTAATTTTGAATAATAATCTGTAAAAAGTGGCTTGATTCCCAAATGTTTTACCACCAAAAAAATCATATACATTTGGATCTTTTTGAGCAAACGTATTAGAAATACATAGAATAAGAAATATTAAAAAAGTTTTTTTCATAGCAATAAACTAATTAAACAGTCATTATTTCAACCTCTTTTTGTTTGAAAATTTCATCCATTTTTTTAATATGTATGTCGGTTAAATCCTGAACACTTGCTTCTGCATTTTTTTTCATATCATCAGATGCATCTGCTTTTTTGATTTCATTATTCGCATCTTTTCTAGAATTACGAATACTTACTTTACCGTTTTCGGTTTCTGCTTTAGCAGATTTTGCTAACGTGATACGTCTTTCCTCGGTTAATGGTGGCACGTTTATAATAACACTTTCACCATTATTAGAAGGATTAAAACCTAAATTAGCAATCATAATTCCTTTTTCGATTTCTTGTATCATCGTTTTTTCCCATGGTTGTACAGAAATCGTTTGTGCATCTGGTGTATTAATATTTGCAACCTGATCTAAAGGTGTTTGCGAACCATAATAATCAACCATAACACCTTTTAACATCATTGGCGATGCTTTTCCTGCTCTAATATTTACCAGTTCTCGCTTTAAATGATCAATAGCACTGTTCATTTCTTCTTTTACTGTATCTATTATTATTTCAATTTCTTCCATGGTTTGGATTTTGTTTTTGATTTTTATCGTTCGTTTAAAATCAAATTTTATTTAATATTTATTTCTATTCAATTATAATGCCAATCTAAATTAGAAAACATTATACACTAACTATAGTTCCTATCTTTTCTCCTGAAAGTAATTTAAGTAGATTACCTTGTGTATTCATATCAAAAACAACAATTGGTAAATCATTTTCTTGACTTAATGTAAATGCTGTAGTATCCATAACTTTTAAACCTTTATTTAAAACATCTTTAAAGGAAATACTATCGAACTTTACTGCATTTTTATCTTTTTCAGGATCTGCTGAATAAATTCCGTCTACACGAGTACCTTTTAAAATAACATCTGCTTCAATTTCAATTGCTCTTAAAACTGCTGCGGAATCGGTTGTAAAGTACGGATTACCTGTTCCGCCTCCAAAAATAACTACACGACCTTTTTCTAGATGACGCATTGCTTTTCTTCTAATAAAAGGTTCAGCAACTGCATTAATTTTGATTGCCGTTTGTAATCTTGTAGGAACGTCTTCGTTTTCTAAAGCTGATTGTAATGCTAAACCATTAATTACAGTTGCAAGCATTCCCATATAATCACCTTGTACTCTATCCATACCAGCACTTGCGCCAGCAATACCTCTAAAAATATTTCCGCCACCAATTACAATAGCAACTTCAACACCGCTATCAACTACTTCTTTGATTTCTTGTGCATATTCCTTTAACCGTATTGGGTCAATTCCATATTGACGTTTTCCCATTAGCGCTTCCCCGCTTAATTTTAGTAATATTCTTTTGTAAGGCATTCTATATTTTTATAGTTAGGCAAATTTAATATTAATAAATGAAAGATTAAATGAAAATGAAATCGAATTTGAAAATGAAGTTGAAAATGAAGTTGAAATCGAACTTGAACTTGAACCTTGAACTTGAATTTGAATTTGAATTTGAATTTGAATTTGAATTTTTAATTTTTAATTTCAACTTAATTTTTCGATTTCAGATTCGATTTCGATTTCGATTTCAACTTCATTTTCGATTTCAACTTCGACTTCAATTTCATCTTTTTATCTATCTTTGAAAAATCACTAAACCAACAAAATGAAATTAACCACTTTAGATTACGCAATTATATTCGCTTTTTTTGCTATTACCTTAATTATAGGTATTGTAGTTTCCAAACGTGCTGGTAAAAATACAGATGAATTTTTCCTTAGCGGAAGAAATATGCCTTGGTGGCTACTTGGTTTTAGTATGGTTGCTACAACTTTTGCGGCAGACACACCTTTATATGTTGCCGATGTAGTTAGACAAAATGGTGTTTCTGCAAATTGGGAATGGTGGACGTTTTTAATCACTGGTATGCTAACCGTTTTTGTATATGCAAAACTTTGGCGGAAATCAAATGTAAAAACAGATATTGAATTCTACGAATTACGTTATGGTGGAAAACCTGCAAAATTTTTGCGAGGTTTTAGAGCAATCTATTTAGGTCTAGTTTTTAACGTGTTAGTAATGAGCGCTGTAATGCTTGCTGCAATTAAAATTGGTGGTATCATGTTAGGTCTTTCTCAATACGAAGTTGTTGGTTATGCTGGAATTGTAACGGTGATTTTTTCTGCCATTGGCGGATTTAGAGGTGTTGTTTATACCGATTTCTTACTGTTTATAGTAGCGATGATTGGTGCTATTTTAGCGGCTTATTATGCGGTAAACCTACCACAAGTTGGCGGTCTTACTGCTTTATTTGAAAACGAATTAGTAGCAAGTAAAATGTCCGTTTTACCAGATTTTAATAATACAGAATTAATGATGACATTATTAGTCATTCCGTTAGCAGTACAATGGTGGAGCGCTTGGTATCCTGGCGCAGAACCTGGCGGTGGCGGTTATATTGCGCAACGAATGTTGGCTGCAAAAGATGAAAAAAATGCGATTGGTGCAACTTTCTTTTTTAATATTATGCATTATGCTATTAGACCTTGGCCATGGATTTTAGTTGCTTTGGCTTCTTTGGTGGTTTTCCCAAATTTGGAAAGTATTCAGGCGGCATTCCCAAGTATTGAAGCAGGAAAATTAGGACATGATTACGCATATCCTGCCATGCTTACTTTTCTACCAAAAGGAGTTTTAGGTTTAGTTTTAGCATCTTTAGTTGCTGCTTTTATGAGTACGATTTCTACACATTTAAATTGGGGTTCTTCGTATATGGTAAACGACTTTTACAAACGTTTTGTAAAACCTGAAGCAACAGAAAAAGAACAAGTTTTAGTTGGTAGATTATCTACTATAGTTTTAATTATTTTAAGTTCTATATTAGCATTAGGATTCACAAATGCTGGGCAAGTGTTTCATGCAATAATTGCTTTTGGCGCTGGTACTGGTTTATTATTTATCTTACGTTGGTTTTGGTGGCGCATTAATTCTTGGTCAGAAATTTCTGCCATGATATCTTCGGGTATTGTTTCGTTAACTTTTACTTTTAACGAAAAAACGCTTTTTGGTGCAGAAAATATGTTTCCTGCATGGTCAAAATTTCCGTTAATCGTTTTAGTGACTACTATTATTTGGGTTTTAGTTACCTACCTTACCAAACCTGAAGAACAAGATGTCTTAGAAAAATTTTATCAAAAAATTCAACCTAGTAAAATTGGCTGGCATAAAATAATAAATAAAGCAAAGGCAAACGGAAACGATATTGTAGACCCAACAGTAAACACAAGTCTAACTTATGGTATTATCGCCATGTTAATTAGTACACTTATGGTTTATGGTATTTTGTTTGCTACTGGTAATTTTATTTATGGTGAATATCAATTAGCACTTATTTTAAGTGGATTTGTTTTAGTTTGTATTTTTATTTTAATAAAACTTTGGGAAAAGATTAAAGTTGGGTTGGTTTAAGACACGGATTGCACAGATTTCTCGGATTTCTTTTGTTCTTTATGCATTTACTGGAAAGATTTTTTAAAAAGCAAAAACAATTTTTCCAACTTTAATTTTCATAAGAATATTAATGCTGTAAGAATTTTAAAAAAGATTCTTTTTGGAATTTACTATCAAATTAGAGTAGATATTTATTAATAAAAAAGTTAGATATATACTCGAATGCAATATTCTTTAAAACATATAATTTACCCGTATTGTGTAATTGCGTTTTTCGTTACAATAAGAACAGTAATGGTTTAAAATGCTCTTACTTTGAGTTGTATAAATAGTCCAATTTTTTGATTTTTTTCTATTCAAAAATAAAATGTAAAATTTGAAAAATTTTGCGGACTTCGTTTTACAAAACCAACTTCGAGTTAAGTAATTAACCATTATTACTTATACTGATCTTAAGTTTGCAGTGTTATTGTATAGCGTAATTTGTTCCTGCTCCAATTCCAAATTTTTCAATTAAATTTTCATTTACTAATTTTGTTAATATTCTTTTGACAGTTGGATTTGGAATATTCAGTTTTTTAGCAATATTTCCTGATTTAGCTCCTGCATTATTTTCGATAAACATAAGGATTGATTTTTCTCTTGGTGAAAGTTTTGTTTTTATTCCTTTAGTTTCTAGTTTTTTCATTAATTGTTCTTGAATATTCATTAGTGCATCAAAAAAGAAATTTATCCAACTTGTAACATCTTCGTTTGGTCTTTCTGCTTGACATTTTCTTAATTCAATGTAATATTCATTTTTTCGACTTTCAATTTCGTGTTCTAAACTAACATATTGTATCCAATTATAACCGTTTTTTAATAATAAAAGTGTTGCAAGTAGACGACTTAATCTTCCATTTCCATCTTGAAAAGGATGAATACTTACAAATTCATATGAAAATACAGCAGACTTCACCAATGGATGAGTTTCAGTATCATTTTTATACCATTCGATTAATTTTCTCATTGCATCTTCAGTTTCATATCCAGCATTTGTTGTTTGAAAGATAATTTGTTTAGTTCCATCTGGTAAATTTGCTTCAACAGCATTAGAATGTTGTTTGTAGTTTCCTTTATGCCATTGGTCTTTGTCGCTGTGCTTTAAGAGTATATTGTGTAAATTTTTTAGATTATTTTCTGTAATGTCAATTTCAGTATGATTTTCAGAGATTAGGTCTAAGACTTCAAAATATCCTATTACTTCTTGAGCATCTCTGTCTTCGATTTTTGTAACATCTATTTTGTCAAGTAATACTTTTACTTCTTCATTACTCATTTTAGAACCTTCAATTCGTGTAGATGCTCCAACACTTCTAACTGTAGCAATATTTTTTAATTGCTTAAGACTTTGCTTTTCTTTTTTTTCAATGATCGTCCAAGACGCATCAAATCTATCTAACTTACTTACATTTTTTAGTAAATTCCAATCCAAGTTGATTGTGAAATCAAATACTTTGTTTTCCATGTCGCAAATATATTAAAAATATCATTGTGATACGATATGATACGAAAATATTCGATTGTGATACGGTTTTTTATACTGCACAACGCTTATATATAAAATCGTTTCAATATTTTATATATAACGAATGACGAAGTTAGTGAAAATAATCAATAAAATCAAGTATTTGAAAATACTCTAAAAAAAAACCTCAATAAAATTAATTAATGAGGTTTTAAATATCATACGATTAAAAAATTATCCTAATCTAACTGTTTTAAAATCTGCTACTGCTACGTCACCATAAGTTTTAACGTAATCAGAAACACTTTTCTTTTCGTCTTTAATAAAGTTTTGATCTAACAAACATTGCTCTTGATCTAAAGTTGTATTATCAGAAATAAAACGTTGTATTTTACCTGGTAAAATGTTACCCCATATTTTTTCTGGTTTACCTTCTTCTGCTAATTGCTTTTTTGCATCTTCTTCAGCTTGTGCTAAAACAGCATCAGATAATTGTGCCATAGAAATATATTGAGGTACATTTATTAAATGTTTACCTAAACGTACTCTTTCTTCGTTATCTTTTTCGATAACAGCAATTCTTGCTTCGGTTTCAGAGGCAACAAAATCTGCATCAAAATCTTTATAAGATAATGTAGTTGCACCCATTGAAGCTGCTTGCATAGCTAGATCTTTAGTTAACACATCTGCTTTAGCGACAACGTTATTTAAACCAACAATCGCTGCAATTTTATTACCATGCACATAAGAACCAACATAACTTGCTTCTACTCTTTCAAAAGCAGGTATTTCAATTTTTTCACCAATAACACCAGTTTGCTCAATTAACTTTTCAGAAACAGTCATACCACCAAAATCAGCAGCTAAGAAAGATTCTCTATCTTTATGGTTCATTGCAATATCAACAAATTGACCAGCTAATTCTTTAAACGAATCATTTTTACCAACAAAATCAGTTTCACAAGCAACAACGATAGCAACACCAACAGTATTGTCATCATTTAATTTTGCTATTGCAACACCTTCAGCAGAATCTCTATCCGCTCTTTTTGCAGCTACTTTTTGTCCTTTTTTACGCAATACTGTTATTGCTTCTTCGAAATTACCGTTTGCTTCTTGTAATGCATTTTTACAATCCATCATTCCAGCACCAGTTGCTTCTCTTAATTTTTTTACGTCTGCAGCAGTTATTTTTGCCATTTTTTTTATGTTTTAAATGCGGTTAGGCATTAGTTATTATATTATTATTTAAAAATGCCGTTCCGATAAAATCGAAATCGGCATTTGTATTATTATGTTTTGAAATTCTTCGCTTTTACTTAGAATAACAAAATTAAAAATTTACTATTTTTTATCTTCTTTCTTATCTTCTTTTTTGTCTTTACCTAATTTTCTTTCGGCAAGACCTTCAGAAATAGCACTTGTTAAGTGACCTAAAACTTCTTCGATAGATTTAGAAGCATCATCATTAGATGGTAAAATAAAATCAACCAATCTAGGATCAGAATTAGTATCTACCATTGCAAAAATAGGAATGTTTAATTTACGTGCTTCTGCAATTGCGATATGTTCTCTTCGGATATCTACTACTATTAATGCTCCTGGTAAACGAGTCATATCTGTAATAGAACCTAAATTCTTTTCTAACTTTAATCTAGTACGATTAATTTGTAATTTTTCTCTTTTAGAAAGTGCATCAAAAGAACCATCTAATTTCATTCTATCAATAACGCTCATTTTTTTAACGGCTTTACGAATAGTGATAAAGTTAGTTAACATTCCGCCTGGCCATCTTTCAGCGATATAAGGCATGTTAACAGACTCTGCATTTTTTGCAATGATTTCTTTTGCTTGTTTTTTAGTAGAAACGTACATGATTTTTCTACCTGAAGCTGCGATTTTGTGTAATGCTTTTTGAGCATCTTCAATTTTTGCAACCGTTTTATATAAATCTATAATGTGTACACCTTTACGTTCTGTATAGATATATGGTGCCATATTAGGATTCCACTTTCTTGTTAAATGTCCGAAATGAACACCTGCATCTAACAATTTTTTTACTTCGATTTTACTCATTTTATTTTTGTTTACTTTCCTAGTTATTATTTATTAGCAATAATTAAGTAGCTTTTGTCAAGATCTTAATCATTTGGATGCTAAACCTTTTATTATTTAACGATGAACAATTAGACTAAAGTCAAATGTCCAAAGACCAAATTAACCATCTTAACGTTTAGAGAATTGGAATTTCTTACGCGCTTTTTTCTGACCGAATTTTTTACGCTCTACCATTCTTGGATCTCTAGTTAATAAACCTTCTGGTTTTAATGCTTTTCTGTTTTCTTCGTCTAATTCGCAAAGTGCTCTTGAAATTGCTAAACGAACTGCTTCTGCTTGACCAGTAATTCCACCACCAAAAACATTTACCGATACGTCGAATTTATCTACGTTTTCAGTTAATGCGAAAGGTTGGTTTAATTTAAACTGTAACGTACCAGTTGTAAAATAATCTTTTACATCTTTACCGTTAATTGTCATTTTACCAGAACCTTCACTCATATAAATACGAGCAACTGCAGTTTTTCTTCTACCTATTTTGTGTATTGTATCCATATTTTATTTGAATTCGCTTAAATTAATTACTTTTGGATTTTGAGCTTCTTGTTTATGCTCACTACCTGAATAAACATATAAGTTTTTATAAATAGCTCTCCCTAATTTGTTTTTAGGCAACATCCCTTTTACCGCTTTTTCTACTAATCTTATTGGATCTTTTCCAAACATTTGCTCAGCAGTTAGCGTTCTTTGTCCTCCTGGATAACCTGTATGACGGATGTAAGTTTTGTCCGTCCATTTTTTACCAGTTAATTTAATCTTCTCAGCGTTGATTACAATGACATTGTCACCACAATCTACGTGAGGCGTAAAGTTTGCCTTGTGTTTACCTCTAACTAGTTTTGCAACTTTAGATGCTAAACGACCAAGCACTTCTCCCTCTGCATCAACAATTAACCATTCTTTATTAACGGTTTTTCTGTTTGCTGAAACAGTCTTGTAACTTAATGTATTCACACGTATATTTTTAATTAAACATTCCTCTTTACTCTAAAGAGTTTGCAAAAGTAATACTAATTATTAGTTTAACAATGACGTAATGTGGTTTTTTTACAATGATAATTTATTGATTTTCCACAAATAAAACAATACAAAATACCTCATAAAAACTTAAAATACCAAATTATTTCATAAACTTGTAACAAATAATAAAAATAACCAACCAATTAGTAAAATCACCAAATGTTCAAAAAATTTATTTCTTTAGAATGGAAACAATTTAAACGTTCCGCAAATTTCAATAAAGGTTTAGCTATTAAAATTTTTATGGGTATTGGTGTGTTTTTTCTATTAATGTATGCTATTGGCGCTGGCGTATTTCTTTATTTTGGTTTGGAAGAGTTTTTTCCTGAAACAAAACCATGGACTTTGGTAAATAATTTTATTCTATTTTGGTTTCTTCTCGAATTAACTTTCAGATATCTTATTCAGAAAATGCCTGTAATTCACATAAAACCACTTCTTATTTTACCTATAAAACGAAAATCGGTTGTTCATTACGGATTAAGCAAATCTTTAATCAGCATTTTTAATTTTATACCTTTATTTATTTTATTACCTTTTTCTGTAGTTTTAATGATAAAAGGTCAAAGTCCTACAAATGTAATCGCTTGGTTTGTTGGCGTATATTGTATTTCGCTTTCTTTGAATTTTGTAACTTTATTAATTAATAAAAGTGACGCAATATTTTATAGTATTATAGGTGTTTTAGTGTGTCTTATTGGATTAGAATATTTCGAAATTCTGAAAATTTCAACATTTGCAGGTAAAGCATTTAATTTCTTATCACAAAACACTTACGTCTCTCTTTTACCAATTATAACACTAATTGCTAGTTATTATTTCGGGTTTAAATTCATGTATAAAAATTTAAATCTAGATAATTTAGACACAAAAATTAAAAACGTAAACACTACAGATTTATCTTGGTTAAATCGTTTTGGCGATGTGGCGCCATTTCTTAAAAACGATCTAAAACTTATTTGGCGCAACGTAAGACCTAAAAAAACCGTTTTATCTGCTGGCATATTTTTATTTTATGCTTTATATTTTATTCTCGTAAAACAAAGTGGCGGAAATTTGCCTGTTTTAATGGCATTCGCTATGATGTTTGTAACTGGTGGTTTTGCTATGACCTTTGGTCAATTTGTACCTTCGTGGGATAGCGAATATTACCAATTACTAATGAGTCAAAATATTAGATACAAAACATATCTAGATGCAAAATGGTACTTAATGGGGTTTGCTGTAATTGTATCTTTTATATTAGCAACGCCATATATTTATTTTGGATGGAGAATTTACTCCTTATTAATTGCTGGCGCGTTTTTTAATTTAGGAATTAATTCCTATTTAGTATTATTTGGCGGTGTTTTAAACCGAATGCCACTAAAATTAAACGAAAAAGCAAAAGCCTTTGGCAATACACAAGGTTTTAAAATGTCAAATATGTTAATTGCATTACCCAAAATATTTTTACCAATGCTACTATTCGGTGTTCCATATGCTATTTGGGGATTTAATTCTGGCATTATTACGATTATTGCATTCGGAATTGTTGGTATACTTTTAAAAAATTATATTCTTAAAAAAATTGAAAATACCTATCAAAAAACCAAATACAAAATGATCGCAGCATATAATCAAAAGAACTAAAGACTAAAGACTAAAGACTAAAGACTAAAGACTAAAGACTAAAATACAAACCATAGAATGATACAAGCAACTAACCTAACTAAAAAGTACGGAGACGTTACCGTTTTAAATATTAAAAACCTACATATTAAAAAAGGACAAAGTATTGGTCTTGTAGGAAATAATGGCGCTGGAAAAACAACTTTTTTTAATTTATTATTAGATTTAATCGAACCAACCACAGGTGAGATATTAAATAATAATATTAAGGTAGATAAAAGCGAAGATTGGAAACCTTTTACCTCTGCATTTATAGACGAAAGTTTTCTTATTGGTTATTTAACTCCAGAAGAATATTTTTATTTTATCGGCGAATTAAGAGGAAAAAGTAAAACGGATATAGATGATTTTTTAACACAATTTACCGAAATTTTTAATGACGAAATTTTAAACAAAAAAAAATATTTACGTGATTTGTCTAAAGGTAATCAGAAAAAAGCAGGTATCATCGCTGCTTTAATTGGCGAACCAGAATTGATTATATTAGACGAACCTTTCGCAAATTTAGATCCGACCACACAAATTAGATTAAAAAAAATGTTGACATCTTTAACAAAAAACAAAAATGTAACCGTTTTAATTTCAAGTCATGATTTGGGACATGTAACCGAAGTGTGCGAAAGAATAATAGTTTTAGATAAAGGCAATTTAATTAAAGATTTACAAACTTCACCCGAAACCCTAAAAGAATTAGAAGCGCATTTTACGGTTTAATTTTTTCTCTCTCAGATTTTCGCAGGTTTGACTTTTGTTTTCTTTTGTGTCTTTTGTGGTTTTAGTTTCACACAGATTTTACATTATTCTTATATGCCTTATATGATTAAATAACAACCGAAATTTTAACAAACAAAAAAGATTCAATTAACCATTTAAGACATATAAGTTCATATATGCAAGACGCAAACCTATGGTTTTAGTTTCACACAGATTTCACAGACTATTCTTATATGTCCTTCTATGCCTTATATAGTTAAAACAACCGTCAAAATTTCAACAAACATCAATTTAAACTTATATTTTCTAAGTTTA
>JAMONN010000121.1 GCA_027065775.1 Flavobacteriaceae bacterium | reverse complement strand
CACAATAGAATCGCCATTAAATAAAACATTGCCATTACAATCTTTATGAATGATTTTAGTACTTGGATCTACATGATCGCCTGTTGCTTCTGCCCATTTTACAGTATCTTCTTCTAAATACATTTGGTCAATTAAATCGCCTGCCCAATCTTCGCTAGCGTATTTTAATTTATATAATTGACGCCAAACCGTAACTTGTACCGCAGGAAATTCAGACCACATACTATCATTTAAACAACGCCAATGATTAGTGTTTAATTCGCTGTTATTTAATTCGTCTGTACATGTAGGACAAACTAAAATACAGTTTTTCTCTTCTACTTCTGTAACTGGTGGCACTTTAAATACACTTAGTTTTTCGTTGAATCCGCATAATTCACATGTGGAATTACTTCTTTTATTTAGGTTTCTTTCTATGCTCATTTTATAGTTGTTTTTTTAAACCATATAAGACATTTAAGGTCATGTAAGGCTTATTGGGGTGTTTTAAATTTTTGAAACATAAAAGGCACAAAATTAAGTATTACTTATATGTACTTAAATGCCTTATATGGTAGGATTATTTACTTCAAGTTTTTACTCATAATTCAATATTCTTTCTACTTTTTTTATAATTATTCATTCTCTTGCTTTGAACCATATAAGACATTTAAGTTCATATAAGGTTTATTGGGTTCTCTTAATTTTTGAAACACAAAAGTCATAAAAGAAAACAAAAATCACGCTTTGCTTATATGAACTTAAATGCCTTATATGGTGAAATTATTTACTCCAAAATTTTATTCATTTATCTTACTTTAAACCATATAAGGCATTTAAGTTCATATAAGACTTATTGGTTGTTTTATTTTTTGAAACACAAAAGTCACCAAAAGAAAACAAAAATTACGCCTTGCTTATATGAACTTAAATGCCTTATATGGTAAAATTAATACTGCTCTTTTTCATTTGGAAAATCAACACTTTTGACATCTTTAATATAATTTTTAAACGCACCTGTCATTTCATCGTATAGATTAAGGTAACGTCTTAAGAATCTTGGGTTGAATTCATGTGTCATTCCTAACATATCATGCATTACCAAAACTTGTCCGTCTACTTCTGCTCCAGCACCAATACCTATTACTGGTATACTTATGGTTTTGGCAATTTTTGCTGCTAATTTAGCAGGAACTTTTTCTAAAACTAAAGCAAAACAACCTAGTTTTTCTAATAATTTAGCATCTTCAATTAATTTACCTGCTTCTTCTTCTTCTTTTGCTCTTACAGTATAAGTTCCGAATTTATAAATGGATTGCGGTGTTAAACCTAAATGACCCATTACAGGAATTCCTGCAGTTAAGATTCTTGAAATAGATTTTGATATTTCTTCGCCACCTTCTAATTTTACTGCATGTCCGCCAGTTTCTTTCATTATTTTTATAGCAGAAGATAATGCTTTTTTAGAATTACCTTGATATGTACCAAAAGGTAAATCGACTACAACCAAACATCTTTCTATTGCTCTAACAACCGATTGTGCATGGTAAATCATTTGATCTAAAGTAATAGGTAACGTTGTTTCATGACCTGCCATTACATTAGATGCTGAATCGCCTACTAAAATAATATCGATTCCTGCATGATCTACAATTTTTGCCATGGTATAATCATAAGCAGTTAACATGGCTATTTTTTCGTTATTGGCTTTCATTTCGACCAATGACTTTACGGTAATTCTTTTATATTGTTTTTTTGCTATGGACATAATTGTTTGTTTTTTTTTGATGCTTTTTTATTTTACCATATAAGACATTTAAGGTCATATAAGTTTTTGTATTACCGCATTTTTTTGACTGAACACTAATTACTCTTTTTTATTAAGAATAATTTTATTTTCATCTGGTATTTTATCTTTTAATTTCTCAACCGTATCCATAATACTTGGGAATATAGTTGGAGCAAAATCTTTTACTGGTGTGTATAAAATCGAACTTTCTAAAGTATCTTTATTAACAAATGTAATAGTATCGTTTAATTTTGCAAACATATTAATGATAACACTCACAATTAAACCAACTTTTGCCAGACCAAATACTGCTCCTGCAATTTTATTTAACAGACCTAAAGCGACAACATTCATCATTTTAGTAACTAATTTACCTATCATAGAAATGACAAATAAAATCACTAAAAAGGTTAATGCAAATGATGCAACCTGTATGGTATTACCAGACCAAGAAACTTTCATTTTTAACCAATCGCCTATAAAATAAGAAAAATGAATCGCACCATAAACACCTAATATTAAAGATAATAATGAGGTTATTTCTATTACAAAGCCTTTCATAAAACCTTTTACTAAACCGTAAACTAAAATGATTGCTAAAACAATGTCTATATAATTCATAATTTTTTTTAAACCGATTAAATCGAAAGTTGTTTTGCAAATATAAGATTAACTTTTAAAACTTTTTATTGTTTTTTAGCAGATTTAAAAGCAAGTAAATTATTAAAGTTATTCGTTTTTTTAATTTTATGATTTTTTTAATTTAAATTTACAACTTAGCATATATGTAGTGTCTTTTTGTTAGTTACTTTGTATATACTTTTGTTTGCAGCAAGCAAAACAAACCAAAAACTCTCAAAAAATTTCAAATTACCTCTCAAAGACTTTAACTGAATAATGAATTGTATTTTTGTTTAAAATATTTAATTATGAACATAAATAGTTGGTTAACAGTAATAACAATTTTCACTGCGGTAATCGCATTACTTCCTAAAGATGATTTAAAAATTCAGATTTTTGGGAAATCAAAAATAGCAAAGATATTAGGTGTAATAATGATGTTTATAAACCTTCTTATTATTCCATTTCTTATTTTTTTTGATAAAATAATTATTAGGATTCCAGCATTAAATATTTTTACTGTTTCGTGGGGTATCGACCCAAAAAATATAGCATTTATTTTATTCTACTTGTCTTTTGTATGGCTTGTTAAAGAACTTTTTTATAAATCAAGCGTTAATACAAACAAAAAAACAATTGAATTATTTACCGACTTGTTAAACAATAAAAGTTTTCCTGATTTTTTTAAACTATTTACAAAATATACAAATAAGGCTGAAATAATAAAAAAATGGAATTTATATAGAACTATTCTTTTTCAACCTCAATTTTTAAACAACATTATTGATTATAGAACATCCTATATTTTAAGTTTTTGGACTCATTTTGATACAGAAAAAGAATTTCAATCAATTTTTAAATTATTTTTAAATAAACCTAATTCTTCTTATTATTCTGAAATTAAGGGAAATAGAAATTATAACAGTATTCTTGATGATAAACCATTTTTACAAACAATTCTTATAGATAATTTAAAACAATCAATAGACAATGGAATATTTCTAATATTAACCGATCAGATTAATCAACATTTAAAATCTCAAAACGAATATTTGAACATTTATAATCAAGAGCATTATTACCCAAGAATAAAAGATAACGAAGGTTATGATTTACCAATTTATTATCATATTCATTTCATAGGGCTTATGTATTCATCTGCAATAAAAAATGATATTGATATATCAACAATATCTAATAAGTATATAAATCCACATTCATTTTTTTCTGACATTATTAAATTAATTATTGATAATATTGTTTTAACAGAAAATAACCTTGATATGAAATTCCAAACTAACTACCTTTGGTTGATAAATGAAATTTTTAGTATTCAATCAAAATGGTTAGAACAGTTTGGTCACTCAGAAAATGAAAAAAACTTTAATGATAACAGTAGTTATATATCATTTATTCCTTCTTCTTTTCGATTTTGTTTTAGAGAACTTTACAAAGGTTTAAATAAAAATAAAATAACACTGAGTTTTATTAAAGTAAAAATTGCAGATCATATTATGTATGATTATTTTAATGGATTAAATGAAAAATTAAAGAAATCAATAGACAATGAGATACTTAAGCAAATTCCAAAAAACATTAGAAAAGAGATTATTGATTTTTCTGTAAATGAAAGACTTGGTTTCGATCTTGATAATTTGACTGATAATGATATAACCCATCATAAAAACAGAAAAGATTTATTAAACCTCAAAAATATAATAAATACGTGAAAAACAATATCTAAAACAGCCTGCTACCAATAAAAATTTGTATAGTTAATGGCTACTATTTGCAAATCTTAAACTTAATTTATAAAATGAAGTTTGGTACATAACCGAAAGTTTAGTAGTTTTATCACGCTACTAACCATACAAGTAGCCGTTGATAAAGTCACTTTCAATACAAAATACTTACGATTTGAAAAAAAATCAAACTTCCAAAACCTCAACTTCATCACCAATATAAACCAATAATTTACCAACAACGTCAAAATTCATGTTGCCTAAAATTGTAGCGTATTTATTAATCTGAATCTCATGTTTCTTCTCTTTCTTACCAGTTTTATAATCTAGAATAGTCACTTTTTTATCTTCAAAAACTAACCTATCTGGTATTAGTAGTGTTTTGTCATCATTTAAAATTTCTCTTTCGTTTAAAACGGCAACTTCATCAGAAAAATAAAAATTTAATTTTTTATGATGTACAATTTTAGTAATTAAATCTAAAATTTCTTGTTCTCTTTCTAAAGGTACAATTCCTTCATTTACAAAATTTGCAACTGCATTTTCAATATCGCTTGCGGTGATAATTTTTGCTAAAATTTCATGAATAATAGTTCCGTATTTTCTAGCATCCTCAAAACCTTTATCAAAAGCAGCATTTGCAACAATGGTAATGTTATGATTTTTCCAATCGGAACTTATAAACTCACTTTGCTCTCTACTAATAACTGTTGTTTCTTTTTTTGTGGAAATCCTTTTTTTACTACCAAATTCAAAAACAGATTCTTGGGCATTCCATTTGCCAATATTTTTTAAAAAAGTGCTATAAAACTGCGAATAGGTTTTAGGTTCGTCAGCTTCGTTTTTTCGTTCACTTATAATGTATAATTGCTCTTCTGCTCTTGTTAATGCAACATATAGCAAGTTAAAATTGTCTAATTCTAATTCTTCGCGTTGTTTTTTATACAATTCTTCGCCTATAGAACCAATTTCTTTTAAGCTTGCATTATAATTTATTAACGCTGCATCAAAACCATTATATTTTTCTTTATCTAAAGGTTCGTACCAAACTTTGGGACTAATTTGTTTATAAATATCTAAATCATACGCATAGATTACCACAGGAAATTCTAAACCTTTCGACTTATGTATGGTCATAATTCTAACTGCATTATTACCTTCGGGAATCACGATACTTAATTTATCTTTTTTCTCTTCCCAAAAATCTAAAAACGTGGTAATTCCTTCATTTTTTTTGAAGGTATATTCTAAAATTACATCTAAGAAAAACTGAATATAAGCATCGGAAGTTTCTACTAAATTAAAACATCTAATGATGTGTTCGATACTTTCATAAAAAGGAAAACTAGAAAATTTAGTAACATCAAAATAGATGTCATACTTTTCTAATTTTTCAAAAAAGGGAACAAATTCTTCGTCTATAAAATTAGTAATAAAATGATGTTTATCTTCTGTTAAATTTAAGTGTTTATGCAAGAAAATAAGCAATTCAAACTTAACTTCTTTATTTTCGGTTTGTGTAATATAATGTAGTAAATTTATTATAAATATTACTTTATTAGAGTTCTGTAATAACAATGTTTCCGAACTGATAATTGCTACATTATTTTCGGTTAAATAATTGGCAATCGCAACACCTTGCTTTTTAGTTCTGGTTAAAATACAAATTTCCTTTTTTAAAAATTCATCTTTTAAATTCGTGATAATTTCTAAAATTTTACTGGGATATACTTCATTTTTTTCTTCTGCTGAAAATCCGTTGTCAATAAATTGCAATTGCACAAAACCACCTTTTTTGTCCGTTTCTAACTGCTTATTACCTTCTTTATATAATGTAGCGTAATTTTCGTTTTTAAGATATTTAGATAAATATTGAAAAAAGGAATTGTTAAACTTAATCACTTCGGAATAACTACGGTAATTAGTCGGTAAATTTTCTACATGTTTTTTAACTAAAAACGGATTGTTTTTTTTATCATCTAAAGTCAACTCAATAAATTGTTCGGCTTTTCCGCCACGCCAACGATAAATAGATTGTTTCGCATCGCCAACCAAAAGCAACGACCCTTTTTCGCCTTTTTCATTTTGACTATTTAGTGCATTATCGAGCAACGGAATTAAATTTTGCCATTGCATTACCGAAGTATCTTGCATTTCGTCTATGAAGTAATGTTGGTATTTTTCGCCTATTTTTTCATAAATAAAAGCAACAGGTTGTTCTTTTAAATGTGTGCTAATAAGCTGATTAAATTCCGAATTTAATCTAATATTATTGTCTTCTTTAATTTCGTTTAAAACGGAATTAATAGATTGCAGAACCGCCAAAGGTATTAAACTACGTATAATTAAGTTGTTTAATAAATACGTTGCATAATTAGTGTCATAAATAATTTTTGATTGATGAAAAAGCAAAACTAATTCATCTTTTATGCTATCTATTTCTTGTTTTGCAATAACGGTTGCCTTACCTGAATACTGATGATGATCTTTTGCGATATTTTTACCCAAACGACCTTCAAAATTCATAGTTTTTAAATTGACAATTGCTAATTTCTTAAAATGATTTGGAAAATCACTACTGGCAAAATCATTGAATTGCAAATCAGTTTCTGCAATAATTTTCAACCCTTTTTCACCTATTTCAGCAAATTGATTTTCAAGATTTTTCTGTTGTTTATAGATGGTTTTTTTTAAATCTATAAAATCTTTAATCGGTCTTTTTTGAAGTTTATTTACTTGTAATATATCGTTTTCATTTAATAGCAATTTGGCAATTTCTTTTAAATCAAAACCAATGTCCCAACTTTTGTCTTCGTTTATTTTTTCGAGCGAAAAACTAATTAGTATCTTGGTAAGCTCTTTGTCTGTTCCTATTTTTGAAATGAGTACATCTACCGCTTCATTTAAAAGTGAAACAGCATCCATTTCTACTTCAAAATTCATAGATAAACCTAAATCAAAAGCAAAACTTTTAATAATTTTATAGGTAAAACTATCTATGGTTGTTATGCTAAAACTTGCATAACTATTTAGAATACTTTTCAAAACATTGCTCGCTCTTTTTCGTAGAATTTCTTTATCAATATTTAATTCTTCAGAAATTGCTAAAAACATATCATTTTCATTTTCTAAAAAAGTATCACTAGAAAAAGAGCGTAGATTATCAATAACGCGTAGTTTCATTTCTGCAGCAGCTTTATTGGTAAAAGTAACTGCTAATATTTTTTGAAACTTAAAAATATCGTTCGTTTTTAAAACAATTTTTAAGTATTCTTTTACCAAAGTAAAGGTTTTACCCGAACCTGCAGATGCGTTATAAATTTGAAAGGTATTTGTATCACTCATACTAATTCAAAAATACAAAAAGTGAAGTGATTTTAGAAAAATTCTATGCAAAAAATATGTTTATTTATACTTTGCTGTTTTTAAACAATTTACTTACTAACCAAGCCATTGGTATATATGCAAAAAGAAGATCAACTACAATAAACCAAGTTGGTGCAGGAATCATAGTTGCTGCTGCTATTCCGCCTAGCAAGAAAAAAGCGCCAATACCTAAAGCAAATTTCATTTTATGAGTTGCTGCAATTTTAAACGCAACCATAGCACCAAAAAAAGTACCAAGTGCATGTGCTAAAAAAAGAAAAAGAAAATGTTTCGCTTTAAACAAATGAATACCTGCTTGCATGCCTTCGGTTGTAGTTACATCTACGCCTTCAGGTGGCGGAATTATAGAACCACTAATAAGAATGATTCCCATATTTACAAAACTACCAATAATTATACCTGCAATAACTGCCAATATATTTTTAATTGTTGCATTCATAATATTTGAGTTTAGTTAACTCAAATATACAAAATATTAGCTTAGTGATAATAAAGTTTAATATTTCTAAAAATCCAAAAAGAGATAATAAAAGTTAAAATGATTAAAATTGCAGTTTTCCCAAACATTATTTTTCGCCATTTTAATACTACTTGTGTTGGTTTTTTAATTAATTCAAAAGCAAAACCCAACAATATATATGGTATAAAAACTACTGCTAATATGTTTTCATTTACAGCGTTAACTATATCAAAATTAAGCAAATAATGTATTGCTCTTTGTGAACCACAACCAGGACATTTTACACCAGTAGTAGAAAATAAAGGGCATTTTGGAAAAAAATTAGAATAACTAGGGTTATAAATTTTATAGACAACTAATAATAAAATTAATACGATTCCTAACAGAAACCATTTTAATTTATTAATCATCAAAACCTCCATTTGCAATACTAACACCAACGATAGCAACCATGAAAATTATATACAATACAACTACACTTAAACCAATACCCAAACCGATTTTAGTCCATTTTCCTGCTTCTTTAGATGCGTTTTTAGCACCTTGAATATCACCAGAGTTAAAAAGAGATTCTACTTTAGATGCGTAAACAATTCCTGCAATTCCGAATGGCAAACAACATAAAATAGTTACTAAAATAGATTCTACCAACCAAGTTTTTGGTGGTTTTGAAAAACTAACTTCGTTAATATTGTTTTTATTATTTTCGTCTATCATGAGTTTTTTTTTTATAAAAAAAATAATTAAATAGTATTCACTTTTTTAATAGCAGCAGTAAAATCTTCTAAATCATTATCATTCATCACTAAATGAACTGCTTCACTACAAACTTTATCTACATTATCTAAAGGAATTCCTAAAGCAGTTGCTGCTTTTTTCATAACATTAACTTCTTCTAACGAAGCAGAATCATCTGCATAAATCATTTGTGTTAGTCTATATAAACGTTCAATTGACGCATCATAACCAATTGGTGGATTAATAGCGTAATTTTTAGGATCTTTTAAAACAGCTTTATATTCTTCATCAGAGATATTTAATCTTCTGGCAGTTCTTTTTAATAATTTTTCTTCACCTTCAGAAACTTCACCATCTATTTGTGCAATTTTTACTAAACCTGCAAAGTGGCCTAAATTACGTTTGTGCTCACCTGTTGCAAAAAAATCTACTATCGACATATCAATTTATTAATGTTAGGTTGCAAAGGTAAAAAATATTCATTTAAAAATTAGGAAAATATTTAATAATAAGGTTCTAATTTTTCATTAAATTTGCAGTATAAAATTTATAATTATGAATACTTACGATGTTACAGTTATTGGTTCTGGTCCTGGCGGTTATGTTGCCGCAATTAGATGTGCGCAATTAGGCCTGAAAACTGCCATTATAGAAAAATACAACACACTTGGTGGAACTTGCTTAAATGTTGGTTGCATACCATCAAAAGCACTTTTAGATTCATCGCATCATTTTCACGATGCTACTAATCACTTTGAAAAACACGGTATTAAAACAGGTAAATTAAGTGTTGATTTTAAGCAAATGATTACTCGTAAAGACGAAGTAGTTAGTCAAACTTGCGACGGAATTACATTCTTAATGAAAAAAAATAAGATAGATATTTACACTGGTATTGGTTCTTTTAAAGATGCAACCCATATTAATATCGCTAAAGCGGATGACTCAGTAGAAACGATAGAATCTAAGCATACAATAATTGCAACAGGTTCGAAACCATCTACTTTACCATTTATAAAATTAGATAAAAAACGAGTAATAACTTCCACCGAAGCTTTAAGTTTAAAAGAAATACCAAAACATTTACTTGTAATTGGTGGTGGCGTTATTGGTTTAGAATTAGGTTCGGTTTATAAACGTCTTGGTGCTGAAGTTTCAGTAATTGAATATTTACCAGAAATTATTGGCGGCATGGACAACATGTTATCTAAAGAATTAAAAAAATCTTTAAGAAAGCAAGGTCTTAAATTTTTTGTTTCGCATAAAGTAACTTCAGTTTCTCCTAAAGGGAAAGAAGTTATCGTAACTGCCGAAAACAAAAAAGGCGAAAACATAGAGTTTAAAGGCGATTATTGTCTAGTCTCAGTCGGAAGAAGACCTTATACTGAAGGTTTAGGTTTAGAAAACGCTGGTGTAAAAATGACAGAAAGAGGTCAAATAGAAACAAATGCACATTTACAAACAAATATTTCAAATATTTACGCTATTGGCGATGTTGTAAAAGGTGCAATGTTAGCACACAAAGCAAGTGAAGAAGGCGAATTTGTAGCCGAAGTAATTGTTGGTCAAAAACCACATATGGACTATAATTTAATTCCTGGTGTTGTATATACTTGGCCTGAAGTTGCAGCAGTTGGTAAAACTGAAGAAGAATTAAAAGAAGCAAAAATAGATTATAAAGTTGGTTCATTTCCAATGCGTGCATTAGGTAGAGCAAGAGCAAGTATGGATTTAGAAGGTCAAGTAAAAATACTTGCCGATGCAAAAACCGATGAAATTTTAGGTGTACATATGATTGGTGCAAGAGCAGCAGACATGATTGCGTCTTGTGTAGTTGCTATGGAATTTAGAGCATCAAGCGAAGATATTGCAAGAACATCTCACGCACATCCTAGTTTTACAGAAGCTATAAAAGAAGCTTGTATGGCAGTTGATGGCAGAGCAATACATAGTTAATTGTATTATGTTGCAAATTTTAAAGAACTCATTGAATAATAAATTCAATGAGTTTTCTTTTTATTAGGAGTGTCTAAATTAAATAGATAACTGCATCTATAAGCAACCAATTAATTGTTCATAGTCGAAAAGTGAGAAAAACCTTACCATTTATAGAACAAAAAGTTTTAGATTTACGAGATAAAGTAATGTGCAAAAATGATATAGAGTTCTAAAACAATTAAGCATAAATAACAAACATGAAACTAAATATAGGAGTACTTGGTGGCGGATCTTGGGGAACAACAGTTGCTTCATTAACTGCAAAAAACAGTGCATCAACCATAATTTGGGCTAGAAATATAGCGACTGTAAATGAGATAAATGAGCAACATTGCAACTCAAAATATTTACCAAATGTGTTATTACACAAACACTTAAAAGCATCTAACTCAATACAAAAAACGGTACAAAATGCAGATGTTATTGTTATGGGAATTCCATCACAAAGTTTCAGAAAAGTACTCGAAGAAGCAAAACCATATATTAGACCTTGGGTTCCTATTGTAAGTTTAGCAAAAGGTTTAGAAATGGAAACCAATTTACGTATGACCGAAGTTATTAAAGAAATATTACCTGGTCATCCAACAGGTGTTTTAACAGGTCCAAACCTTGCAAAAGAAATCATTTTAGGTAAAGCAGCAGCATCGGTTATTGCAATGGTAGACAAAACTATTGCTGAAAAATTGCAATCCGTTTTTAATTCAGGTTCATTTAAAGTTTATACAAATAATGATGTTATTGGTTGCGAACTTGGCGGTGCACTAAAAAATATTATGG
>JAMONN010000120.1 GCA_027065775.1 Flavobacteriaceae bacterium | reverse complement strand
CTACACAAAATGTACAAGGTTCGTTTAAAGATGAGAAACCGCATAATGGCTATTTTTATGCTATTGAGAATAATGCATTTAATATATTTCATTTTAAAAAGGGTATAAAAGAAGGACAACAATATTCAGGTTATTTAAACGAATTAGCATTCATTAAAACCGATAGTATATCGTATAAAAAAGGAAAGCCATTTCAAGGTAATAAAGCAACTTCTAAATACAATTTTAAATTTTTACAGCAATATGAAAAAGGAGAAATCGTAAAAACTGAAATTCTTGGTAATTATGATGAATTAAAAGCAATAGTAACGTATTCAGATAATGGAATTATTACAAAAAACACTTCAGGAAAAATACTAAGTGAACTCGTTTATTTAGACAAAACCAAAGAGAAAGCTAAAGTAACACTATACAAAGATTTAAAAAAAGCAGGTACACTTGAATATGATAAAGATAAAATAACAAAACTAAATTTAGAATTTAGAGAAGGCGGTTTGGATTTAAAATATTATATCAATAAAGAGCATAAGGTAACGATTAAAGCAAAAGGTGTAAAATATAGTATACTAGTTTATCCCGTTTTTAAAAAAGGGGAAAATTTCACATTCATAGACTTTTTAGATGCCGAAAATCTATTTATGGATAAACATTATGATATAAAAGCAGATTTCTATTTAGATAAAATTAAAAAACCAATTAGTAGTTGTACAATGAAAAAAGGAAAACCATTTAACGGAACGGTAATGGGATATTATGAAAATAAAAAAACCTATAATTATAAAAAATATAAAGATGGTGAACGCATTAAAAAAGAAAGAGGTCTATCTAGAAAACAACTTATTAAAATTTTGAATTAACCAAAAAACAATTTAAAATTAGACGAATTATAGTTGATTTAAACTAAATTTCATCACTTACAAACTAGATTTAAACACTTACAAAGTTTTTTTGCTCTTCTAATTTAAAAGAGTTTTCTTTGTGTGAAATATATTTTATGTACAAAACATATTATAAAAAAGAGAATGTAATCGTTTGGTATTTTTTACTAGCACTTATTATTGGTTTAATAATTTTCGGTTATGTCTTAATTCACTATTTTGTATGGCAAGTATTGCCTTTATTAATAATGATTATCATAAAAATTATTAAATTATCAAAAAATAATACCAATCCAATTATTAAATTAGATGATAATGGACTAACAATAATAAATGAAGTATTAGGAAATCCGTTTTATGCTTATAATGATATTAGTGCTATAAAAATGCAATCCAAAGCATTGAATGGCTATATTAAAACAAAATCTAAAAAACATAAAATTAGAATTGACACAGTTGCCATAGATTTAGTAGATCAACAAGAAATAGAAAATAAGGTTAATGCCAAAATCACCCTTTAAAATAAATTTTATGAACCTTTTTAAAAATACTGAAAATAAACAGATAGATGTCTCAAGAGAAACGGAAACTTTATACTCAAACACTAAACAGCATAATATAATTGAAGGTATTGAGTTGCCAAAAAATTGGACTAATTTTAGTAATGATGAATTAAAAACTCAAGCAAGAAATGCAATTTTAGAACTATCAAAAAGTTCTAATTCAGATTTTAAAGCAAAAAAAATGGGATTTAATAATGCAGAACATTTAATGCAAATTTGTTTTGACTTTATTTTAAAGTAAAAAGTAACAACAATGAAAAAACAACTATACATATTATTCATCTTGCTAAGTTTTAGTTTAGTAGCACAAATACCAGCAAGTGAAAAAGCAGCATTGCAAGCCGTTTATAACGCACTTAATGGACCAAATTGGACAAGTGAAAACGATGCCAATACAACAGATGACTGGGATTTCACACAACCTGTAACGAGCGCTTGGTATGGCGTTATCGTTACTGCTGGGCATATTGAGCAACTGGAATTAAGTAAATATAGTGACCAAAATAATTTGTCAGGAGTAATTCCACCAGAAATAGGAAATTTCCCCTTTTTAAAACAACTCCTAATAAGCAGCAACTTAAACTTAACAGGTTCAATTCCTCCAGAAATAGGAAATTTGCCAGTTTTAGAAACTCTTAAGTTGAGTGGTGATAATTTATCAGGAAATATTCCAAATGAAATCACACAACTTACGGCATTAAAAATGTTAGGTCTAACTAGTAATAATTTTACAGGTAGTATTCCTAATAATATAGGTAATTTAACTAATTTGCAATATCTTTATTTGTCAGATAATTCAATGCTTACCAATTCATTGCCAACTAGTATTGGTAATTTATCTAGTTTAATAAGACTATCTATAATGAATACCGCTATAAATGGTAGTATTCCAACGAGTGTTTCAGGTTTAACTTCTCTTACACACTTTCAAATGTATAATTGCCAATTATCTGGTAATATTCCTGGGGAATTTGGCGATTTACCTGCTTTAGAATG
>JAMONN010000119.1 GCA_027065775.1 Flavobacteriaceae bacterium | reverse complement strand
CTTGCAACCGTAATTGTTGCCATTTCTGTTAATGATTTAGTTTCGCCGTGAATGGTTAAATTTCCTGTTACATTTGCAGTGTAAGATCCATCAACCTCAAAATTAATGTCATTTAAATTGGTAATCATTCCTTTAAATTTTGATTTTGGAAACTGTTTGGTATCTAAAAATTTATTACTATTAAAATGCTGTTGCATTTTTGATTTTTCAAACTCAAAACTTTGCATTGGTATAGAATAAATAAGTTGTCCTGTTGTTGTTTCTAACGTACTCACCACTTTGTAATTATCGGCTGTAATATCTTCGATTGCTGTATGTGAAAAGAAATTTACATGTCCTGTTTTACTAGCTAATTTTCCAACTATTGGGTTAAAAGCACTTGTTAATAGTACGGTAACTACTGCTAAACTTAAAATTATTTTTTTCATTATTATTATTATTTACTATTTCTATTATTTAATTACTATATCGCATTTTTCCATAATTACATCTTCGTACAATTCCATATCTTCATCGTATCCCGCGCCAGATCTAATCACTCCTTTTATGGTTACTTTATCGCCTACTTTAAGTTTTTTAGCATTTATATTTGTATCTGAAGTAAACGTGCAGCTCACTCCTGCATTTTCACCCATTCCTTTTAATAACACCACTATTTGTTTGTTAAAATCTTCAGAAATCTCTGCGATAACACCTGAAACTTCAATTACTTTAGAGTCGCCTTCCTCTTGTAAATATTTATCGTTTGCAGCAGTTGCATCTATTAAATATTCATCAACAATTTGTTTGGCTTCTAGTTGAAAATCGGTTTTGGTGGCTTGCACATCTCGGTGTGGTTGGAAGAACATATAAAGAAATGTTCCTCCTCCAATTACAACTCCTATTGCAATTATTATTAATCCTAGTTTTAGTATTTTTTTATTCATTTAATTATTTATGATACCCAAATAGTCGAAGCTAAATTTAAAACCTAACTTTTTAAATGAAAAAAAATGAAATTAAATGGAAATGAAATCTATTTTAGCAACCGAATAGCTTCTCGTTTACTAAGGCTTTCTAGTGGTGCTTTTGCTACAAAATTCAGGACCCAATCCGGATTGTATTTACCGTATTGCCTAAGGCTCCAACCTATGGCCTTGTTGATAAAAAACTCTTTTGAACCTAATAACGAATTAATGGAATAGGATAATATTTCGGTGTCCACATTTTCTTTATATTTTAATTGAAAAAGAATTGCAGAACGTTGCAACCACATATTATTTGAAGCCATCCATTTTTCGACATATACTTTTCTTTGTGCAGGATATTTTAAAAAATAAGAACCTAAAATAGTACTTGCAATATAATCTACCGTGTCCCACCAAGATTTTTTAGTGATGATATACTCAAATAATCCAATATCATTTTTCTCGTATTGTTTTGTGTATTTCTGAAGTAATTCTTGTGCAAAATACTGTACTTCTCGCTCGGGCTGTTTCCAAAGCGACTTAATTACTAAGTCCAATTCTTCTTTTTTAGGAAGATTCTGTTTTATTAAAAATGGTTTCTGAAGTTCTTTCCGAATTGGAGATTTTAAACCATAAAATTCAAATTTATGCTTCATATAAGCTTTTTGACTTTTAGCAATTTCGGGGTTTTTATTGCTTAAAAAAGTAGTTTCAATTGCTGTTAAATATTCTTTCATAGTGTTTTAAACCTAAATGTTTTAGTTCATTTTAATTCAGATAAATTATTTAAAGATAATTTAATCTTTATTTCTTGCTAAAAATGATGAAAATGAGTAACTTGTATGAGTTTCACAAGTTAATATTATATCATGAAAAAATCAAGTCAAAACACAGTTAGAAGCATTAGTAAATATGCATTAGTTTTTGGGTTTTCTATTTTATTACTTGCTTGTACAAATAGTACATCCGAAGGAAAAAAAGAAACTACTCAAAATGAAGAAACAAAGGCTAAAGATATCATTTGGCACATTAATGCAATTGATAACAACGGAAAATCATTAGCCATTAAAGCAGTTGATAAGGACGGAAATCTGTTTGATGTTAATGCGTTACAAAACTCAGAACAGCACAGTTTTTTAGATGTAAAAGCTTTTATAAATAACAAGTTTTTATCTGTAAAAATATTAGAGAGTGATGATAAATTTGCTCCCATTAAGGCCATAGAAAATGGCGGAATATCTTATGACATCAAAGCAATAACGCCAGATGGTGAAAAACTGGATGTAAAAGGTGTTTTTCGTTCGGGCAATATTGTAAGCATTAAGGCAATAAATACAGATGGTGATTTCTACGCTGTTAAAGCCGTTTCTCCATCAGGTTTATTAAATGATGTTATGGGCATTAAAATTAATATCAAAGAAAAAGAAATGACCTATAAGGGCTTTAATGTTTTTGCTCATGTTAAAGCAATGCATCAATCTGATAGCGAATACGAAACCAAAGCTTTAATGGCTTTG
>JAMONN010000118.1 GCA_027065775.1 Flavobacteriaceae bacterium | reverse complement strand
CCAATTGATTTTTAACGAGTTCATAATAACTACCTTTTAAATTAATTAATTCTTGGTGGTTTCCTTTTTCAACAATTCTCCCTTTATCTAATACTACTATTTGATCTGCATTTTTTACGGTACTTAATCTGTGTGCAATTACAACCACTGTTTTTTCTTTAAAAAATTCATCAAGTTTTTGCATGATTATTTTTTCATTATTACTATCTAAAGCAGATGTTGCTTCATCAAAAAATAAAATTTTCGGGTTTTTATAAACCGCTCTTGCAATTAACAAACGTTGTTTTTGACCTGTACTAAGTCCAACGCCTTCCATACCTATTTTGGTGTTATATGCCAATGGTAATTCGTCTATATATTCGCCTATGTTTGCAACATCTATAGCATGTGCTAGTTTCTTGTTATCTACAAAATCTTCGCCTACAGCAATGTTTTTGGCGATGGTGTCGTTAAAGATATAACCTTCTTGCATTACTACACCACAATGTGTTCGCCATGCTTTTTGTTGTATATTATTTAAATTGTGATTGCCAATAAAAATCTCTCCTTTTTCTAATTCGTAGAATTTTAATAAGAGTTTCATTAAAGTGGTTTTTCCACTACCACTTGTGCCTACTATTGCAGTAATTTTTTTTGCTGGAATAGTAACGCTTAATTCTTTTATTACAGGTTCTAAACCACCAACATATCTAAAAGAAATGTTTTTTAAAGTAATGTCTTTCTCTGGTATGTTTGTTATTTTTTCTTCGCCTAACTTTTCTTCATCTGGTTTGTTATGAATTTCGCCTAAACGTTCTATCGATATTTTGGCATCTTGTAGATTTCGCATAAAATCAATCATTTGCATTACTGGTGCATCTAATTGCCCAACAATAGAACTTATCGCCATCATTTTACCGATAGTTAAACTACCATCAATTACTAGTTTGGCAGAAAGTACCATAATCAATATATTTTTTAATTGATTGATAAATGACGAACCTACACTTTGGGTTTGTTCTAATGCTAAACTCTTCATACTTATCTTAAAAATACGTGCTTGGGTATATTCCCAACTCCAACGCATTTTTCTCTCGGCATTATGCAGTTTTATTTCTTGCATTCCGTTAATAAGTTCAATCTCTTTACTTTGTTCTTGGCTTACTTGTGAAAAACGTTTGTAGTCTAAATCTTTTCTTCGTTTAAAAAAGAATAAAACCCATGAAAAATATAACACGCTACCCACTAAAAACACTAAAAATATTTGGACACTATAATACATCAATACAAAACTAAAGATGATTAAATTTACAAAGGAAAATAAAGTAGTTAAAGAACTTGTAGTTAGTATATTTTCGATACGTTTATGATCGTTTATTCTTTGTAAGATATCTCCTGTCATCTTGGTGTCAAAATAAGAAATGGGTAGATTCATTAATTTGATAAAGAAATCGGAAATTAAGGAGATATTGATTCTGGTACTTAAATGTAAGGAAATCCAACCTCTAATAATTTCTAAGGCGGTTCTACCAAAAAACAGCATAAGTTGTGCCATTAGAATTAAATAGACAAAATGAATGTCTTGATTTTTAATACCAACATCTACAATGCTTTGGGTTAGAAATGGTGCAATGACTTGCAATAAACTTCCTGCTAATAAACCAATGGCTAATTGTAGGATAAATCGTTTGTATTTAAATAAGTACCTAGATAAAAATTTAAAATTAAATTTTTGATCTTCTTCTGTTGCTAGAGTATCGTTATAGAATTTTGGAGTTGGTTCTACTAATAAAACAATACCTTCTTGGGTATTTGCATCTGCGTTGTTACCAATCCATGATTTTATAAATTCTTCTTGAGTGAATTTTAATAAACCATGTGCTGGGTCGGAAACATGATAATTCCCATCTTCCGTCTTCCCGAAGGGAAGAAACTTGCCAATCTTTTTTAAAAACCCCTGCTTTTCAACTCCTTCCCTTTGGGAAGGTTGGGATGGGATTTTATAAAGCACCACATAATGTTCTTTATTCCAATGCACAATACAAGGTAATGGAACTTCACTTAAATCTTTAAGCGAAGTTCTAATACCTAAACTTCTAAAGCCTACTTTCTCAACAGCCTCACTTAAACCTAAAAGACTTGAACCTTCTCGGGTTGTCTCACTTAAATTGCGTAATTGCTCTATATTAAAAGTTTTACCGTAATGTTTGGCAATTATTTTAATACAGGTTGGTCCGCAATCTTTGGACTCTGTTTGGCGATATGTTGGGAAAGGGTTCAAAGGGTAAAAATGGTTAAATAATTAATTTCCAATAAATAAAATTAATGAATACTAATTACTAAGAATGGCATCTATTATCACTGCCACAATACCAATCTGCACTCATATATGCCGTCATATCACAACCACCACAATGGTCATCAACTAGACAGAAAGAACAGCCTCTTGTACCTCCACCATTAATAGATTTTTGTTCATTCTTACTA
>JAMONN010000117.1 GCA_027065775.1 Flavobacteriaceae bacterium | reverse complement strand
ATTTAAAACTGTTTTTTTTATACAACACTAAAATAAGTGAAAATATTTACATGACAAAACACTGTGCTAACTATTATGCACAGTGGATTGTCTTAAATTTTTTAATAAAGTTTTGCGGATTTAAGGAAGTAGAAAATAATAATGACAAAAAAACTATAAATGATATTTGGTTTCCTCTTAAGTCATTTACAGATAATGTTAAAATAAAATTATGGAAATATACTTATGATTTATACCCTAATAGTGTGTGTAAAGAATCTCAACTTGTAGAATGGGTTCGTAAATCTTGGAGTGATTGGAATAAAATTGATTACGAAGGGATTGTTAAAGATATTGAAGAACAAAAAAATATTAATAAGTTGTGTGAAACTTTAGAAGTTAATAAAATAGAAACTTATAAATGGTTAAATTCAGTCTATACCTTTCTATTAGAAGAAGAAACTAATCGTGTCTTATTTCAAAATTATAAGATTACACCTAATAAAAATTTAACCTTTAGGGAAACTACAGAATTATATATTGATGAAATAAATTCCAGTCAATTAATTCAGATACTAGTTCTATTAGATGGAAGTGAAAATTGGAATGACCTTTTATTAAATAAAAATATTTTTACTTCCTTAAAATTTCATAAAAAGGAAAGAAAACAAATTGCTGATATAATTACTCAAAAAATTAATTCTCCAAAAGATAAACTTGAAAACTACAAAAAAGCAATACTTTTATTAACTGAATGGTTTGAAGATAAAAATCCCGATGAAGTAAAGTTTTTGTTTTCAGAAATACATAAGAAAAGAGCCGAATTATTTCTAAATACTATTACTGATAAAGAGAGTCTTTATCGTATAATGAAGAGTGAAACAGATTTGTTGTCAATTGCAAATGCAATAGATGAAAATCCTAAATTATTAGATAGTATTAAGGAGTCAGAACAACTAAATAATTTATTGAACGAATATAACTTATCGAGTTTTACAGAATTAAAACAAATTTTAGAAGCATCTAAAAACAGTATGACTTTTCAAAAATCTGAATTAACCCAAGAAGATTTAGCAGGGTTAGGAGTTAAGTCAATAGAAGAGTTAGAGGAAGCATTAAAGGATAAAGACCTTTCTAATATGTTTCATAGTTCTAGTCAAAATGTTAAAGCCTTTCTTTATGCTGAAAAACTGATTTCCCGAGCAAAAAAAAGAGTTATAGAGTATTTAAGTACACTCCCTGAATACGATTGCAATGAATCAGATGAGGATATATCAAAATCTGCAATTGGAGGTGTTAAAAAGAATGGAATACCTATTTTTATTGTTACTCGTCCTTCAGACAATAATTTTATAATCATATATTATGGTTCAGAAAAAGACATTTTAGATTATGAAAATTCTGAATTATGGGTTGATAATGGGCATGATATACCAAAAAAAATAACACTTGGAAGAATATTAAAAAATACTGGAATAAATAAAATACCCGTTTAAATATGAATATAGATAATGAAATTGAAAAAATTCTTGATGAAAAAAAACCAGAAAGTAATAAAATTGAATATAAAGCAGTATTACCTCCAGCAAGAAATGTTGCTAGGTTAATTAGTTCCTTTGCTAATGCAGATGGTGGATTTATTATTTTAGGTGTATCTGATGATATGGAAATAAATGGTTTAAGTCAAGATTTTCATGCAAATAATATCACTCATAAGGCTTTAGATTTACTAACACCTACTCCAAAAATTGAATATAAATATATAAACTATAACAATAAGAATATATATGTTATTCAAGTAGAAAAATCTACAAATACAATTTTTTTAGAATCTAAAATTTATAAAAGAATAGGAGAATTTTCTAAATTAACAAATGCTAAAGTCACTATATTTAAAGAAAATGGATATGTAAAAATACAAGAAATTAACAAGAAATTAAATATCTATAAAAAAAACGCAACTAATTCTAAAGTAAGACTTATTGAACATTATCAAAGTATATTAAAAATCATTGATAATTTAAAATTAATATTATACCCTACAAATACCAATACCCCGACAGAAAACCAAGAAGGTAGAATTTTATCTCGAATTCTTTATTCTTCTTTTGTAGACAATTTTGAAACATATTTATCAGAATTATTATATGAAATATTTTTAGCAAATCCATCTACATTAAAATCTAATCAATTAGTCTCTGTAGAAGAAGTATTAAACTGTTCAGATTTACAAGATTTTATAAAATATTGGGCAAATAGAAAAATAAGCAAATTACAAAAGGGAAGTGTTAAAGGGTTTATTAAAGATAATAAGCAAATAAGAGATTTAGATGTTATTGATGAAAAAACTCAAAAAGAAATAGAATCTCTTCTCCAAATTCGTCATTTATATTCTCATCGAAATGGTATTGTAGATGAAAAATTTCTAAAATTCAATAATGGTGAATATCAAATAAATGAAGAACATCTTATGTCAATTAGTGAAATATGTAACAAATTAGATTATTTTTCTGAAATTATTAATAGTGTAGATGAAAAGGCAATATCAAAATATAAACTTGCAACTTTTTAAATACTTTAAATCAAATTATGAAAAACCTTCCCTTCTTCTATAATAAAGAACCAATCAAATTTATTAAAAAATTTGAAAAGACTAGTACAGGTTCATTTACTAAATCAAACTCAAATGTTTTAAGCGACATAAGTAATGTTAAATTAAGTTATAAAAAAAAGGAATTTGTTGCTGAATTTAATTATTTTGATA
Organism: Flavobacteriaceae bacterium; assembly: GCA_027065775.1. Classification (GTDB taxonomy): domain Bacteria; phylum Bacteroidota; class Bacteroidia; order Flavobacteriales; family Flavobacteriaceae; genus S010-17. Next base: position 9,084 of record JAMONN010000117.1, on the reverse strand, counting down.
TTCTATCTAAAGAAAGAACTATAAGTACAGGAAACCAAATTAAAAATGTTTATTTCAAAAATAAAAAAGAATTAATTTTTGATAATATGTTTGTTGGTGGAATTTCTGTTTCCTCTAAAAAAGGAGAAACTTCTTCTGTAAAAGGTTATATAGGTAGAATCCAGAGTGCAAATTTTAAAGAAAATAATAAACAATATTATAAACTTGTAGTTCCTCTAAAAAAGAAATTAGATTTTTTCTTTGTGATTGAAGGGTCTCACTACTCAAATGATTTTGGCTTTAATTCTACGAGTTCCATTAAAACGGAATTAAGTAATGAAACATTTTTTATTATTAATGAAAAAGACAAAAATAAAAAAGAGTTTTTAATTATAGAGTCTAATACTAAGCAAACATTTGAAGAATTTAGTAATAAAACTTTCTCAATAAGAGTTGTGCTAGGTTATACAACAGGATTATTTTCTGGAAATAGAGGTTATTATTTTGGTTATAACGATAAAGAAAAAAAATCTTTTATCAATTTTAGATTTGATAAATTAAGAAATGAAACAAGAGGTTTTTTAAATCCTACAAATTCAAACCCTTATTCATGGATAAGAAATATAGATAGAGATAAAGCAGAAAAGTTATATAAATCAAATTCTTTAAAACCTATTTCTAGTATAACATTTTCTACTTTATGTAATAAAGCAATTGAAGATGATGATTTTCTTTCTGTACTTTTATTAATTATAGAATCCAACACCGCAAGTCTAATTTTTAAATCTGGAGGATATTCAATTGCTTTAGAATCTCTTGCTGATATTATTATTGGAGATAAAAAAGAAAAATTATCTCCTATTACTTCCAAATCTGAAAATAAAAAATTCAGAGAAGATTTAATGTGTGTATTAAATAAATATAGAGAAAACGAACACTTTCAAGATTTTGAAACTTTAGAAGGTAGAATTAACCAAATCAATCAAGTAACAAATAGAGAAAGATTAAAAATGCCTTTCAAGATACTTGATATTGAATTATTAGAAGAGGATATAAAAGTAATCAATTCAAGAAATGATTTTCTTCACGGAAGAGTACCAAACTATAGGAATATAGAGGGTATTCGCTCTATAGATTCAAAAGATAAAGATTTATATTATGCTTCTGTTAGATTATACACCTTGCTTAATATGTTAATTCTTAAATATGTTGGTTATGAGAATTATGTTTTAAATTTTTCTAAAATTTTTGAAAACGGTACAACTTATTTAGTTGATGAGGATTTTCACCGTAAAGTTTAATATACGAAATCCCCTTAAAGCGTCCCCTTTTACTTCTAAAACCAAAAAAACCTCAGTAAAATACCGAAGTTCTTCATTAGTTAACTTAATAACTATTAGAGTTTTATAGTGAAAAACTCTCAAAAACAACACAACTTTCTTAATTTCTTTTGAAAGAAAATTGCGGTCTGGACGGGACTCGAACCCGCGACCCCCTGCGTGACAGGCAGGTATTCTAACCAGCTGAACTACCAGACCGTTGCTTAAAGCGATTGCAAATATAAACCGTTTTTTATTACTGCAAAGTATTTTTTATTATTTTTTACAAAAATTTTTTCCGACTAATTAAATAGGAGATCAAAACCTGTTCAAAACCTTTATTAATATCTACTGGCACGTAATCAATTTGATATTGTAAACACTTCATTTTTAACTCATCAAAATAATTTTTTACTGCTTTTTTGTAATTTTCTTGCACCTGATCGGCGTATAAATTAATTTGCTCTCCTGTTTCTACATCAATGAATTTTTTGGGTTTATTATCAAAATCAAATTCTAATTCGTGTTTTTTATCATAGGTGTGAAATAAAACCAACTCGTGTTTGTTATATTTTAAGTGTCTAATTGCTTCAAATAATTCTGTTTCATTTTTACCAACTTCAAACATATCTGTAAAAAGAAAAATTAAGGATCTTCTATGAATTTTTTCCGCAATTTCGTGTAAGACTTGATATGTTTCTGTTGTTTTAGATTTATTTTTAGGAACTAATAATTGTTCTAAATTTTCTAAAAGCATTCGTTGATGCCTTTCACTTCCTTTAGCTGGTGAATAATAATCGTATTTGTCTGAATAAATACTTAAGCCAAAAGCATCGCGTTGTTTTTTTAAAATTTCAATTAACGAAGCTGCTGCGATGGTTGAAAATCCGATTTTGTTAAAATTAGAAATGCTTTGTATTTTTACTTCTGGATAATGCATCGATGTAGAGTTGTCTACAATGATATGGGCGCGAAGATTCGTTTCTTCTTCATAACGCTTAACAAATAATTTATCGGTTTTTGCGAATAATTTCCAGTCTATGTGTTTTGTGCTTTCTCCTTTATTATATAATCTATGTTCTGCAAATTCTACGGAAAAACCATGAAACGGACTTTTATGCATACCTGTAATAAAACCTTCCACAACTTGTTTTGCAAGTAATTCTAAATTTTTTATACCGCTAATATTCTTTATTTGTGATAATTCCATTTCCTAATTTTCTGCAAAATAAAAAAGGTTTGGCAAAACGCCAAACCTTTATCTATCTTTAATTGTTTTATATAATTATAATAAAGCTTCTAATTTTTTTGCATAGGTGTTTTTTGGAGCAACCCCAACTTGCTTTTCAGCAACTTCACCATCTTTAAATATTAATACTGTTGGTATATTTCTTACACCATATTTTGCTGCGAATTCTTGATTTGCATCAATATCTATTTTACCAACTATTGCTTTACCGTCAAATTCTTTAGATAAATCTTCTACTATAGGAGCAAGCATTCTACATGGTCCACACCAAGCTGCCCAAAAATCTACCAATACTGGTTTGTCTGATTTTAAAACTACTTCTTCAAAAGTAGCATCTGTTATTTCTAATGCCATATTATGTGTTTTTTACTGTTTCGTCTATTTAGACTATTAATTTTTTATTCATTACAAAGATAACAATTTATTTGCCAAAGTATTTTAGCAATTATTTCTTTTTTTTATAGTACTATTTAATTTTTTAATAGTTTTGTAATTGTAAAACATACATTGTGGATAAAATATTAAATTACATAACTCGTACTTCTTTTAATAAAGAAATTAAAATTTCTGGTTCCAAAAGTGAATCGAATCGTTTGTTGATTTTACAACAATTTTATTCTAATTTAATTATTGAAAATTTAGGAAATGCAAATGATGTCGCTATTTTACAAGATGCTTTAAAGCATTTAAAATCAGAAAAAAATATTGGACATGCGGGTACTGCAATGCGTTTTTTAACTGCTTATTTTTCAACTATAAGTAAGGAAACTATTTTAACTGGTTCTAAAAGAATGCAAAAAAGACCCATGAAAATTTTAGTAGATGCTTTGCGTATTTTAGGTGTTAAAATTACGTATTTAAATAAAGATGGTTTTCCGCCAATAAAAATAAAAGGAACAAATATAATAAAGGATACCATTAAAATGGATGGTTTTGTAAGTAGTCAATATATTTCGGCTTTACTATTAATTGCGCCTTCGCTAAAAAACGGATTAACAATTGAATTAATAGGTAAAGTCACTTCCAAACCATATATTAAAATGACCTTGTCTTTATTGGAAGAAATTGGAATTAAAACTACCTGGTTAGCTAATAAAATTAAAGTTTTTCCTAAAATAGAGATTAAAGACAAAACAATTATTGTAGAATCCGATTGGTCTTCGGTATCTTATTTTTATAGTTTAGTCGCTTTAAGTAAAAAAAGTAAACTAAAAATTTCTTACTTCAAAAAAGAAAGTTTGCAAGGCGATAAAGCATTAGTAGAAATTTACAAACAATTTGGCGTTAAAACAACCTTTGTAGAAGATTCTATTATCATAGAAAAGCAAGAAGGTTTCAAACAAAAAAAACATGTTACTTTTAATCTAATCGAAACTCCAGATATTGCACAAACTATTGCTGTAACTTGTTTTGGGTTACGTGTTTCTTGTGATTTAACAGGTTTACATACTTTAAAAATTAAAGAAACCGATCGTTTAGAAGCTTTAAAAATAGAACTTAAAAAACTAGGTGCAAAGGTTCGGATTACAGAAGATAGTTTTCATTTAAAAAATGAAAAACCAAAGACTAAAGACAATAAAATATTCTGTATTGAAACTTATGAGGATCATAGAATGGCAATGGCATTTGCTCCATTATCATTACTTATGCCTTTAACCATTAAGGACGCTGAAGTTATAAATAAATCTTATCCTGATTTTTGGTGTGATTTTGAAAAAATATTGAATCCTAAATAATTGTTTTTTTTTGAATAAATAAGATTTGTAACAAGTACTTGTCTTTCCTATAAATAAGAGAAAATAAAAAGTGGTAATTGAATTTTTCGGAATGTTTTTTGCATATAAAAATATGTATTTCATGCAACTTTAAAATACTATATTTACACTTCTAAATTTAGAAAAAATGAATTTTAGTAAACTTTCTTTAAAAATTCGTATTTTTTTATCGATGTTACCATTGGTAATTATTGCTACATTGCTAATTGTCGGTTTGGCTAATTATCAATATAGAGAACAAGCTAGAGAATATCATATAAAAAGATTACTCCGAAAAGAAAATACTATAAAAGCAACTATTGAAAATGAATTAGATCGTACCACATACGTAGTCGAAACAAAAGATTTACCTAAAATTTTTAAAAATCAGATTTATAATATTAGAGATATTCACAGATTAGATATCGAAATTTATGACCTTAAAGGGAAATTATTAACTAGCTCATCTCCAACTTTTATTAATGACGATACAAATTACGATTTGTCAAAAAAAATAATTGAAGGAATTGAAAATAGTATAGATCATCGGTATTTAGAAAATAGAATTATTAAAGATGAAAAAGTTCAAGATTCATATACATATATTATAGATAAAAAATTTAAACCAATTGGTATTTTGGGTTTGCCGTATTTACAAGATAATACAGAACAAAATAATGAATTAACAGAATTTTTAAATAGACTAATAACATATGCATTTTTACCAATAGTTCTATTTGCTATTGCTATAGGTTACTGGCTTTCTAGATATATTACAAAATCTATAAAAGAAGTTAGTGATAAAATTAGCAAAACAGCACTTGGTAGTAGAAATGAAAAAGTCGAAGTGGCAAATACTAGTAAAGAAATTTCAACCCTAGTAAACGCCTATAATAGTATGGTCGATAAATTAGAAGAAAGTGCTATTAAATTGGCTAAAAGTGAACGTGAAGAAGCGTGGCGAGAAATGGCGAAACAAGTAGCACATGAAATAAAAAATCCATTAACACCTATGCGATTGACTGTGCAGAGTTTTCAACGTAAATTTGATCCGTTAGATCCAAATAGTAAAGAAAAATTAAATGACTATAGCAAAACACTAATAGATCAAATTGATACCTTAACAACTATTGCTTCTGCATTTTCTAATTTTGCACAAATGCCTAAACAACAAAAAGTTGCTTTAAATGTAGTTGAAGTTGTAAAACATGCTTCCGAAATTTTTAACGAAAATTATATTGAATTTAATGCTAGTAATAACAAAATAATTGCACAACTAGATAAGACACAATTAATTAGAATAGTTACCAATTTAGTAAAAAATGCAACACAGGCACTTGCAGAAAAAGAAAACCCAATATTAAATATTACCGTTTCTGAACAAGAAAAAAGTGTATTGATTATAGTAAAAGATAACGGAAAAGGTATCGAAGAAGAACATATAAATCAAGTTTTTGAACCTAAATTCACCACAAAATCTAGCGGAATGGGATTAGGTTTACCTATGATTAAAAATATTATTGAAGCATATAATGGAACGATTACTTTTACATCAGAAATAGGAAAAGGAACGACTTTTACCGTAACTTTGCCGTTAGAATAAATTTGATGAAAGGTTAAAGTAAAAAAAATATAAATAATGAATAATATATTAGTAGTTAAAAACGACAAAATAGCAACAGTAACAATTAATCGTCCAAAAAAACTAAATGCATTAAATAAAGAAACCATTCAAGAATTACACAAAGCATTTAAATCACTAAATGAAGATGCTTATATAAAGGCAATTATTCTAACTGGTAGCGGCCAAAAAGCATTTGTTGCTGGAGCAGATATTTCTGAATTTGCAGATTTTGATGTATCACAAGGAAGTGATTTAGCAAAAAACGGACAAGCAATTTTATTTGATTATATAGAAAATTTAAATACGCCTGTTATTGCCGCAGTAAACGGTTTTGCTTTAGGTGGCGGTTTAGAATTAGCCATGGCATGTCATTTTAGAGTTGCAAGCGATAATGCTAAAATGGGATTGCCAGAAGTTTCTTTAGGCGTAATACCAGGTTATGGCGGCACACAAAGATTACCACAATTAGTTGGTAAAGGAAAAGCGATGGAAATGATCATGACTGCAGGAATGTTAAATGCCCAAGATGCTAAAAATTACGGTCTAGTGAATTATACAGTAACACAAGAGGAATTATTACCTTTATGCGAAAAATTAGCAACTAAAATTTCAAGAAACTCATCTACGGCCATAAATGCTGCAATACAAGCCGTTAATGCAAACTTCGACACATCAAAAGATGGTTATGCTACTGAAATTAAACAATTTGGTAATTGTTTTGGTTCGGATGATTTTATAGAAGGTACTACTGCCTTTTTAGAAAAAAGAAAACCAAATTTTATATAATTAAATAATTATTTAATATCTTTGTTAATTAAGGAGTTTATGAAATTTTATTTTACAATAATTTTTAATGCTTTGTTGTGTCTCATATTCTCTTTATTTTTATAGACTAACTAATCAAGATAAATGGAAGAGTTTAAAAAACCAGAAACTATTGATTCAGAAATCATCTTAAATCCAAATAAGGTGATTATGAGTAAAACAGATAAAGAAGGTATCTTAGAATTTGCAAATGATTATTTTGTAGAAGTTAGTGGTTATGAAGAGTATGAATTAATGGGTAAACCCATTTATTGTACACAACATCCAGACATGCCTGAGGTTATTTTTAAGCATATGTGGGAAAAATTATTAGACAAAAAAAACTTTCGCATCTTAATAAAAAATCTTGCTAAAAACGGTAAATATTATTGGGCAGTATCCGATTTTGCTTTTAAAATTGATGAAGATTCTAACGATATAATAGCCATTTATAATAGACGAAAAGGTGCTAGCAGAGAAGCAGTTCGTTTTTTTAGTAAACTCTATAAAAAATTAAAAAATATTGAGACTGAAAGTGGTATTGTATTATCCGAAAAATACCTTCTTGGTCATTTAGAAGAAATAGGTAAATCTTTTGATGAATTATTAGAAGACTATAATACGGATTCTAAAACGGTAAAAAAACCTGTTACAGTAATTTCTATTACGCCACCAAAGCAAGAAGAAATGGAAACTGTAAAAAAGGAAATAGAAGATGCTACTATTAAAAAACGCGTAGAACAATTACAAGAAATACAAAATAAAGCAAAAAAAGTAATTAGCGAAACGAAAACGATTATTGAACCAACCAATAATACTCCTCTTAATAATAATAATAATACTAACGTAGTATCCGATACTGATTCTTTATCTACTAAGAAGAAAAGTTTCTTTCAAAAAATGTTTGGTAAAACCGACGAAGAATTAGAAGCAGAAAAAAACAGAGATAATTAGTTTGTATTTAATTAGTGAAACATTTATTTTTCACCATTCCATTCTGCATAAAACTGATCTAAATACAATTGCATAAACTCATGTCTTTTATTTGCAATTAATTTACCCGTTTCTGTATTCATTTTATCTTTTAGTAACAATAATTTTTCATAAAAATGATTAATTGTTGGCGCTTTCGATTTTTTATAAGTCTCTTTACTTTGCTTAATTTGTGGTTTTATTTCGGGATCGTAAAGCGCTCTGTTTTTAAAACCACCATAATTAAATGCTCTTGCAATGCCAATAGCACCAATAGCATCTAACCTATCTGCATCTTGCACCACTTGTAATTCTAACGAAGTAAATAATGTATCATTACCCAAACTTTTACTATAAGACATGTTTGCAATTATATTTACAATATGTTCTTTATCCTTAACGGAAATATTTTGAGATTCTAAAAATAGTTTTGCTTTTTTAGGACCAATTGTTTCATCACCAGCATGAAATTTTGAATCTGCAATATCATGCAATAATGCAGCTAATTTCACCACTAATTTGTTTACATTTTCTGTTTCAGAAATCAATAATGTATTGTTATAAACACGTTCTATATGAAACCAATCATGTCCGCCTTCGGCGTTTTTTAGTTCTTTTTTTACGAAATTTATAGTGTTTGAAAGGATCATGTGTGAAAATTTAATTGTTAGTCAACCTATTTTAGGAATTGCCACTTTGTCTTGTCCTGAAATAGGTTGACCCTTTTTCGTTGTTTTCTATTTTCAAATTTAGTAATAATTTCACGGAACATTGATAACTTTCCCTAAAAAAATTCCCTACGGATTTTAGGAAAAGTTACCAACATTCCTTTAGGCTGTTTTTCTTTTATAAGGTTTGTATGGTTGCATGTTATAATTTTGATGTACTTCTTCTGGCGTTTTTAAATCTAAAGACCAATGTAACCTAATGTTATTATAAATTTCAATCGCTTGTTTTATCATTTTTTCTGCTATTTCAAGGTTCTTAATCGTGTTTATTAAGCCAAATTCGTATTTTAATATTCCGTTTATTCTTTCAGCAATTGCGTTTTCATATGGGTCGTATTTTTGTGTTGTACTGAGTATGAAGTTCCTTTTTTCTGCAAATTCTGAATAATCTGGACAACAAATATTGTATACCTCTATCTGAATGATGAATAATACTTAAATGGTTGTATGTGAGGTTTTTATATGCCATATCTAAAACCTGTTTTACTAAAGTAACTTTCATATTATTGTCGATTTTCCAACCCATTATTTTTTTAGAATAGGCATCTGTTACTAAAGCTAAATAAGCGTGTCTTCCATCTATTTTAATGTAAGTAATATCGGTTACAAAGACCTGTTCTGCATGGTTTATAGTTAAGTCTTTTAATAAATTTGG
>JAMONN010000116.1 GCA_027065775.1 Flavobacteriaceae bacterium | reverse complement strand
CATTTTCAAAATCACTGTTATTACAGTGATTTTTTTTGTTTTCTATTCAAAAGCAATTTTATAAATTCTTTTAATAGCATCAGATAATTCTAAAACACTAAAATTTCTACTTTTTCTAATTGTTTCTTTTTTATCAAAAAACACTAAAATTGTTGGTTCAATATGTACGTTATATTTTATTGAAACCTCTGGAGTTTGATCCATATCTATAAAATAAAACGGTATTTTCGGAAAATTAGTTTCTAATAAATTTATAATTTTAGGTTCTAATGCTTCACCAACATTACAGGTTTTTCTTGAAAAATAATACAAAACACCGAGATTTTCTTCTAATATTTTAGTAAATTCTACTTCATTAGATATAATTTTATTTTCCATTTTATTTTTTTGTAATTAAACGATTATAATACGACTATAGTTATGCAAAAATAAATAATATTTATTGTTTGTTTTGTTACATTAAATACAATTAATTTTTGTGTAAATTTGCACCCTAAATTTCATTAATTAATATATCATGTCAAATACTCCTGAAAGAATAAAATGTTTAATTATAGGTTCTGGACCTGCAGGATATACTGCTGCAATCTATGCTTCTCGTGCTGATTTAAAACCAGTTATGTATACTGGTATGCAAATGGGCGGACAATTAACTACAACTACGGAAGTTGATAATTATCCTGGTTATCCAAACGGAACAGATGGAACTGCAATGATGGAAGATTTTAAAAATCAAGCAGAACGTTTTGGTACTGAAGTTAGATTTGGTTTAATTACTAAAGTAAATTTTAGCGATAAAGTTGGCGGAATTCACAAAGTAACTGTAGATGAAGAAACTGAAATTGAAGCAGAAACTGTAATTATTTGTACAGGTGCTACTGCAAAATATTTAAATATAGAAAGTGAACAACGTCTTATTGGTGGCGGTGTTTCTGCATGTGCAACTTGTGATGGTTTTTTCTATAAAGGACAAGATGTAATTGTTGTTGGAGCAGGAGATACTGCTGCCGAAGAAGCAACTTATTTAGCAAATATTTGTAATAAAGTTACCATATTAGTAAGAAAAGACTATATGAAAGCTTCAAAAGCAATGCAACATAGAGTAGCTAAAACAAAAAATATTGAAGTATTATTTAATACAGAAATAGACGAAGTTTTAGGAGAACAAGTTGTAGAAGGTGTTAGAGTAATAAATAATCAAAATAAAGAAACCAAAGTTGTTGATGTAACAGGTGTTTTTATTGCTATTGGTCATAAACCAAATACAGATATTTTTAAAGATATTTTAGATATGGATGCTGTTGGTTATTTAATAACTAAAGGTAAATCTACCAAAACTAATTTACCAGGTGTGTTTGCTGCTGGAGATGTGCAAGATAAAGAATATAGACAAGCAATAACTGCTGCAGGAACTGGTTGTATGGCTGCTTTAGATTCAGAACGTTATTTAGGTGCTTTAGAGTAAGTAGTAATACTTGTTTGAACTTAAAAACTGGACTAAAATTTAAATAAAAATTTATTCCATTTGTGTAATATTTAAAATATCACATAAATGGAATTTTTAGTTTAATTTACTGAAATAACTTCTTTAATTTGTGGTACAAATCTTTTAATAGTTGCTTCTACGCCACTTTTTAAAGTCATTTTATTAACCGAACAATCGGTACAAGCGCCTAAAAGTTTCACTTTAACTATATCGCTTTTTATCTCTACTAAGGAAATGTCTCCTCCATCAGCAATTAAAAAAGGTCGGATTTCATCTAATGCTTTTTGCACATTACTTTCTATCTCTTTTATATTCATAATTGTATAATTATTTTGTAGCGCAACCACTCATTGTTGTTATTTTAACTATATCGGTTTCTGGTAAATCTTTATTTCGTTTAACCAATTGAGTCAACATGTTTTTAGTAATAGCATTAAACGCTTCCTCTAAAGGAGAATCTTCTTGCAAAGCAACAGGATGACCAACATCGCTAGATTCTCTTATGCTTTGTACTAAAGGCATTTCTCCTAAAAATGCGGTATTAATATCTTCCGATAAATGTTTAGCACCATCTTTCCCAAAGATATAATATTTATTATTAGGTAATTCTTTAGGTGTAAAATAACTCATGTTTTCTACAATACCTAAAACTGGTACGTTAATATTTGGTTGCTGAAACATTGCTACACCTTTTTTAGCATCTGCCAAAGCAATGTTTTGAGGTGTGCTCACTATAACTGCTCCCGTAATCGGAATTGCTTGTACAAGCGATAAATGTATATCACCAGTTCCTGGAGGCAAATCTAAAAGTAAGAAATCTAATTCTCCCCAAGCAGCATCAAAAATCATTTGATTTAAAGCCTTAGACGCCATTGCACCACGCCAAATAACCGCTTGATTTGGTTGTGTGAAAAAACCTAACGATAAAATTTTCACACCATAATTTTCAATCGGTTTCATTTTTGACCGACCATTTACAGTAACCGATAAAGGTTTTTCATTTGCTACATCAAACATAATTGGCATAGATGGTCCGTAAACATCGGCATCTAAAATACCAACTTTAAACCCCATTTTTACTAAAGTCACAGCAATATTTGCAGTTACTGTAGATTTTCCAACGCCACCTTTACCAGAAGCAATAGCAATGATATTTTGTATGCCAGGTATTTTTTTATTCGCCTGAATTGTAGTTGGTTTTGCAGGATTTGCTTTAGTTACTGGTTTTGGTTTTACATTAACCTTAACATCAATTTTTGGATCTATCTGATCATGAATTTCTTTCATTATCGTTACTTCCATTTTCTTTTTTGCCTGTAAAGTAGGATTTCCGATTTCTACATCTATAATTACTTCTTTACCAAAAATAACAATATTTTTAACCGAATTACTTTCTACCAAACTTTTACCTTCGCCAGGAGCTGTAATGGTTTCTAATACCTTAGTTATATCACTTTTATTCAATGTCGTTTTATTTTTATTTAATCTAAATACAAAGATACTATAAAGTAATTGATTTATTTAGTAATATTTGTGACACATTTACTGTATTTTTATGTGCTTATCTTCAGAACACTACCTATATTTGCAAAAATTAAACCTATAAAAATGAAAAAAATTATTATCTTATTAGTTATTGCGTTAGTTACATTTTCATGTAAAAACTCTAATAATATACAAGTTACTATTAATGATGTCCCAAACGGAAGAAAAGTAACTCTAAAAAAACAAGTGGAAAGAAAAATTGTTAATATTGATTCTACTACAGTTCAAAACGGAAAATTCGGTTTTAATATCAAAATTGAAGAACCAGTAATTCTAGGAATTTTTATTGATAGCATTGGTCAAAAAAATGAAGGAATCTATCCATTAATAGGTGTCAATGACAAAGTAGTTATTATGGCATATAAAGATAGTTTATATCAATCTAAAGTTACGGGTTCTAAATTACATACTGATTTAACAAACCTTAGAGAAATGAAAATAAATCTGACAAAACAAATGTCTGAATTTACTAAAGACTTTCAAGAAGCACAAAAAGAGAAAGATACTGCTAAAATAAATGCGATTAACAAAAAAGCACAAGCAGTACAATCAGAAATATCATTAAACGAATGGAAATATATTAAAGCAAATCCGAATTCACATGTTTCTGCTATGGTTTTATCTAATTTATTTAGAGATCCAACATACAAAGACTCCATAAAAATTGCATTTGATGGTTTATCGGATGAAGTTAGAGGCGCTAAATTATCTAAACAATTAAAAGAATATTTAGAAAAATTAAACAAAGCACCTAAAATGCCGAATATTCCTCAATTAAAAAAGAATAGTAAATAAAATTTCTATTTAAAATATTTTAAATCGATTAATTAATTTTAATCGATTTTTTTTATGATTTTATTTTATTAAAAGGATAAAAAAATATATTTCTTCCGTTATTTTATAAACGCCAAACGATATTATTATTTTTATAAAAATGTATTTTTGTACTTTCTAAAATACCTTTAAATGAATAACATTTTAAAATATACTTTATTAATTTTATTAATAAACTTAGTTAGTTGTAAATCAGATAAAAAACAGAATAAACACGACGGAAAGTCTGGTGCAACTAAAGTAACCAAAGACATACATTATAAACAAGAAAAACATTTGGCAAATGTAAAACAACTTACCTTTGGTGGTGATAATGCAGAAGCATATTGGAGTTTTGATGATAAAAGTTTGGTTTTTCAAGCTTCAAATCATTGGGATTTAAAATGTGATCAAATTTTTGTAATGCCATCTGATAAAAGTTTAAAGCATGATCATAACAAACCACAAATGATAAGTACAGGAAAAGGAAGAACTACTTGTAGTTATTTTTTGCCAGGCGATTCAACTATAGTTTATTCTTCTACTCATTTAGCAGATATAAATTGTCCACCTGTACCAAAAAAAGAAGATCATGGCGGAAAATATATTTGGCCAATCTATGAAAGTTTTGACATTTTTGTAGCAGATACTAAAGGAAATCAGTTAAAACAATTAACCAATACGCCAGGTTATGATGCAGAACCAACCGTTTCTCCAAAAGGCGATTTAATTGTTTTTACTTCGCTTAGAAGTGGTGATTTAGAGTTATATACCATGAAAATTGATGGTTCTGACGTAAAGCAAGTAACCACAGGTTTAGGTTATGATGGTGGCGCATTCTTTTCTCCAGATGGAACTAAATTAGTATTTAGATCTTCTAGACCTAAAACAGACGAAGAAATAAAAGAATATAAAGATTTACTAAAAATTGGTTTGGTAAAACCTACAAATATGGAGTTGTATGTTTGTAATGTTGATGGTTCAGATTTAAAGAAAATAACCGATTTAGGTTCTGCAAATTGGGCACCATTTTTTCATCCAAGCGGTAAAAAAATTATCTTTTCTACTAACCATAAAACAAAATCGGTTCCTTTTAATCTGTATATGATTAATTTGGATGGTACTGGTTTAGAACAAATTACTTTTGATAGTGTATTTGATTCTTTTCCTATGTTTTCAAATGATGGTAAAAAATTAGTTTTTTCTTCAAATAGAAATAATAAAGGTACACATGATACTAACCTATTTGTTGCCGATTGGGTTGAATAAATCTCACGAATTACAAATTTTAAAAATCTAAAAATGCCAACAAATTTATTGTTGGCATTTTTTATTTAGATTGTTTTTTGTGATATTAATTAGTCTAACATGTATTTCTACAAATTTATCTTAATTACTATTTTTGTATATATTTATTTCGGTTTTAGTTATTTTTTAACAAAATACCTTAATAATTAATTGTATTTTTGTTAAATGATTAAAAAAATAACATTTTTATTACTAATTTTATCCTTTAGTTTTTCTTTTTCTCAAAATGAAGAAATAGAAAGAACATTAAAATTAAAAGGAAAAGTAATAGATGTAAATACTAGGTTTCCTTTAAAAAGTGCGCATGTACTTAATTTAACTTCGGTAAAAGGAATTGTAACAAATCGTTTTGGTGAATTTTCAATACTTGCTCAAAAAGGGGATGAAATTTATTTTTCTTATGTTGGTTATGAATCTGTGAAGTTAGTAGTTACTAACGATTTATTAAAAAATGATAATTTAGAAATTGCAATTAATGAAAAGTTAGTTAATATAAAAGAAGTAGTTGTAAAACCACATGATTTAGTTGGTGTTCTTACAGTAGATGCCAAAAATGTTCCAGATGTAGCACCAACAAGAGTTCATATAAATGGTATTTCGCAAGCATATGAAATTGGCAACCCGAAATCTAGAAATTATAATTCTGCATTAGCTGCAGTTTTTAGTCCTGTAGATTTTTGGTATCAAAAATTGGGTAAAAAACCAAAAGAATTAAAGAAATTAAAGAAATTGCAAAAAGATGATAACCTTAGAGGAATCATGGAGCAAAAGTTTAATAGAGAGGTGATGTTAGAATACCTTGATCTTACAAGAGATGAGTTGAATACGATGCTAAAAGATTGTAATTACTCAAAAAGATTTGTCAAAAAAGCCAGTGATTTACAAATTGTTGATGCAGTAATTAATTGTTATGAAAATCAAAAAACACATAACAAAGGAAAAGTAAAAAAGGATATAAAACATTATAATAGTAAAAGTTAATATTCCTACGAAGGCAGAAATATCAACCAAGCCAAAATTTAAAATCTTTTACTTTTTCTCTACTAACAATTATTTCAAATTCCTTAAAATGATGTAGTTTTATTTGTAATCTACTATTAGAATAAGAAATGATATCCTGTATAGCATCAATATTTATAAAGAATTTTCGACTTACTCTATAAAACTTTTTAGTATCTAATTGATTTTCTAATTGCTCTAAAGTAGGGTCTATTATATAACTTCTGTTTTTATTAGTATGAATATAAGTCGCTTTATTTTCGCTATAAAAACATTCAATTTCATCACTATTCACGATTTTTAAATGTTGCCCAACTTTTATAGTAAATCGCTTTTTAAAATTTTCTATAGGATTTGTTAATAATTCTCTAATACTTTCAATGTCAAAAGATTGATTTTTTTTTGCTAAAGGATTATTTTCTTTAAATTGATGAATTGCATGTTTTAAATCACCTTCATCAATAGGTTTTAATAAATAATCAATACTATTTAATTTGAATGCTTTTAGCGCATATTCATCATAAGCGGTAGTGAAAATGATAGAACTTTTAATTTCCAAAGTTTCAAAAATTTCAAAGGATAAACCATCAGACAATTGAATATCCAACATAATCAAATCAGGATGCTCATTATTACAAAACCATTCTAAAGATTCTTCTACCGAATGCAATAGTGTTTTTACTTCAAAACCAATTTCTTTAAGCATGCGTTGTAAACGTCTTGCAGCAGGTTTTTCATCTTCAATTATAATAATATTCATTTGCTTTTTGTTTTAATGAAACAATTCATATTCGCCATCTAAAATAATAAATAAATGAATATCTTTTTCATATTCATTTCTAAAATACCAACCATGTTTTCCGTTAAACGGAGCAGTAAATGTACCTGCCATATTATTTGAATATGCTAAAAGGTAACTTTCGTAAAATACATCTTTAGTTGGGTTTTCTTGTTTTACTTCGCCATGAAAATCTAAATAAACAGTTTCCTTATTGGTTGTAAACCATTCGTATTTAAGTTGAGCGCATTTTTTAACTTTAAATTTATATTCAATTCCTTTTTTTGCAGGAATAACGATTTTTATAGTATCTGTACGTTTTGAAAATGGTGTAGTTGTCGGAAAATGAACTTCAATAGGTTTAAGTACAGAAACATCAGAACCTAACTTATCAATTTTTAAATGCTCTTGATTTATTGTCGTGTTATTTGTATTTGGAATGTATAATTTATCAAACCCAAATAATTTTCCTGTACCAAAAGGATCTTTACCATAACTTGCGGGTAATACTGCGCCAACAAAAACTAAAACACCAATAATGAGTGCTATTAAAACAGATTTTAGCAATTGTTTTTTTGACATCACTTTTTTATTATCCATACTTGTTTATAATTTTTCGTGAGATTCAACATTTAAAATTTAGAAAGGTAAAACCCGGTTAATTGAAATGCCAATAAAACAAAGCCAGAAGCCATCAATAAAATATTTGTTGTTTTAGAAAAGTACATAAAACTTTTATGTCTTCGCCAAAAACTAATTATTAATAATACAAAACCTAAGGCTAAAAACTGACCAATTTCCACACCAAGATTAAACCCAAGTAAATTTATTAATAAACCATCTTCATTAAGACCAAATTCTTGAATTTTTGTTGCCAAACCTAAACCATGAAATAAACCAAAAATCAATACAGTTATCTTAGTATTTGGTTGTTTACCAAAGAGTTGTTTAAAACCGTTTAAATTATCAAAACCTTTATAAACTATGGATAATGCAATAATAGCATCAATTAAAAAGGCATTAATTTGCAAATCAAATAAAACACCAAATAGTAAAGTTAAACTATGACCAATAGTAAAAAAACTTACATAAATTAAAATTTCTTTTGGTTTATATAAAAAGAAAATCACACCAATTAAAAATAATATATGATCATAACCAGTAATCATGTGTTTTGCTCCTATATATAAAAATGGTCCAAATGCAATACCATTATTTCCTAACAAAAATTTTTGAGTTTCTTCATCAACGCCATGTGAATAAGCCGTAATTGAGAATAGGCAAAGTGTCAAAACGGTTAGTAGTAATTTTATATGTTTAAATTGTTTCATTTCAATTTGCAATTTATACTAATTTTTTAAATTTTTAGTTTAAATTTGAAAACTAATATAACAAATAAAAATGCCCTTGCGACCTCTGCGAAAACTTAGCGTTCCTTGCGGTTAAATCATAAAACATGCAAAAACAATTAATAGAATGCGTTCCTAACATAAGTGAAGGACGAGATTTAGATAAAATTAACACAATAGCAAATGTTGTAGAAACTGTTGAAGGTATTAAATTGCTTGATGTAGATCCAGGAGCAGCAACAAATAGAACTGTAATCACTTTTGTAGGCGAACCAAAACAAGTCATAAAAGCTGCATTTTTACTAATTAAAAAAGCAAGCGAACTCATAGATATGAGTAAACATCAAGGCGAACATCCACGTTTTGGAGCGACTGATGTTTGTCCGTTAGTTCCCATTTCTGGAATTACTTTAGAAGAAACAGCAAAATACGCAAAGAAGTTAGGCGAACGAGTAGGAAAGGAGTTAGATATTCCTGTTTATCTATACGAAAAAGCGGCGCAAGAAGAAAAGCGTGAAAATTTAGCGAATTGTCGTTCAGGTGAATACGAAGGTTTAAAAAATAAATTAGCAGATCCTGAATGGAAACCAGATTTTGGACCAACAACGTTTAATGAATCGGTTAAAAAATCAGGAGCAACTGCAATTTCGGCAAGAGATTTTTTAATTGCTTATAATGTAAATCTTAACTCTACATCAACACGTAGAGCAAATGCTATTGCTTTTGATATCCGTGAAAACGGAAGAGCAAAAACCGAAAACGGAAAAGCAAACGGTAAAAAAGTTTTAGATGATAATGGCGAAGTAGCAAGAGTTCCAGGAAAACTAAAAGCAGTTAAAGGAATTGGCTGGTTTATTGAAGAATATGGTATTGCTCAAATATCGTATAATTTAACAAATATTAGCATCACATCAATGCACGAAGCATTTGATGAAACTTGTAAATCGGCAACCGAAAGAGGTTTGCGTGTTACAGGTTCAGAACTTATAGGTTTAATACCATTGCAAGCAATGTTAGATGCAGGTGATTTTTATTTAAAGAGGCAAGAACGTTCTTTAGGAATTTCACATAAAGAAAAAATTAAAATAGCAGTAAAATCATTAGGTTTAGATGATTTGAAACCTTTTAATCCAAAAGAAAAAATTATAGAATATGTACTTGCTGCAAATAATGAAAAGCAATTAATAGATTTAACGTTAACCGATTTTGCTGAAGAAACCGCAGGAGAATCTATGGCGCCAGGTGGCGGAAGTATTTCTGCTTACGTAGCAACTTTGGGTGTTTCTTTAGGAACAATGGTTGCTAATTTATCTGCACACAAAAGAGGTTGGGATGATAAATGGGAATATTTTTCGGAATGGGCAGAAAAAGGACAAAACTATAAAAATACGTTATTAGCATTAGTAGATGAAGATACTAACGCTTTTAATAAAATTATTGATGGTTTTAGAATGCCAAAATCATCCGATAAAGAAAAAGAAGCAAGAGCAAATGCTATCGAAAAAGCCACAATATATGCAACCGAAGTACCATTTAAAGTAATGGAAACCGCACAGCAATCTATGGAAGTAATGCTAGAAATGGCAAAAAACGGAATTCAAAATTCCTTATCGGATGCTGGCGTTGGTGCATTATGCGCAAGAACTGCAGTTTACGGTGCTTACTTTAATGTGAAAATTAATGCTAAAGATATAAAGGACAGAACTTTTGCTAACGATATTTCTAAAAAAGCACAAATAGTTTTAAATAAAGCCATAGCGACAGAAAAAGAACTGATAGATTTTATAAACTCAAAAATAGGATACTTTAATGAGTAATTTAGATACTACGAATAGCAAACTTATCCAATCAATAATTTTATTGATTGATAAAACTCGTGGTAAAGTTGCACAAACAGTAAACGCTGAATTAACTTTATTATATTGGAGTATTGGTAAACAAATTAATGAAAATGTATTAAATAATAAACGTGCTGATTATGGAAAGCAAATTATTTCTGAGTTAAGTAAAGAATTAACGATAAGGTATGGTAAAGGATTTAGTAAAAGAAATATTCAGAATTTTTTATTATTTAGTGAATTATATCCTAATATTCAAATTATACACTCACTGAGTGTACAATTTAGTTGGACACATATCCGAACATTAATAACAGTAAAAGATAACATAAAAAGAGAGTTTTACATACAAATGTGTAAACACGAAAGATGGAGCGTTAGAACATTACAAGATAGAATTTCAAGTATGCTTTTTGAACGAACTGCCATTAGTAAAAGGCCAGAAATAACAATTGCAAATGATTTAAAATTACTAGAAAATGAAAAGAAAATATCTGCTGATTTAACATTTAAAGATCCGTATTTTCTTGATTTTTTAGGTCTGCATGATACGTATAGTGAAAAGGATTTGGAAAGTGCCATATTATTACAATTACAAAACTTTATTACAGAATTAGGCAGTGATTTTGCTTTTTTAGCAAGACAAAAAAGAATTATTATAGATAATGAAGATTTTTACATTGACCTATTATTTTATCATAGAAGTTTAAAAAGATTAGTAGCAATTGACCTAAAATTAGGTAAGTTTAAAGCACAATATAAAGGTCAAATGGAATTATATTTGGGTTGGTTAGAAATAAATGAAATGAAAAAAGGAGAAAACAAACCTATAGGTTTAATTCTTTGTAGCAAAAAATCGAAAGAACAAATAAAATATTTACTACTAGATAATAGCGATCAAATTAAAGTAGCAGAGTATCTTACCAAACTACCAACTAAAAAATTATTAGAGCAGAAATTAGAAGAGGCAATAGTAATAGCAAAAAACAGAATGTATAAATGAACTACCAAAAAGGACAAGACTACGCCAAACAGCAAGACCAACAAGATGAGTTAAAGTATTATCGCAATCAATTTCATATTCCGACTGATAATAATGGAAAAGAATTTATCTATTTTTGTGGAAACTCATTAGGTTTACAACCAAAATCAACTAAAGAATCTATCAATCAAGAATTAGAAGATTGGGCAAAGTTTGGTGTGGAAGGTCATACAGATGCTAAAAATCCGTGGTTACCATATCATGAATTTTTAACCGAAACTATGGCAAAAATAGTAGGAGCAAAACCAATAGAAGTTGTGGTGATGAATACGTTAACCACAAATTTACATTTGTTAATGGTTTCGTTTTATAAACCAACAAAAACTAAATATAAAATTGTTATTGAAAGTGATGCTTTTCCGAGTGATAAATATGCAGTAGAATCACAATTAAGACACCATGGTTTTAATGATAAAGATGGTGTTGTTTTATGGAAACCAAGAAAAGGCGAAGAATTACTAAGAATAGAAGACTTAGAAGAAATAGTAGCAAAACAAGGCGATGAAATAGCACTTTTAATGATTGGTGGCGTAAATTATTATACGGGTCAGTTTTTAGACTTAAAACGTATTGCTGAAATTGGCCATTCAAAAAACTGTATGGTTGGTATAGATTTAGCGCATGGCGTTGGAAATATTCAACCAAATTTACACGATTCTGGCGTAGATTTTGCCGCTTGGTGTACATACAAATA
>JAMONN010000115.1 GCA_027065775.1 Flavobacteriaceae bacterium | reverse complement strand
AATTAAAAACACAAAATATGCAACATATATTTACCGTAAAGAACAACTAAAAATGAAATTTTAAGGTTTTCCTGAAGTTTTAAATTAACTTGCGGATTTAAGGGAACAATGCATTTCTCTAAAGAAGATTATAATATTGAAGAAAATGGAGTTTCGTATACCTATTATCAAAAGAATGGAAATCTTTATTATAATTCCATTAAACAAAAGACAGAAATACAAGATAGAAAAAAGATAAAAACAACCAACTATGCTAAAGATGGTTCGGTATTAAAAACACTTAATATTTAACAAATATCAATTAAAGCAAAGCGTTTATTAACTGTTTTTCAGAATATAATAGATATTACTTATCTTTGTTTTACTAAAATAACAATTATGGCAAGAGCAATAAATCTTTCATTTAGTGGTACAGATTATAGTGTAGGAATTCAAAAAGTAGATCGGAAAAAAATTTACGGCTATACAGTTGTAGATGTAAAAGACGATAGCGGTTCAAAATGCGGACTAGCAACAATAACCGATGACGGAAAATACATTCTCTCAAAAGGTTGCGTTGGCTACACAGCACTTAATGAAAAGAACGAATATGTAGCAACTAGCAGTATTAAAATGTTGGATGTTGATGGTAATGCTATCGAAAAAATACCATCATCGTTTGATGCTGAAAAAATCGAATTAGAAAAAGCAACCTTAGAAGATTATCTAAAACTGCACGTAAAATCGGTTTACGAATTAAATTCTGATAATGAAGATGTAGATATAAAGGCATTAGTTGCATTACTAAAAGCAGAAAAAGTAATGCGATTTAAGTTTAATTACCGAACCGATTACGATGATGATGACGCATTTTTATTACAAAGCGATGACACCGTTTTTATGGTTATTGGTTCTATTAGTCCATTTGAATTTATTGGTCTAGAAAAAGTAATTGAAGAAGTAAGTAATGATGAAGAATATGATGACGATTTCGATTTTGGAATGTTATAAGCAAGTTAAAAGCAACATTCAAAACGAAAAATTCAACATAAAAATTTAAAAAATGAGTTTAAGAAAAATACATATATCAAATAGTAAAGCAAGAAATACTTTAATAAATTTCAAAGGTTTTACACCAGTTTCTAAGGCTGTTAAAGTAGATCAAAACGAAAAGCCAATCAATAATAAAAAAATCATTAAAGGTATTGCCAATACATCTTTTGAAATGTTGAGCAAACAATACAATGATTTAGATGAATTTGCAGAAGCATTAATTGCTGGAAATCCAGAAATAAATTTAGAAGTTACAGGTAAATTCTTAGGGCAAACACCAAAAGTTTATATCAACGAAGACTTAAATGTAGTTTTTAGAGTAAATAAAATCGAAAAAGTCTTTAATCCACAAGGAGAATTAAAAGAAGAAAGAAACTTAAGACATTTGTCTGCTAATGTAACCGAAGAAGAACCATTAAAATGGTCTGGTAAATTCTTTCCGATAGAAAAATCATTCAACAAATTTGTTTTTGTTAGAACTTATCAATTATTACACGATAGCGGTTTAACCTTCGATTTCCTTTATAATATGGCAAAAGAATTAGAAGAAAAAAAGAGTTTTTTACTACTTGGTAGTGGTTCCAAAGGAACTGGTCCAGCCATTTTTCAAGAAAACGGACAAGCATTCAGAATATTTTTAGAAGGTAGAACACAAGGCGATAATTACATGCTATTAATGCACTTATCTAATTTAGAATTTAAATCACTTAACAATGAATAACAGTTTTGTAACCAAAGCAATTAACTACAAAAAGTTTATTGCATCACGATATATTGCGATTGAAGAAGAGAGTATCACCACTAAATTAGTACAATTTAAACAATTTTTGGTGTCGTTAAAATACGATGGTCATTTCTATGCAATGGCATACGAAAACGATGAAGTCACTTTAATTAACCGTAACGGAAAAATTTTAGAAAAAATACAACTTCATACTGAAATTGCAAATTTGTGCAAAGCAAAAGGCATCAAAAAAATATTTGTTGCAGGTGAATTGTATGTCGATGGCGACAAAAGAACCCGACAATTTAATGTAACTTCTGCTATTGCAAATGGTGGCGAAAATCTAAAATTTGCAACTTTTGATTTAATAGAATTAGAAGATGAATTATACAAAGAAAAAACAGTTTTTGAAAAATACGATAAACTAAAAGAAATCTTTTCAAGTGAAGGACAAATTCATTTGGTAGAACATTTTGTAACCGAAAGCAAACGTGAAATAGAAGAATATTTCAAAGAAAAAGTTTCTATTGGTAATGCCGAAGGTTTGGTGGTAAAAAACGAAGGTTTTTCTATTTATAAAATAAAACCAAAATTTACTTTTGATGCTGTAATCGTTGGTTTTGCAAGTAGTGATGGTGATCGATCAGATTTGCTTAGAGATTTTTTATTGGCATTTAGAAAAGACGATGGTTCGTATCAAATTTTCGCACATTTAAGTCATGGTTTTACAGACGATCAGCGAAGAGAATTATTGGCAGAATACAAAAAGAAAACTGTAAAGTCCAACTATTTAGAAGTTGCCAGAAACCGATTAGGTTTTCAAATGGTAAAACCAGAAACAGTAATCGAATTTTCTTGTATTGATGTAATAAATCAAGACAGTAAAGGTAACATCCTTAAAATGAACCTTTCTTACGATGAAAAAACAGGTTATTCTGGTAATTATCAGCAGCCAACTGTTTCGGTTACTATACCTTTATTTATAAAATTTAGAGAAGACAAAAAAGCAACGGTCGAAGATGTAAACTTCAAACAAATATTAGAAATCATTTCTTTTGATGATGTTGATAATAAAAAACACGATGGCGATTTACCAAAATCAGAAATCGTTAAACGAGAAGTTTACGTAAAAGAAAGTCGTGGTTCAAAAATGATTAGAAAATTTGTTGTGTTAAAAACCAATAAAGAGAATTTCGAAAATTATCCTGCTTACGTATTTCATTATACCGATTTTAGTTCTGGCAGAAAAGATCCATTAAAAAAAGATGTAAAAGTTACAGATAGCGAAACCCAGGCAACCGAAATATTTGATGAATTTATTTTAAAAAATATTAAAAAAGGTTGGGAAAAAGCATAAATTAGTTCAAAAAACGATTACAAAATAGAAGTATCTCTATGAAAACAGAAAGCATCACTTTATTTTATAAACAAGAAAAAAGCGATAAAGTTTACAAAGCATCTTTAGAAGAAAAAGAAGATGGTTTTATAGTAAACTTTGCTTATGGCAGACGTGGATCAACCTTAAAAACAGGCACAAAAACACAAACGCCAGTTGTGTATGAAAAAGCAAAAAAAATCTACGATAAGTTAATAACATCAAAATCTGCAAAAGGTTATATACCAGATCAAGATGATTCAGACTATGTGTATGAAAGCGACCAAGTAAAAACAGGTATTCATTGTCAGTTATTAAACCCAATAGATAACGAAGAAGTTGTTGCGTTAATTGCAGATAATAATTGGTGGATGCAAGAAAAAAAAGATGGCCGAAGAATGTTAATCCAAACTAAAGAGACAGAAAGCGGAGAAACTAAGGTTATTGCTATAAATAGAAAAGGGTTTTCTATTGGTGCGCCCGAAAAAATTATTACTGCAGTTGATAATGCATTAAAAAATGGCAAACTTGGTAATATTGTCATTGATGGAGAAGTGATTGATGAAACACTGTATGTTTTTGATATGTTATCCGATGAAATAAATCCGTTATTTAATGAAAAAACCTATGCAGAAAGATATGAAAACCTACGTTCTGAAGTCGAAATAATAGATAGTGAGCACATTAAACTTGTTGAAGTAGTTAAAAATCAAGAACAAAAACAGACTTTATACAACAAATTGAAAAAAGAAAATGCGGAAGGCGTTGTATTTAAAAAGCAAAGTTCTACATACCAAGCAGGTCGTCCAAATTCTGGTGGAGCGCAAGTAAAATTTAAGTTTTATGATACTGCATCGGTAATTGTTTCAAAAATAAATGATAAGCGAAGTGTTGGCATGTCTATTTTAGAAAACGGAAAAGAAATTTTTATTGGTAATGTAACTATTTCAGTAAATAAAGAAATTCCAAAAAAAGAGGAGATTATAGAAGTTCGTTATTTATACGCTTACAAAGGCGGCAGTTTATATCAACCAACTTTTTTAGGTGTTCGTGATGATATTGATAAATTGGAATGTATTATTTCACAATTAAAATATAAACCAGAGTAATTTTGCAGAAAAAAAAGGAAGAAACAAGATAAAAGACACCTTAAATAAAATATTATCTCAATTAGATAATTCTGAAGAAAACCAACAAGTTTCCATTTATGGTAATGGCATTATTTGGCAAGCAGCAACAGGAAATATTAAAGGTGAAAAGAAAAATAAAGGATAGAAGTATATACATGTAATTTCAAGCGAATTGATAAGTTTTGTTTTATTTTAAACTGACATTTGGTAATTTAAAACGATAATATTTTGCGTTTATCAATTAAATAATTGCACATATCAATCCGATTAAATAGATAGAATAATTTAATTTAATTTTGAATTATTAAATTTCTTAAAATGTCAAAATTAAAGTTAAAGCAATATTTATTACTAGATGAATCTGAAAAATCATTATTGAATGTGTTTGGTCATAAAGAATTAAACTTAAATGGATTAGATATTTCACTTAGCAAGATGTTAGAAAAATTAAATGTTCAAGAATATTCGAATAATGATTTGTTAAATAAAATAAAGAAAATTGAAAAGCATGTTAATAAAGAATATGCAATTAAGTATATAACAAACTATTTAGAATATAATAAAAATTAAAAATATGGGCATATTAAACCAATTTAGATCAATAATTCAATGGGAAGATCCAAGGTCAAATGAGTTATTTATTAAATTTACTGACAAAGGCGATGAAATTAAAAATGCATCAAAATTAATTTTACAAGAAGGACAAGGTTGTATTTTAACATACCAAGGGAAAGTGGTAGAGATTTTTGATGAAGCAGGAATGTATGATTTAAAATCGGATAATAAACCTTTTGTTACAACCATCAAAAAATTCTTAAAATTACAAGAAGGTTCTGAGCATATTATGGGAATTTGGTTTTACCGAAAAGCAGACATTTTAAATATGCGTTGGGGAACTCGTGTGCCAATTGCATATACAGATCCAACTTATACATTTCCTATTTTACTTTCGGCATTTGGTAATTACAGTATAAAAATTATAGAACCTAAAAATTTCTTTGAAAACGTAATTGCAGGAAAAGAATATTTTGGTCACGCTGAATTAAAGGAGGTATTCTTATCAAGAATTACACAAAACATAACCGATTATTTAGCAAATGCAAAATTTTCATACGTAGATATTGACAGTAATTTAAACAATATTGCAGTAGAAATTCGTTCAAAAACCGAAAACATTTTTACCGATTTAGGCTTTAAAATATTAGATTATCGTATTGAAGGAACTCAATTCGATAAAGAAACTTTAGATAGAATTGCAAAAATATCCGATGTGCAAGCCGAAGTTTTAGCAGCAAAAATCGCAGGTATTAATTATACAGAACATCAGCAATTACAAGCAATGCGAGATGCTGCAAATAATGAAAGTGGTGGTGCTGGTATTTTAATGGGGATGAATGCTGGTGTTGGAGCAGGAGCAATGATGAATCAAGGAACGCAACACCAACAACAAAACCAACAGCAAACTCAAGTAGCATCACCAATGGATAAGCTTAAAAAGTTAAAAGAACTTTTTGATCTGGAGTTGATTAACGACGAAGAATTTTCGTTAAAGAAAAAAGAAATTTTAGATACAATGTAATATTAAGATAAAATCTTAGATTTGTAAATCTCAAAAAAAATAACTAAATCATTATGGAAAACGTATTACCAAAATATAAAAGACCTCTAAAAGGCATTAATGAACCAACTGTAAGTGTTGATTTTTGGGATGAAGCTATAGATGCTTTTGACGAAAAAGAATTTCGAAAGGCAGCAATTGCAACTGTTAATTATATGAATCCTAATTTATTGAAAGATATTGATGCCGATAAAGATATCGAAATTATACAAATGCAGGGTTCGGCAGAAATTCATCTTAAAATTACAAAGGAAGTTTTTTCTGTAAAAGCACCTTTTTTAAAAATAACGTCCGAAACAAACAAAATAGCTTTGTTAAGGAAAGTTGCCGAAGCAAATTTTTCTCCGTTAACATTAGCACAAATTAATTTGCATAATGATGAATTATGGTTTGAATATGAAATGCCAATTTCGGTTTGTCAACCAAATAAAATATATGATTTGCTAAGACAAGTATGTGTTTATGCAGATGATTATGATGATATGTTTATCGAAAATTATAAAGCATCTTTTTATAAAGAACCTAAATATATACTATTAACAGATACCGAAAAAGAACAAGTTTGGAGTCAGATAAATGATATTTTAGAAGATTATAAAAACTATTCGCAATTCTTTAAAGACAAACGTTGGGATGATTATGAATGGGATATTACGGTAATTTCATTACTTAAAATATCAAATATGCCGTATATTCATGGCGTTTTAAGAACAGACTTGCAAGAATATATTAGTAATTTATTTAATGGTAATTTAGATTTTAAATTTCGTCAAGATAAAGGAACTAATTTTATGAAAGAATTGTGTGCTAAATCTAAAGAAGAAATTATGAGTAATGCATATCATGCAGATGCTTTTATTTCTTTACGCTGGCGAAGTTCAGAGCAAATTATAAAAGATTGGGCAACTGGTAGATTAGAAATGGTTCAAAAGTATGAAAAAGACGATAGCAACTTTAGTTTGTCTTATTATTTACAATTTCAATTATTAAAATTAATTTACGATTATAATTTAGAGGAAAATTATACCAATGCAATTAATAATGTATTAGAAGAAGTTTCAGGTTTAGAACCAAGTGTTGCGGCACCAAAATTAGCAAAAGTATTTCATGCTTTACATGAAGGTGAAATTAACCTATTGGGTAAAAAGAAGAAAAAAGGATTCTTATCTAGTTTATTTAATTAAAAATTGCTCTAAAATATTTTAAAATGGAAAATACAAAAAATTCAATATATAAAATCATTACTGCTGGCGGAACAGGAACAGGTTTTAAAGTAGCAAATCAAAAATTTGTAATTACTAATTATCATGTAGTGAAAGGTTATAAAACGGTTGCTGTGGAAGATCACGATAAAAATCGTTTTCTAGCAAACGTTATCATGGTAAATACCGATGTAGATTTGGCTTTTTTACAAGTAACCGAATTAGAAAATGCAGAAAGTAATATTGCTATAAATGAAAATTTAGAAGTTCAAAACAGACAGAAAATTTTCATTAATGGTTTTCCTTTCGGGATGCCATTTACAGTAACCGAAGGTATTGTTTCTTCGCCAAACCAACCAATGCATGGTAGAAATTATGTACAAACAGACGCAGCAGTAAATCCAGGTAATTCTGGCGGACCAATGTTAAACGAAAAAGGCGAGTTAGTTGGTGTAACTACATCTAAATTTACCGAAGCAGATAATGTAGGTTTTGGGATTCAGCATACCGATATTATCAAGCAAATAACCGATTTTACTTTTGAAAATGATGGTAAATACAGAGTAAAATGTAACTCTTGTGATCATTTTACCGAAGAGGAAACAGAATTCTGTAATCATTGCGGAAACACGATAGACAAATCTGTCTTTGAGGAATTCGAGAAATCACATTTTGCAAATTTCACCGAAGGCGCTTTAGAAGAATTAGGAATTAACCCAATTTTATGTCGTGCTGGTCGTGATTATTGGGAGTTTCATCAAGGTTCTGCATTAGTAAGAATATTTATTGTAAATAATAATTATTTATATGCAACATCGCCATTAAATAAATTACCGAAACAAAATTTAGATGAATTGTTAACGTATTTAACCTCAAACAAGGTTGCACCTTATAAATTGGGAATTTATGAAAATAAAATTTTCATTTCTTATCGTACGCATTTATCCGATATTTATTCCGATCAAAAAGATAAGATAAAAGAAAATATTAAAAATTTAGCGCTTAAAGCGGATGAATTAGATGATGTTTTTAAAAATACTTACGGTTGCGAAATGTCTATGGAAAGTAAAGTAGATGCAGATAATTTAATTGAAGCAGTACAGAATAAAGCACAAGAAACAGAAATTAATATTGATAATGACTCACAAGGTCATCAAGATAACGGAAACGCAATGAGCAAATTAAAGAAGTTGAAAAACCTATTAAGTATGGATTTAATCTCCGAAGCAGATTATAATAAAAAGAAAGAAGAAATTCTATCTGAAATATAATGTTAAATTATTTGTAATTTGTAAAAAGAGAATTCATTAATTTGGATTCTCTTTTATTTTTTTTAATAACTTAATAAATTGAATGACTTTCATTTAAAAGTATAATTAACCCGTATTGGATAATTGTATATGAACGGTTTGTGTAAGAATAGTTGCAGATTTAAAGGCGCGAAACTTTCAATTTATGACTAAACTTTGTTCAAAAATCTATCATTATTTTCTGAGGCAAAAGTAGCAGGAATTCCACTAAAAAATGAGTCAATAAATAATTCATCATATTAATTCCCTGTTATTCCATTTATAAATGTTTCTACAAATTCAATGATTTGTTTTAATATTCTATCTCCTAATTTCTTGCGTTTCAGAACTGATGGTTTTTCTCCTTTAATTAAATCTAATACTTCATCACGTAATGGTTCACGTTCAGCATATAAATAAGTGTCTATCAGTTTTTGTGTTTTTTCTTCTGATAAATTCTCATCTTTTATCAGTTTCTTAAATGCCTTTTTCTGTTCTTCATTCCAAAATACTTCAAAGGCTTCTGGAATGTCGTCTGTATCGTCAATAGTTGGTAAATTGTCTTCAATAAATTTCTGAATTAATTCTCGTTTACTTCTTAAATTTACTTCTGTATTTAACAAGTTCTCTATTTCTTGTTCCGTTTTTGTTGCATCTTTTTGAGTATCTGATTTTAGTTTTATCAATAACTGAATGATGTAATTTACATTTATTTCGTCTCGATGAATTAATTCTAATTCAAAATCTACATCATCTAAAATTGAAACTTTTTCTTTTTCGGTATCGCTTTTTACTTTTTGCCATAAATCTAAATATTTACTTTTGTAGTTTTCAAAAAGTTGCTCATTCATTGATAAATCTTCCCATTTAAAATCGGAAAATGTATTTAAAATATTTATTATTCGCATTAATTGTCTAAATGCTTTAATAAATGCTAATTCATCATCTTCTGAAATTAAATCGTTTACACTATCATAAGTTGGTGCAATTTTAAGTAATTCGATATAAGCAATATTAAATTTCTTTACATAATCATCATATGGTTTCATTATGATAACTTCAATGGCTTCTTTATTACTGAATAAAGTTATGGCTTCATCTGTTGCCTTTTTTAAGTTTCTAAAAACAACAATGTTTCCTTGTGATTTTTGTTCGTTTAGTATTCTGTTTGTTCTTGAATATGCTTGAATTAAACCGTGATATTTTAAGTTTTTATCTACATACAAAGTATTTAAAGGCGGACTATCAAAACCTGTTAAAAACATATTTACAACTAATAAAATATCAATTTTACGTTCTTTTACTTTCTTTGAAATATCATTGTAGTAATTGTAAAATGATTGGCTGTCTTTTGTAGAAAATTTAGTACCAAACATTTTGTTGTAATCTCCAATATATTCTTCTAATTTATCTCTTGAATGTACATTCAAACCATATAATGCTTTTGGTTCGTTTATAACTGATAATTCTTCTGTAATAAAACCGTTTGCATCTGCATCATCTTCATTGGTTACATAACTAAAAATCGTTGCAATTTTTAAATTGTGCTTTCCTTCTTCTTTTTTCTTTTGAAATAGATCGTAGTACTTTATCAAAGTTTTTACGCCACTTACAGTAAACATACCTGTAAATTCTCTTTGATGTGTTTTTCTATTGTGATTGGCAATAATGTAATCTGTAATTTTCTCTAAACGTTTTTCACTTTCCATTAACTCTTTTGTGTCAATGTCTTCTACTTCAATATCTATTTCGGTTGCTGTTTCTTTTCGTTTATATCTTCCAACATATTCAACTGAAAACTTAAGTACATTTTCATCTTTTATGGCATCTGTAATTACATATTTATGTAAACATTCACCAAATAATTCTTTGGTTGTTCGTTTTCCTAATTCGTTTTTTACTGCGTTATCTTTAAAAATTGGTGTTCCTGTAAAACCAAACATTTGGCTATCTTTAAAAAAGGCTTTAATTCGGTTATGAGTTTCGCCAAATTGTGAACGATGACATTCATCAAAGATAAAAACTGTTTTGCCTGTGCGGCTCGCACCCATTTTTTCTAAATACTTAGTTTTGCTAATGGCTGTATTTAGTTTTTGAATGGTTGTTACTATTAACTTTGTGTCGTCTGAAAATTGCTTGACTAATACTTTTGTGTTTTCAGTTCCGTCAACACTTCCTTTGCTAAAACTATTAAATTCTTTAGTAGTTTGATAATCTAAATCTTTTCTATCTACCACAAATACCACTTTATTAACTTGTGGCATATTCATTATTATTTGACTTGCTTTAAAAGAAGTTAAAGTTTTACCTGAACCTGTTGTATGCCAAATATAAGCGTTGTTATTTGAATTTTCGACTTGGTTTACCAATGTTTCAACTGCATAAAATTGATATGGTCTAAGTACCATTAATATTTTATGTGTTTCATTGAGTACAATGTACTTGCTTATCATTTTTGAAATATGACAAGGTTCTAAAAATTCAGATGTAAAACCATTTAAAATATTGGTTTGACGTTTATTATCTTTATCTGTCCAAAAGAATGTTTGTTTTCTTGAAAGTGCTTGAATTCTATTATTTGAAAAATATTTAGTATTTACACCATTACTTATTATAAAAATTTGAACGTATTGAAATAATGCCATTCCACTCCAAAAAGAATGTCGTTTATATCTACATATTTGATTAAAGGCTTCTTTCATACCTAAACCTTTTCGTTTTAATTCAATATGTACTAAAGGTAAACCATTGATTAGCAAAGTAACATCATATCGGTTTTTATATGAGCCTTCCATAGAAACTTGATGTGTTACTTGAAATTCATTTTGACACCAATGCTCTGTATTTAGAAATTCAAAATATAAATTATCACCATTATCACGCTGAATATGTTGTTTTTCTCTTAGTGTTTTTGCTTTTTCAAATACCGAACCTTTACTTAGAATATTTAATACTCTTTCAAATTCTTTGTCAGACAAAGTAATGTTGTTGTGGGTTTCTAATTGCGTTTTTAAATTAGAAACTAAAGCAGTTTCATCTGTTATTACGACTTTTGCATATTTCAACTTTTGCAGTTGTGCAACTAATTGGTTTTCGAGTACTTGTTCTGGTTGTTTGCTCATTTTATTTGTTTAATTTGGCACTCTTTTTGCTCTTAAATGTTTGCAGATATGCAAGTTTTTTGTTAAATATGTTTCAAATTTGATACTTTTGTATATCTTTGCACTGTTCTTTACCTTTGGTAGGGAATTTACAAAGGTCTTAAACGTTGAACCCACTAATCAACGTTTTTTTTATGTCCAATCGGGACTGTCTTTAATTTTTTTCAAATTATAATCGTTGTTTATTTCATAAGCCGTTACAAATTTTGCTTTTTTATTGGCATAAATTCTAATGACTACTATGTAGTTTCCTTTAACTAAATTTACTCTTCTTGAATTGTTATAGGTTTTATTGTTTCTATCCCAACCTTGTTTTCTTATAGATGTTGGGTCTGCTAAAGTATCTTTT
>JAMONN010000114.1 GCA_027065775.1 Flavobacteriaceae bacterium | reverse complement strand
AATGAAATCGCTGGTAATGGTAAAGATGACGATAAAAATGGTCTTATTGATGATATTCATGGTTGGAATTATTTAGGAACAACAGTAAAAGAGGATTTAGAATATATTCGTATTATAAAAAATCCATCTATTACAACTACCAATGAAGCGACTAGAGCAAAAGCATTTTTAGATATAAAAATAAAAGCAGCAGAAGCAGGTAAAGCACAAAATGAAGGCATGTTATTAAGAGTAAATAATGCACACGAAAGCTTAACTAAACATTTAGGAAAAGCAGATTATTCTAAAGATGATGTAGCAGCAATTAAAACAGAAGATGCAACTTTAGGACAAAATGTAGCTGTAGCATCTCAAATGCTTGGTTATTTTAAAAACATGTCTGATGCTTCAGATTATTTTAAAGGAAAAATTGAAGAATCTATCGAAATGTTAAATGGAGATAACTTAAAACATAACTACAGAAAACAACTTGGAGATAATGAAGAAGATTTTTCTAAAAAATCTTACGGAAATAACGATGTCTTAACCGATGCACCTCACGCAATGCACGGAACTCACGTTTCTGGAACTGTTGCTGCCTCTAGAAATAATGGTATTGGTATGGACGGAATTGCATCAAATGTAAAAATTATGGGTGTAAGAGTTGTGCCAGATGGCGATGAATATGATAAAGATGTTGCTTTAGGTATTAGATATGCAGTTGATAATGGTGCAAAAGTAATTAACATGAGTTTTGGTAAAGCATATTCTCCTCATTCAGATTGGGTTTATGATGCTATGAAATACGCTGAAAAACATGATGTTTTATTAGTAAAAGCTGCTGGTAATAGTTCAGAAAATATTGATTTACCTTCTTATTTACATTACCCAACAGATTCTCCTGAAAATGGCGCTAAAGAAATTGTAGATAATGTTTTAACAGTTGGCGCAATGACACGTCATTATGATAAAGGTTTAGTTGCTTCTTTTTCTAATTATGGTAAAACAAGAGTTGATGTATTTGCACCTGGTTTAGAAATATATTCTACTACACCAAATAATAAATACAGATCAATTCAAGGTACTTCTATGGCTTCGCCTGCTGTTGCTGGTGTTGCTGCTTTGGTTAGATCTTATTATCCAAAATTAACTGCAAGTCAAGTAAAACATATTATTATGGAATCTGGAATTCCTTATAATGGTGATGTAATTTTGCCAGGTAGTAGAACTAGAGAAAATAGAGATGGTAAATTAGTACCATTTTCTGAAATGTCTGTAAATGGTAGAATTTTAAATGCTTATAACGCTTTAGTTATGGCAGATAAAATGAGTAGAAAATAAGATTACAATTTTAAATTTAAAAAGCATCAATTAATTTTGATGCTTTTTTTATGTTTAAAATTTATTAGGTTTTTCAGGTTTTTCAGTTATATCTAATTGTGGCAACTAAATAATCTTATAAACTGCTGAGATTAACAATTGGATATTTAAGAATTAAATTCCTACTGTAAAATCACAAATAAGTAAACCGCTTTTAATAAATAAGGTAATGACACCAATTTAAATTCGTTTAGCAAAAAAAGCAATGTGTTTATCGCAATTAGACGTCATTTAATTAATGGAAAATAAATATTTTGACCTAAATATTTAATTTATTATTTTCTAAATTAGATCACATGAAAGATTTAACTTTCTGACTTAATAAGAAAATAAAGACCAGAGCAAAACATTATTAATTAATAACGCTTTTAACAGAGATTAATTTATTGTTTTTTATTGCGACTATTTGTGCATCTCTATAACCTTGTTTTAATGCTTTTTTGTGCATATTTTTTATCATAGAGTAATCATTAGTATTACCATAATAGTATTTGTAATAATTTCCGATTTTTACACGTTCTACATTTTTAAGTCCTTTAAAATTATAGGCTTTTGTTTCTATCTTTCTTTTACCAGAACTTATTTGCACTTTAAATATAATATCTTTTATTATTTGAGCTTTTTTAGAAGGTTCTTTAGTTACTTTATTATTAATTACTATTTTACCCTTCAATTTTTTAACAAAAGCATCTTTATAACCTAGTTTAACAACATCTTTGCGTATTGTTTTCGCCTCATCTATAGTTAGTGATTTGCTGTAAAAATACTTATAAACTTTGCCTACCTTTTTTTGAAATACATTTTTTAAACCTTTAAAGTTATATGCTTTTAAACTAATTTTTTTTCGACTACTAGCAAATTGAACACTGTAATAATGTGTTGTATTTGATGTATTTACAACTGTATTTACATCTTTAGTCGGCAATATGATTTCTTCAATTGGAGTAATAAATCGTTTAACAAACGCATCTTTATAACCTGTTTTTTTTGCTTTATTTCGTAATTTTTTCGCCTGTTCTAAACTTGTAGTTTTACCATAGTAATAAAGATATACAGAACCAAATTTTATTCTTTCAACACCTTTTAATTTCTTAAAATTACTTGCGGTTGTTTTAATTTTTCTTTTGCTTGTAGCAATCTGAATTCTGTAGTAATTATTACTAGGTTCTTCTTCTAAATTAGAATCTTCAACAATTGCAGTAGTTTCAATACTATTATTGTCAATTCTTTTTTTATAGGTTTTAATTGCTTCAAAAATTGCTTTGGCTATTTTTAATTGACCTGTTTTGGTGTGCAAAAACTTCTCTTCTACTTTATTAGATAAAAATCCAATTTCAATTAAGACACTTGGCATATACGAATCATATAAAACTGCCAAATTACCTTGATTTACACCACGATTTTTTCGTTTAGCAACACTCACAAATTTATTTTGTACGATTTGTGCAAACTCAATACTTTTGTCTTGATAATCTTCTTGCATTAAAGTTAACCCAATAAGAAATTCTTCGGAATTTGGATCGTAATCATAATGCTTTTCATAATCATCCTCTAATAAAATAACATCATTTTCACGTTTAGAAAGTTCTAAATTTTTAGCAGATTTACCAACTCCCAAAACATACGTTGTTGTTCCGTAAGCATTAGTAACAGCAGAATTACAATGTATAGATATAAATAAATCGGCATCTGCTTTATTAGCAATACTACCACGTTTATGTAATGGCACAAACACATTATTTGTTTTTCTAGTAAATATGGTTTTAAATGCGGTATTACTTTTTAATAATTTACCAACTTGCAAAGCTACTTTTAAAGCAATATCACTTTCATAACTATTTTTATAACTTGCTTTACCTAATGTTCCTGGATCTTTTCCGCCATGACCAGCATCTAAAACTATTTTAAATTTTTGATTTTGCGCATGGATAGGATTATAAATAATACTAAGCATTATAAGAATCCAAAACAGTAAAACAGTCTTAAATTTTAATGAAATTTTAATATTTTGTTGTGATAACATCAATTAATTTTAATTACTTTTGGCACTATTAAAAGGTCTATTCAAAAACGATACCAATTAATACAAAAATACGATTTAAAGCATTGCAACCAAAAAATAACCACATACTTTTCTTATTTTTTTCCATTTGTATCGGAATAGTTTTTTGTAATGCACAAGACCTTCCTATTAATAGAACTTTAAATAAAAAAACGGATTCTATTTTTAAATCTACTAATCCTGTTAAGAAAAACAAGAATATTGTTGTGCAAGATACCGTAAAAATTGATTCGGTTAAATTGCCAAAGGAAAGACTAGAAGACAAGATAGACGATAATTCTAAAGATAAATATAATGATTTTATTAACCGAAAAGCAATATTGATAGATGAAGCTGAATTATTTTATCAGGATATTGAATTAAGAGCTGGCGTAATTACTATAGATTATGCTAAAAGTTTGGCGTATGCAAAAGGCATTGTAGATAGTTTAGATGTTTATCAACAAAGACCAATATTTAAACAAGGTAGTCAAGAATCTTTACAAGATTCCTTAATTTATAATTTCAAAACAAAAAAAGCAATAGTTTTTAATGTAGATTCCGAGCAAACTGGTATGCTAATCAATGCGCAAATAATGAAGCGTGAAAATGATTCTACCATTTATATGAATAAAGCGGAAATTACGACTTCTAAAAAGAAAAAACGAGATTATTTTATACGTGTCAATAATATAAAAGTAATACCAGACAAAAAGGCAATTGGTGGTCTTTCGCAATTATTCATTGCAGATGTGCCGACTCCTATTGCTTTTCCTTTTTTTTATGTACCACTAACTAAAGGTAGAGCATCTGGTGTATTGCTACCAACTTTTGGAGATAACAATCGTGGTTATTTTTTAGAAAATGGTGGGTTTTACTTTGTAATTAATGATTATATAGATCTGGCAGTTACTGGTAGTGTTTTCACAAATGGTAGTTGGAGTATGCGTTTTGATTCGAGTTACAGAAAACGTTATAGATATAGTGGTAATTTTAGTTTGCAGTTTGATAATATAATAAATGGCCAGCGTGGTTTATCTAATTTTAGCAAACAGAATAATTTTAATATGCGTTGGAGTCATAGTCAAGATACTAAAGCAAGTCCAAATTCTAGATTTTCGGCTTCGGTAAATTTTGGTTCTAGTCAATTTTTTAGACAATCTATAAACGAATTAAATACACCTTCTTTTTTAAATAATAATTTAAGTTCCTCTATATCTTATTATAAAAAATTTGTGAATACACCTTTTAGTATGAATGCGGCTTTAACACATAATCAAAATACAAATTCGGAAGTTATTAATATGTCTTTACCTAATTTGAATATAAATATGGATCGTATTTATCCGTTTTCAAAAGATGGTTCTAAAAAAAATGCTCTTGAAAATATTGGTGTAACTTACTCAATGTCCTTGCAGAATAATATAAAAACGAATGATGATGATTTTCTAAAAGCAGAAATGTTTAAAGATGCAAAATCTGGTGTAGAGCATACGGTTGCAGTAAGTACTAATATTAAAGCTTTAAAATATGTAACGTTATCACCAACCGCAAATTATAAAGATATTTGGTATTTAAAAACAATTAACAAAGAATACGATTCTGCAGAAGACCGTGTCGTTACAGATACCATAAATGGTTTTGAAAGTTTTAGAACCTATTCTGGTGGCGTATCCGCTTCTACAACCTTATATGGTTTGTTTAACTTTAAAAAAGGAAAAATTAAAGCAATTAGACATACCATGACACCTAATATTAGTTATAACTATACACCAGATTTCGGATTTTATTATGATGAAATACAGAGCAATGCAACTGGTGGCACAGAAGAATTTTCGAGATTTGACGGTGGTGTTTTTAGTGCACCATCTAAAAATTTATCACAAAATTTAAGTTTTGCTTTGCGGAATTTATTCGAAGCAAAAATTAAATCGAAAGATTCTACCAAAACAGATTATAAAAAACTAACCTTGTTAAATAATTTGAATTTTGCTGCAACTTATAATATTGCAGCAGACTCCTTAAATTGGACACCAATGAGTGTTACTGCTTCTACAAAACTATTCGAAAGTCTTAATCTGAATCTTAATGCTACTTTAGATCCGTATGCAATTAATACAAACGGTCAAAAATTTAATACCTTTAATATTAATAATGGTGGAAGTTTATTTAGGTTAACAGCTGCCAGTTTAATTGCGAGTTATAGTTTGTCTAACGATACATTTTCTAAAGAAAAAAAGAAAGGTAAAAAGAAAAATCAAACTCAAGAAGAAGATAATAATGTAAATCAGTTTGGTAGTAATAATATTTTTAATGATACTGCTAATTCTACTTCAAATGATGATGAAGAAACTAAAAAAGTAAAATTATTTAGTTATAAAATACCTTGGAAACTAAGTTTAAATTATAATATTGGTTACTCAAATAACAGAAGGGAAGATGAAATTTCTACAAATACACTAAGTTTTAGAGGTAGTTTAGAATTAACACCAAAATGGAATATCACTTACAACTCTGGTTATGATTTAAAAGGCAAAGGTCTGTCATTTACTAGATTAGGTTTTGCAAGGGATTTAGATTCTTGGCGAATGAATTTTTCTTGGACACCTTTTGGTAATAATGCAACATATAACTTTTTTATTGGTGTAAAAGCATCAACATTAAGCGATTTAAAATATGACCAACGTAGAGTACCAGATAGAAGATTGTTTTAATTTTGAAAAAATAATTCCACGCAAAGTCGCAAAGAAAATTTAGCAATAAAGAACTATCAATATGCTACTTCAATAAAAAACATAAAAATCCAGCATTAAACCGCTAAATAATTCTTCCCTTAGGGAAGATAAAAGATGGGAAAATGAAAAAAATAATTTACACTAAAAATGCGCCAAACCCTATTGGAGCATACAGTCAAGCAATTATGGTTGGCGATACATTACATACATCAGGACAAATAGCAATTAATCCAGTTACAAATGAATTAATTTTAGATTCCATTAAAAAAGAAACCAAACAAGTAATGGAAAACTTAAAAGCAATTTTAAAAGAAGTAAATATGACTTTTGAAAATGTTTTTAAAACGACTATTTTCTTATCGGATATGCTGAATTTTTCAGAAGTTAATGAAATTTACGGTTCGTATTTTAATGAGAAAACTGCTCCTGCAAGAGAAACTGTGGAAGTAGCAAACTTACCTAAATTTGTAAATGTAGAAATTTCGGTTATTGCGATAAAATAAATTATACTACTTGTGTTCTCTGCAAGAAATAAAAAGATTTCACGCAAAGTCGCAAAGGTTAAAAAATGCAAAGGTCGCAAAGAATTAAAACTTTGCGACCTTTGCGGTTTCTTTGCGACTTTGCGTGAACTTTTCATTAAAAATAACAAGAACTATTATTCAACCATCTTTTTCGTTTTAGGAAATCTAAATCTAATAGTGAGAACCATTATTAAAATCACCTAGATTGGTAATTGTATAATCGTAAGCATAACCAATACGCAAACTTTTATTCACAATTATAGCAAACATACCACTTATGGAATCTTCATAACGATAAGAAACTCCTAGTTCAAATTGATCTTTATATAAAAAATTAGAATTTATATCTACAGATACTGGCAAACCTGTGGTTACTTTTATTAAAGTAGATGGTTTATATTTTATATTCTCCGTTACTTTAAAAACCACTCCTGCGGTTAAAAAATAATTTAGATTAGGATTTAAACCTGTACTTTCCGATTCGTCTAATTTGAATTTTGGTGAGTCTAATAATTGCGGAATAGATAAACCCACATAAAATTTCTGATTGTAATAAAATGCGCCTATACCAAAATTAAAAGCACTACCACTGGTATTGTCATATATTTCATTATCAGGCGTAATACCTTGACTTAAATTATTCGAAAAACTGGACAAACCTGCCTTTACTCCTAGTGCTAATCTACTTTTAACTGAAGTTATTAATGTATACGAAAAATCTACATTTATATCTAAATCTTTAAACAAACCTATTTCATCTTGTACAACCGATAAACCTAAACCAACACTATCAAAAGTACGTGCGTTTAACGAAAACGTATTTGTTTTTGGTGCGCCATCTAATCCAACCCATTGTGATCTTGCTAATAAACCAATACTTAAATCTGCTCTTGCACCAGCATATGCAGGATTTAACACATTCATATTATACATATATTGTGTGTAATGTGGTGCTTGTTGACTAAAAGATTTTAGACTTATTAGTAACAAAATAATTAATATTATTTTTTGTGTTTTATGCATTTTTGTTTACCATATAAGGCATTTTAGGTCATTTAAGGTTATGCTTCTTCTTTATTGTTGGCTTACATTTTATGCTAAACTATGCTTAAAGTGTATGGCATTTTACTGTTTTTTTTGTTTTTATTTATTATTTACCGAGTTAATTGTATAAAACCTGAAATTGGTTTGGTGATACCATCATTATAATCTAAAGTGTAAAAATAAACACCTGCTGGCGCTTCTAAACCTTTATAACCGCCATTCCACCAAATTGGTGTTGGATTATTATTATTTCTATAATTATACACTTCGCTTCCGCGTCTGTCGAAAATTTGCAATTTAAAATCACCGTAAGGTTTTAATGCTATGATTTCAAAAACATCACTTAGACCATCGCCATTTGGTGAAAATAAATTTGGGAAGTCATTGTCTATAATAGTACCAATACCATTTGGATCTAAATTATTATCTGTACTTAATTGTGTTCCAAAAGAATCAAAATAGGTCGCAGCTAATTTCATTGTTTCTAAATCTTCTATTAATCTATTATCTATAGTAATAATATTTATTGGCAACTCAAAAGCAAATGCTGGTATAGTAAATTCTGTTGAAATAGGTAAATAGTCTTCTGGTTGAGACGCAGTATCATTATTTGTAAACACATTTGCCTTTACATCTAAATGATTTGCTAAAGGTGTTAAAAGTGTTGGATGTACTAAACTTAATTTGAATTCTAAATCATTTCCTTCAATAGCAGTTGGATTATTAATTACTATTATTGGTTCTGGATCGTTATCTATAATACTACCTATATTTATTGGACTTAAGTTATTTGCTGCATCTAAATTTGCAGTATTACCAGTTATAATTTTTGCTTTTAGTTTGAATGTTTCTAAATCTATTTCGTTAATAGAATCATCAATAGTTACAATATCAAAAGTTAAGAAATCTGGATCTGCTGGATCTGTCTCCAAACCATTTCCTGCTATAATTGTATACGTAATTGGTGGCGTATCAAATTCATAGTCTAATGTAACAGCAGTAGTTTCATCTTCAACAGTAAACTCAATTACAATATCTGTAGAACTAATAGTTGATAAGAAAATACCGAATTTTAATGTCTCTCCTTCAATAACTGTATCATCAATAATGGTAATTATTGGTGCTAATCTTTCTCGCCAATCTAATTCTTGAGTTAAAGGTATATTTTCATTAGGAAAACTTAATGGTGTTTGATTATTTGTTGGATTAATTAGGTTATCATCATTATCATACGCATTATCTAAACCATCATTATCATTATCTCCATTTGAAATTGTTATTTCTAAACCATTTAAAACGCCATCATCATTTAAATCCCAACCTTCTGTGGCATCGTCCCTAGCATCATCATCGGTATTTATGTCTAAATAATCTGGTGTTGTATCGCCATCTGTATCAATTGGGGTTAATCCATTTAGATATGCATCATCTATTCCAAATATATTAAATGTATTTAGTGGTGCAACATAAAGATTTGGTTCAGTTATAGTTGGTGTTAATTGTGCTTCAATATTGTCTACGATTCCATCATTGTCTGAATCTATATCTAAGTAGTTAAAGTTTGCATCGGTATCATTATTTGGTATTGTGTAATTAATATCAGCTATATTTGTATCAAAATTAACATTTGCAACTTCCAAAATATCATCTAAACCATTTGTACCAACAGAATTATTTGTCATTCCGTTACTATTTGTGTCTTTATCTGTATTTCCTGCTTCTACAATATCAAAAATACCATCATTATCACTGTCTAAATCGTACTGATTTAAAACACTATCGCCGTCAAAATCAAAAACATCGCTAATATTATTATTGTCATTATCTACAAATGTTGGTGCTGTTATATCTAAATAATCAGGTAAATTATCTCCATTTGTATCTAAGTCAATACTTAATCCGTTATTTTCCAAACTATCTGGTATACCATCATTATCATCATCAATATCATCTGCATTAGAAATGTTGTCTCCATCTGTATCATTACTAACCAAAATAGTTACCTCATTTGATTCTATACTTGCAGTACTAACATTTAATGGATCACTTGCAGAAAATACAGCCTTATTAAACCCATTACAATCTTCCTTAAAAATAACTTTAAATTGTACTACAATATTTTGATCCGGGTTTGTACCTTGTACAGGTTCTAAAATACCTGAACTTCCATCAAAAATATTAAAATCTGTAATACCATTAAAGCCTGTATTAATAACAGGATTTTGTGTGGCATTAGAAGTTATAATTATTGGCGTACTTACAGAAATAATATTATTACTATTACAAGCGTTTGTTAAATCATCCGTAATTTGTAAATTTTCAATTTGTAATAAATCACTTTTATTGGTAATACTTAATTCAAAAGTTATTTCTTCATATTCTTCTATTCCTATTGGAGAAGGATTAATAGTTGGAGCAATATTAGTTATTGTAGCCGTTTTATTAATTACTAAATCAAAATTAAACAGAAATTGCATTCCTAGTATTTTACATTGACATTGATTATTAGAACTAGGTTCTTCTGTATCACTATCAGCAACATAATATCTATCTAAATGTTGTCCAGTACCTATATTATCATCCCAAATAACATAAGAGTATCTACGTTTATTTATGTTAGAGAATTCATCAATTGGGTTTATAGCATTAGGCGTAGGGTTTGATGGCGAAGCAACCTCACCTTGAAAATCATCTATTCCTTGCGTCATACTTGTATTTAATTGTCTGAAAAAACTAATATTCTCTGAAGATTCTAATGGTTTAACAATAAAATTAATTTCTAAAATAACAACTTCGCCCGGATTTAAATTATTACCATTTTCTAATAATAATGTTTTGGTGTCACCATTATATAAAAGGTTTTTAGTAACTGTTGGTCCGCTAATTTGATTAATTACAAATGGTTTAAAAGTAACATTATTAGGAATTGGTTGATCTAAAAAATCTCCTAAACCCATATTAAAATTAACGTTTTTTGCAATTTCAGTTCCGTCATTTTTAATAATTACTCTATTACTAAAACGGAATTCGCCGTTTGTCTTAACATCTGGACTTGATATTGACGTAAAGTCGTTAACATATTGAGCGTCTTGAACAAACAAATTTGCTGCAACCGTAGTTTCTGAGGTATGAAAATCGGTAATTCTAAGATTAAACGAATCATTACGCGTAGTACCATCACCTTTTTTATAATTTACTGTAAATAAATTATCGAAATTTGTGGGATTACTTACTAATGCTGGATCTACAATTATGCAATACTCTAATTTTATATTCTGCCGAGGATATAATATATTACTATTTATTTCACTTGCGGTAAAAACTTTTGGAGAAGTAAATACTTCATAATTTGAATTTATAGACGTAAAATCCCAATCTGTACTATATGGGTCTGGTGGTAATATTAAATTATAAGGTGGAGTGGCTGTTATAACTAAATTTTCTAATAAAATTGCTGCACCACCAAAAACAGTATTCAAATTATTTTCTAAATTAATTTCGGAAACTAAACTTAATGGGTTTTTATCAAACGCAATACTTAAACTTTTTAATCTAATAGTATATTTTATTCTATATGCTCCATTTGGATATGCTGTTGTTGGAGAAATATAACCTTGGTTACAACTAGTAACAGATACAATTTCTAATAAATCTTCACCACTTTCGTTAATATCTACTACTAAAACAAATATTGCAGAGCTTGTATTTACACCATCAGAAATAAAATATTCTATATTGGGTAAAATGCCACTATAACCAACATTAGGAATAAATTCATAACTACCATCTGCATTAATTGTTAACAAACCACCAATTGTAACAATTTGTTCACCTACATTAAATGTTATATTATTAATAACAATTTGGGTAATTACTAAACTAGTACCAGTATCATTAAATAATAAACCATTTGTATCATCTACAATAAGTATTGTATCAAAATTTACAGTATCCACATCATTATTTGCTTGTGGCGTTTGTGAAAACAAAACACTAACATTACAAATAATAACTAAAAATAAAATGCATTTTATGAATTTCCCCTTCATTATAATTGTTGTTTATATACTATATAACGATTTATATTAATAAAACCCTAAATAATAGTATTTAGTATATAGATGCTAAAATAGTTTTTAAATTTGAAATGAATGGTAATAATTATTACAAAGTAAGGCAAACTCATACTTTATTTTTTCTTTATATTTCCACTTATTTTGCCACGAATGCACGAATAAAAATTTAAAGGTTTTGAAAGTTTCCTTTCTTTCTTAAAAAGAATGAAAAAATTAGTGCATTCGTGGTAAAAATAATAAGTATGAGTCTATCTTATATTACAAAATAATTTAATAATTATCTACATCAAAAATAAAAC
>JAMONN010000113.1 GCA_027065775.1 Flavobacteriaceae bacterium | reverse complement strand
GAAATAACATATATAGTTAGAGGAATAATTTTTGAAATT
The DNA here is from genome assembly GCA_027065775.1 of Flavobacteriaceae bacterium. Classification (GTDB taxonomy): domain Bacteria; phylum Bacteroidota; class Bacteroidia; order Flavobacteriales; family Flavobacteriaceae; genus S010-17. The sequence goes on along the minus strand of JAMONN010000113.1, from coordinate 2,531 downwards.
CACAATGAAATTGGACCAGGTTTATTAGAATCTGTTTATGAAGAAATTTTATATGAAGAATTAAAAGAGAAAGGTCTAAATGTTAAACGTCAAGTTGAGATTCCAATAATTTGGAAAAATATAAAATTATCTAAAGGGTTTAGAGCAGATTTAATTGTTGAAAATAAAGTTGTATTAGAGTTAAAATCAGTTAAAAGTTTAGAAAAAGTACATTTTAAACAATTAGCAACTTACGTTAAACTATCTGGATTAAAATTAGGAATGCTAATAAATTTCTTTGAAGATGATATTAATAATGGAATTAAAAGATATATAAACGGAAAATTATAAAAAGAAATAGCAAACAGAGTTCACAAATCCCACAAAAACTTAATAATCCATAAAACTCTGTGAATTCAGTGTGAAACAATAAATAGCACACAAATTCCACAGAAAACATAGATTAAATCCGTACTATTCTGTGAAATCTGAGAGTTCAGCGTGAAATAAAATAACACCAAACATCAGTGAAATCTGCGAGAAAAATAAAAAAATGAATAAAATAAATTACAAAATAATTTTTCAGATGATGGGCGTTTTATTGCTCTTCAATGGTGGTTTTATGTTATTATCCTCTTTAGTTGGTTTTATTTATAAAGACACTACAACTAAAGAAATTGCTTTTGCTGGTCTATTAACTATTAGTATTGGTATTTTATTACGATATATAACCAAAGATTTCACCAAAAAAATCAAGAAAAAAGAAGGTTATTTAATTGTAACTTTAGGTTGGATTTTTCTAACAATTACTGGTACATTTCCATATTGGTTTACGCATACAATACCGAGTTTTACAAATGCTTTTTTTGAAACCATGAGTGGTTATACAACTACAGGAGCATCCATTTTAAATGATATTGAAGCAATGCCAAAAGGAATTCTTTTTTGGCGATCGATGACACATTGGATTGGTGGCATGGGAATAATAGTACTAGCAATCGCTATTTTACCATTATTAGGTATTGGTGGAATGCAACTTTTTGCAGCCGAAGCGCCAGGACCAAGTGCAGATAAATTGCATCCAAGAATAACCGATACTGCAAAACGTCTTTGGTATATTTATTTAGGTTTAACTCTGGTGCAAGCAGTATTATTGGCAGTTGCAGGAATGTCTATTTTCGATGCTATAAATCATGCTATGTGTACACTTTCTACAGGTGGTTTTTCGACAAAAAATGCTAGTGTTGCGTATTGGAATGATAGCCCAATAATACAATACATTATCATATTTTTTATGTTTGTTGCAGGTACAAATTTTGTATTAAGTTACTTTGCCTTAAAAGGAAAATTTTCTAAAGTTTTACACGATGAAGAGTTTAAATATTATTTGTTATTAATTATTTTAGGAAGTTTAATAACAGCACTATTTATTTATTTTCACGCAAATGTTTCCATAGAACCAACCGAAATACAAGCAATTGCACATCCGATGGTTTTGGGTCATGCCGAAAGCAGTTTTAGACATGCGCTTTTTCAAGTTTTAGCAGTAGTAACAACAACAGGTTTTGTAACTGCCGATTTTACTATTTGGACACCATATTTAACCATTTTCTTTTTTATGTTGATGTTTTTTGGTGCTTCTGCAGGTTCAACTGCTGGTGGCGTTAAAATTGTAAGACATATTATAATGGTTAAAAATTCCTTTTTAGAATTTAAAAGAACCATTCATCCAAGTGCTATAATTCCTGTTCGGTTTAATAACAAATCCGTTACCAAAGAAATTGTATTTAATATCATGGCATTTTTTATTTTATATATGGTTACTTTCGGAATCGGAGCAGCAGTTTTTGCTTTAATGGATTTAGATTTTGCTACCGCATTAGGTACCGCAGCATCATCTTTAGGTAATGTTGGTCCAGCATTTGGCGCATTAAGTCCTGTAAATAATTACGACTCATTACCAGATGCAGGAAAATGGTGGTCTGCCTTTTTAATGCTTTTAGGAAGATTAGAATTGTTTACTGTATTAATTGTAATGACTCCTTATTTTTGGAAGAGTAATTAGTAGCCGGTTTAACTCTGTGAAATCTGCGTAATCTGTGTGAGAAAATAGCCATGAAAATAAAAGACCAACTAAATCGAAAAATCAATATTGAAAAAACACCAATAAGAATTATTTCTTTAGTGCCATCGCTAACCGAGTTATTAGTCGATTTAGGCTTGGAAAAACAATTAGTTGGTATTACTAAATTCTGTATTTATCCGAATTATTTACTAAAAGAAAAAACCATTGTTGGTGGCACAAAACAAATTCACTTAGATAAAATAAAAGCACTAAAACCAGATTTTATTTTATGTAATAAAGAAGAAAATACCAAGGAAATAGTAAATCAAATAGAAAACATTGCACCAACATATATTTCGGATTTTAGTACATGACAAAAACACAACTTACTGATTATTAATAAATTAAACGTCAAATAATTAGTTTAAAACATTGATATTCAGTATATTAGTAGAATAATTTCAAAGATTTTACTAATGCAAAATAC
>JAMONN010000112.1 GCA_027065775.1 Flavobacteriaceae bacterium | reverse complement strand
TGTTGTTACTGCATCCGCTAAAAAATTAGCACTTGAAAAGGTACTAGGACCAATTAATATACACGTTTTACCATTAAAATAATTCTTTGGTTTTACAGGTTGAATTAATCCTTCTTCAAATGACTCTATAATTGATTGATTTTTGGTTCCATAGTATTGTGTCATAAATTCTTTTCCAAAATTCTTTTCGTAATTGGCATTTTTGTAAGCTAGTTTAGCTTGATTACTAACCTTCCAATATCTACCACTTGATTGCTGATAGGGTTTTGTAGAAATATAAGGCAGTAATAAATCATTTAATCTAGAATCTCCACCAGAGTTTTCTCTAATATCGATTATAAGTTTCTTAATATTTTTTTCCTTGATTTTTTTGAAGGTTTGTTCTATAAATTCTTTAAAAGTGTCATAATCTGTACAACTATTATAAGTAATAAGTCCAATTTCATCATTGGTTATTTCAAAAATGTAGTTTTCTTTTGGTTTACTTTGATTAATAAATGTATTTAATTCCGACACGCCTATACCTGGTGTTTCTATTTCACTATCAGATAACTTTAAGGAATATGGAGCTGAAATCTTGTCTGTGAAAAACAAATACAAAGGAAAAACTTTTTCTAAAGAACTGTTTTTGAAAGATTCAATTCCTCCTATATAAGATAGGCATTCTGTGTATAATTCACCTATAGGAACTCCGTTTATTGATTCAATAATCACACCTTTCTTTATGTATTGATTAGCAGAGCGTGTAACAGTTAAGTATTGACTTTTTATAGATATTTTACCTGTGAAAGGGATAAATTTGCACACCTTTATTTCAGGGAAAAGTTTTTCATTCTGCCAGTCCATTGATGTATGTCCTCCACTCATTTGTGCAGCAAGTTTCATTCCTGTCGCTACAAAATCTTTAAGAGAAATTGAATCCTTATTAAAGTTACTCACCAATTCATTTTTGTTTTGGTAGAATTGTTTTTTATCTATTTTAAAATAAGGGTTATAGTGTATTTCTTCTATAGATTTAATCATATAATCTATATCCTCTATTGCTTTCCCTGTTGAAATATAGGTTTTGTTTTGGCTTGATCCAATTGATGTTATTAAAGAAAAAATAATACTTATTAATACTGATTTCATTTTTTAATTCTGACTAACGTCAAATTTAATTGACTGATTATTAGTAATTTAAATATTTATTCCTTTTAAAAATTCGTTAGCAAAAAAAACTCAACTCGGTTTTTTAGTAGGGAAATTGTTACTAAACAGTTAGAATATATGAACAGTTTCTTTTTTTTAAAGACATTGTTTATATATTTTGTTATAAAATCATATAAAATTAATTTAATTTTCAAGTAAATTTTATAACTATTTATAATTAATTCCCAACTTTTATAACTGATCCAAATTGTGGACAAGTTTACTTATAATTAAGGACACTATATATTACAACGTCTTAATAAAATCTACAATTTTTTGTTTGTTCATCGCATCAGCTTTAACTTTACTTTTGCTATAAAAATTACTATAAGTAAAATCAGTCCAATCTTTACTTTTTTTATTTGCAGGTACCATCATAATAAAACTTTCATTATCATAGGTAATCATATAAAGTCCTATGGAGTTATAAAAAACAGGAACTCCCATACCTTCACTATCTTCCTTTTGGTATTTATATATTGCAGGAGCACATCGTTGACAAGCAGCAACAGCTAAAACCTTATCTGGTCCCATCTCTCCATACTGAAAGAGTTTTTCTTTGGTCATTTTACTTCCTATGCCACGCTCTGCATCCATTAAATGATATGTGCCATTAATGGCTTCTGTAGGCATTTCATTTTGTGAAAACAAAAAATACGGAAGTAATAAAACGATTATATATTTTAAATGTATTCTCATAATTAATTTATTCTTTTATATTTTAGTTTACTGTAACACTTCTACCACAACTAGAATTTGCTGAATAACATCTAGAACCTGAACCACCTGAGTTTGAATCAAACTTATACGTGTAATTAGATGAACAATCTACTTTTGTACTGCTATTAACGTTTATTCGAGTTCCATTTCTAGATCCATCTTGATAGATGTAAATGTCTTTGCCTGTTTTATTATAAATTGTTACTTTTCCCTGTGTCCCTCCATTTCTTGATTGATAATTTGCCTCATTTTGTCTCTTTCTTCTCTCAAGATCTTGATGCTCTGGTGTAGCTTTAATAGAGTCGTTATACCTTTTAGCTTCAGCCCATTCTGCATCTCTTTTTGCTTTTGCTGCATCTTTAGTTTCTTTTGCTTTTAATACGATTGCTTCCTTAGCGTTTAAAATGTTTTTATCCGATTGTTTTTCTTTTGAAGTTCTAGCATCTTGTTTTGCTTTCATTGCTACTAGGTAATCAGTAATTAGTTTTCTTAGATTTTGACTTTGTAAATCTTTATGTTCTGAACCATAGTTAGCACTTCCAATAGTACCAGACTTAAGTTTTTGAAGTTTGTCTTTAAAAGAAAATTTCTTCTTTTTTACTGCTTTTTTTTGTTTTCCAGAATTATTTGCCGAAGCACCTTCTTTAATATAGACATCATCTATACTAGTATAAGAAGTACCATCAGTAGAAATACCTTTAAGAAAAAAAACATAATCACCTATGGCAACAATTCCGTCTTTTTTAGATTTATCTCTAATTACACTTTCATAAGGGTAGCCTTTACAAGAAAAATTTCCTTCTACTACATCAATCGTACTAGTTTTTCCTTTTGCACTTCCTTTATCTACTATAGCTGAAATGCTATAGCCTTCACCAGTAGAAAGTGTTTTAAGTTTAAATTTCACAACAAACTGCCTGTCTCTTATTTCATAGACTCCATCATTATCATTGTCAACAACAGATCTGTACTCTGTATATTGATCTGTTGTAGATATATTGCTAAATAAATTGTTTTGTGCTATTGTTACTGTTGTAATTAAAAGAACAACTGCTAGTGTAAATAATTGTTTCATCTGTTTGTTTTTTTTAGATTTGAAACAAGAATACAACTACATAATATTTATAGCATAAATCACTTTATGAATGGTAATTTTAGTTTGTGAACAATAAAAAACAACAAGTTATAAAAATATTTTTTCTTAAATAAAGAATAGTAATTAGGTAAGTACAAAAACTAAAACTTTATTTTAAAAGGCATTGTTACAACTACTTTTGTACCTCTAACTACTTCGTTTTCATATAAATCTTCAATAACATAGCCAATATGTTCATTGTATTGTTTTTTAAAGATATCTAAACGTTTTTCAATAGCTCCTAACGCAAATGATTTATGATGGTTTCCTTGTCGGTTGGCTATTTCTGCTGCTTTTTTTCTCCCAATTCCGTTATCAGTAACAACACATTGCAAAGTATTATCTTTAAAACAAAATACAATATCAAGTTCTTTTTTTCCGTCTGTTTTGTGTAACAAACCGTGTACTAAAGCATTTTCTATAAATGGTTGTATTAATAAAGACGGAATTTCTAAATTTTCTTTTTCATCAAAACTAATGGTATAATTAAATGCTTCACCAAAACGAAGTTTTTCTAATTGTAAATACACATTTAAAAAATCTAATTCTTTTTCTATCGAAATAAAATCTTGGCTAGAATAGTTTAAGGTATTTCTTACCAATTCTGCAAACATTACAATATAATCATACGAGGCATCGGTATCTTGTTTTAAAATTAAGTCTTGTATAGAATTTAATGCATTAAAAATAAAATGTGGATTCATTTGCGAACGTAATGCTGTTAAGTTTATGGCAATTAATTCTTTTTCTAAGGATAATTTTTCTAATTGAACAATCCGTTTCTTTTCTTTGTCTTTTAATTTTGTTTTAAAATACAGAATAGTGCTTCCGAAAATAAAAACAAAAACAATTAAAATAAACCACCAAGTTTTCCAAAATGGTTTTTTAATTAAAAAAACTACTTCTTTTATCTTACTTTTATCTGTTTTTTCACCTAAAAAAGGCTGTACCTGAAAGGTGTATTTTCCTGCTGGCAAACTGTTGTATTTTACAGTATTTTCTCCAATATTTGTAGTTAACCAATTATTATTAAATCCTTTTAAGCGGTACTTATATTTCTCTTTTTGGTTGTATAAAAACCCATTAACATTAAAACCTATTTTTATAGCGTTTTGATTGTATTTTAGTTGATATTTAGAAGTAACTATCGTATCTTTTTCATTAATTTCTATCGCATTAAAATATATTTCTGGACGCTGGGTTTTAAATGAGTTTTCTTTATCTAAAGAAAATAGTCCTTCGTTTGATGAGAAAAATACGCTATTATTTAATATCTCTATTCCAGAAATATCATAAGATATAATACCTTCATGTTTAGTTAATGTTTTTAACTGTTCTGTAGCAACATCGAGTAATTGTATGCTATTATCTAAGGCGATCCATAACTTATTAGAATCTGCTTTTATTTTTTGAATTTTGTTTGATGTTAATCCATTTTGGGTTGTATAATGATGTATTACGGAATCATTTTTAATTCCATAAATACCATTTTTAAAAGTTGCTATCCAAACAATACCATTAGCCGTTTTCGTAATTGACTGACCATTAATAGGCTTGTTTTTATATTGAATGACTTTTGGATTCCAAACACTATCATATTTTACTAAATCATCTATATAGGAAATATAAGTTTCATTTTTAACCTTATTGTAGTATGATGCGTAAGTTCTTTTGCCTTCAGAAATATATACTACATTATTTAAATTCCCTTTTTTTAATATTTTTACAGTACTATAACTTGTAAGTAATAAGTCGTTATTTTTTAATATAGTTAAACTTTTTGCAGTATTAAATTTCTTAGTGATAGGTGTTTTTACAAGCTGTAGTGTTTTATAATTTAATAGGTACGAATTCAAATCTTTACTTATAAAAACACTGTTTTTTTTGGGATGATATTTTAGTGCTGACACTCTATCTTTTGTTGGTAAGCTTATGTGTTTTTCTTTATTCGTAATAATATTATAAAACCCAACATTACCTTTTCTTGTTCCAAAAACAAGTGTACTATCATTTACAATATCTAAACTACTAATATTTTTGTTTTCTTCTGCTATTTTACAAACTTTAATATTAATATTTGGAATAACATAAATTCCCATATTTAACGTTGTTAACCAATAGTTATCTTCTTTGTCCTTTACAATTTTAGTTACATTTATATTTTTTAAAAACCTATTTTTTAATTGAAATTTGTTTGTGTCAAATTCATATATCCAAACACCAGAATTTGTAGCAAACCAAACTTCATTTCCATTTATAAAATGGGTGTAAATTCGTTCTTTAGCTAATGCTTTAAACCCTTTTATCTTAGTAATTGTATTATTTAAAAAATCAAACTGAAAAAAAACATTTAAACCTACCCTTTTTTCTAATAAAAACAAAGAATTACCTACTTTAAATATATAATGTTTTCCTTGATTAATAAACCCTCCATTTTTATCTTTTAACGGTAAATTTAGTGCTAATATGTTTTTCAATTTATTCTTTGAAGTAATACTTGACAAAGAATCATTATCCGTAAAATAAATAGTTTTGTTAACTTTTAAAGGAGTGCCAACGTTATGATTACGATTAAAGCTAAATTCTATAAGTTTTGTGCTTAAATTTATTTTGTATACTTTTAACCTAGAGAAAACCCATAGATAATTATCTTTAACAATAAATTGAGGTAATTCTCCTTTTAAAAGCTTGCTTAAATCTGTAAATAAATGAAGTTTATTATCTTTTACATAAAAAAATTGCCCTGAAATATTATTACACCAAACACGTTTCAAAGCGTCTTGTTGTACGTTAAATACCGATAATCCACGTTGTTTTGTATTGCCATAACTTTTAAATATCTTACCATCGTATCTAAAAAAACCTTTGTCTGCACATAACCAAATAAAACCTTTATCATCTTCTAAAATATCATAAAATTCTTTACTTGGTAAACCATCTTTTTCTGAAATATGTATAGATACAGGTTCTTCTTGTGCTAGCAATAAAAATGTAGCAAAAAAGAAGATTAGTATAAGTCGTTTTTTTATAACTGAGTATTTCATTTGTAGCTAAATAACATTTTCAAAATTAGTTACTCTTGTTCTAGAAATTTTTGCTTTTATAGCAGTCTCTTTTAAAGTGATAGTTAGGTCTTTTTTATTTAAATTTTTTATATAAGTTAAATTAACAATCCAAGTTCTATGACTACGAAAAAAAGATGATTCTTTAGGCAGTCTATTTTCAAAGTATTTTAAATTTTTACTAATCGTTATTACTTTGCTGCCTTTTAAATATATTTTACTATACGAACCATCCGCTTCAATTGCAATAATATCATCTAAATTAATAATTCGTCTATTTCCTAGTTCTGGAATTACGAGTTGTTTAAAATCTTTGTTTTTTATTGTTTTTAATAAGTTTTGATAGTTTATTAACGTTGCTTTTTGATTTAATCTATTTTTCAATTTATCAATTGCTATGGTTAATTTTTTTCTGTCAATAGGCTTTATTAAATAATCTATAGCATTTAATTCAAAAGCTTTTATAGCATATTGATCGTAAGCGGTTACAAATATAATTTCAAAATCAATTTCATCAAAAAAAATTGCAATTTCATAACCTGCATAATTAGGCATTTGTACATCTAAAAACACCACATTTGGTTGTAATTTTTTAATTTGCTTTACGCCATCTTCTAAATTATTACAAGTAGCGATAATTTCTATATTAGCGGAAGTTCTACCTAATAAATTAGTTAAAACATTTCTTGCACTTTGCTCATCATCAATAATTAATGCTTTGATTTTGCTCATAATAGCAAAGATAGAAATTACTATGAATTAATGTGTATTTGTTTTATGAATAGTAGAATTGGTTTGTGAAACAGCCTAAAATATGGACATGCCTTTAGAGTATATAAAATCGTAGTAGAACCTTATTAATTATACACTTTGCATGATGTATAAAAACCCTTCTTTTTTATCCTTAGATAAGGAGACTGTTTTTTCATTATCCATTACAATATAGCCACCATCTTTTTTAATATAAGCTTTAATATAAGATAGGTTAATGAAATAAGAGCGATGTGGTTTAAAAAATAAATTTGTCTTTTGAAGTATTTCCGTAAAGAATTTTAAAGGTTTGCTTACTAAAATTGTTTTATCATTATTAATAGAAACTTTAGTATACATGCCATCTGCTTCTAACATAATTATATTTTTAAAATCTACAAATTTTATTCCGTCAGCATAAGGTAATCCTATTTTAGAGAAACTATTAGATGCTAAACTCTTTTTTAATTCATCTAATTTAATATTAATCTGAGATTTGCCTATAAAATCAATTGCTTTGTCGACCGATTCTTTAAGTTGCGAAGGTCTAATTGGTTTTAATATATAATCTATTGCCGATAATTGGAATGCTTGTATGGCATATTCACTATAGGCAGTTGTGAAAATGATTTCGAAATTTAATTCTTCTTTTTCAAGAAAATTTAAAATTTCTAAACCAGAATGTTCTGGCATTTCTATATCTAAAAAGACGATACTTGGTTTTTCTTTTTTGATTAATTCAATGCCTTCTAATAGATTTTCTGCTTGGAATACTTGGGTTATTTTTGAACAATTTTCTTCTACAAGAATTCGTAATACATTTCTGGCTTTTCTTTCGTCATCTATAATTATTGCTTTCATAAATTATTTTAGTATTGGTATCTTTAAAATTACTTTTGTGCCTGTAGGTTCATTATTGTCAGTAAACAAATCAATTATTTCTACACCTATTTTTTTGTCCTTTCCGAAATTTAATAAATCTAATCTTTCTTGAGTTGCTTTTGTTGCAAATGATTTGTGAAATGTATTTTTTTTCTCTTTTATTTCTTTCGCTTTTTTTCTTCCAACGCCATTGTCTTGAATAATACACTCAATACAGTTTTCTTTTTTAAAAAAAGATAATTCTAATTCTCTATTATTTTTTAGATGTAACAAACCGTGTTTTAATGCGTTTTCTACATAAGGTTGCACAAGCATTGTCGGAATTTTATAATCTAATGTAGTTAAACTACTATCAATATTAAATTTATAATTTAAAGTATCTTCAAAACGCACTTTTTCTAAATCTAAATAAATTTTTAAAGTATCAATTTCTTCTTGTAAACTTAAACTTCCTTTATCACTATGGTATAAATATTTTCGCATTAAATCGGCAAATTTACCAAGATAGTCGCTTGCTAAGTTTTTTTTATTAAGTATAATATATTCTTGAATTGAATTTAATGCATTAAAAATAAAATGTGGATCCATTTGAGCTTTTAATGCTTTTAATTCTGATGATCTATATTGTTTTTCTAAGGCTAATCTCTTTTGTGTTTCTTTTAATTTGGTTAAAATAAGTTCTGTTTTCTTCCTTTCTTTATATTTTTCAAAATAAAACAATGAAGATAATAATAATAATATAAGTGTCAATAATGTACTATAAAAAAGCGTTTTGTTTTTTTTGTTTTTTTCTAATGCAACTTCTTTTTCTAATATAGTTTTTTCGGTTTCGTATTTTGCTTGCATTTCGGCAATATTTTTCACATTTTCATTAGAAAAAATACTATCCTTTATTTTATAATGTTCTTTTAAATAAAAATTTGATTCTTTGTAATTATTTTTTAATAATAGGTATTCACTATGATTTAAATAGGCATGTTTTAGAGTTTTAAGTGTATTCTGATTTTTATAAATAGTGATAGCTTTATTATTATAATCAATTGCTTTATCAATTTTTTTTAGTTTTGAATACGCATTTGCTATTTCAATATAACTATGTGCTATGTTTGCAGTTTGTTTGTTTGTTTTAAAAAAAACAAGCGCTTTTTCTATATATTCAATACCTTTTTTATACTCACCTTTTTCAATTTTTATAATACCAATAGATGAATTTGCAATTGAAACTCCTGTTGTAAAATTAGTTAACTCTGCAATTTTTTTTGCTTTGTTGTAATGCATTTCTGCATTATTGTATTGTTTTAACGTTTGGTGTGCTTTTGCTAAATAAAAATGAATTGCTGCTTTATTCGGGTTATCATCTTTCAATAATTCTAAATTTTCTTTAAGAATTACTATTGCTTTTTTAGGTTGATTTAATTGATTATAAACATTAGCGATTGCAGTATTAGTAATTATTAATCCAGTAATATCATGAATACTATCTTGAATTTTTTTTGCTTTTTCGGCGTACAATAATGCTTGTTTAAAATCACCTTGTCTTACGTAATATAGAGCATAAGTTCCAAAAGAATCGCTTATACCTTTTGTATAATTAATTTCTTTGCTAATATTTAAAGCTTCATTAAGAGTTTTCTCGCTTTCTTTATCATTATGTATAGCAGTAAATTTTGTGTATCGTATTAAATTTTTAACTCTAATACTATCTCTTTTTGTATAGTTTTGGTTTAACTTTTTAATACTATCTAAATCCTTAACTTGAGAAAAGACACTTTGAAAAGTAAAAAAAACGAGTGTAAATATTAAAACGAATTTCATAAATTTAATGGGTTAAGTAATTTCAAATATAACTATCTTTAATTTACTGTAAAAGATTTTATAATTTCATTTGCAATATCTTTCCATTGCTCTTTTTTATTTGCGGGGCAATAGAATTTACATTCTAAAATTCTTCCATAAGCATCGGTAAAAGACATTGCTAAGTAAATAGGTTTTTGCTTTAATTTTAAACCATCAACATTAATAAAACCTACTTTTTTATTATTGTTTTTTACAATACCTGAATCTATACAATTAGCAAAGTAATCGTTTAACTCTACATATTTATCTTTATATAAATCAATACTTTCTTGTGTTGCAGGTTTCATTGCAGGTTGGTTAAAAACAACAAATACAGTTTCTGTCTTATCTGAAAATGCTGCAACTGGTGTATAACCTCTTTGAAAATTATTTATTCGTTCTTTTTTAGATAATTCTTTAAAAGATACTGGTATTTTAATTGAAACCTTATTTTCGAGTATTTTTTTTACTACTAATTTTTCATTTAATATTGTCATGGAAACTAATGGTAATGCAATAACTATTACTAAAATTAATTTATTAATTTTTTTCATAATACTTTTTTTAAGTTACAAGGCAAAAGTATTTCAATCAGGTGCTTTTTTTGAAAGCAAACTTCTGAAATGACGTTATGAACTTCTAAAGAAGGCCAAAACAGTATATAATTGTAAATTTATAGAATCTCTGTGTTTTCTCTTTGAATCTCTGTAAAATAACCTTTACCTTTGCCGTTATGATTAAAGAAATGCAATTTCGTTTACCTCTAAAAGAATCTAAAGATGAAAATATCTTAAAACGAAAAGTCGCACATTATTTAAGTATTACTTTAAGTGATATTACTGTTATAAAAATATTGAAAAAAAGTATAGATTCGCGTAAACCTAAGATAGTTATAAATTATAAATTAAAGGTTTACATTAATGAAAAAGTTGAAGAAAAACCAAATTATTTTTTTGAGTATAAAAATGTTTCTAAAGCAAAAGAAGTTCATATAATAGGTTTTGGTCCAGCAGGAATGTACGCAGCATTACGTTGTCTAGAATTAGGTTTCAAACCAATAGTTTTAGAACGCGGAAAAAATGTAAAAGACCGAAGACGTGATCTAAAAGCAATAAATCAAGATCATTTTGTAGATGCCGATTCTAATTATTGTTTTGGTGAAGGTGGCGCAGGAACTTATTCCGACGGAAAATTATATACACGTAGTTTAAAACGTGGCGATGTTAGAAAAATATTTGAAAACCTAGTTTATCATGGTGCAACCGAGCAAATTTTGGTAGATGCTCATCCACATATCGGTACAAATAAATTACCCAAAGTTGTTCAGAATATACGTGAAACTATTTTAAAATTTGGTGGCGAAATCCATTTTGAATCTCGTGTTGTTGATTTTATCATTAAAAATAACACTTTAAAATCTATCGTTTTAAAAAACGGAAATGAAATGGCTGTAAATGCAGTTATTTTAGCAACTGGTCATTCCGCTAGAGATATTTACGAATTGTTACATAAAAAAGAAATTGCCTTAAAAGCGAAGTCTTTTGCTATGGGAATTCGAATTGAGCATCCGCAACAAATAATTGACTCTATTCAATACCATTGTAAAGGCGAACGTAATGAATTGTTGCCAGCAGCAAGTTATAGTTTAGTACAACAAGTAAATGGTCGTGGCGTTTATTCGTTTTGTATGTGCCCAGGCGGTTTTATTGTGCCAGCAGCAACAGCAAATGGCGAAATTGTAGTAAACGGAATGTCGCCTTCTAAAAGAAATAATTTATTTGCTAACTCCGGAATTGTAGTTGAAATTAATATAGACGAAGATTTAAAAAAATACGAAGAGTTTGGTGTTTTAAAAGGTTTGCAATTTCAGAAAGATTTAGAACGTTTAGCATTTACTTCAGGTGGAAGAACACAAATTGCTCCTGCTCAAAGATTAACCGATTTTGTAGAAGGTAATTTATCGACCTCTTTAAATACAACTTCATATCAACCAGGATTAAAATCAGCACCTTTACATTCCTTACTACCAAAATTAATTGGTTCACGATTACGAAAAGGTTTAAAAGCATTCGGACAAAAAATGGATGGATTTTATACAGAACAAGCAAATGTTATTGGTGTAGAATCTCGTACTTCTTCGCCTGTAAATATACCTAGAAAAGATAATTTAGAGCACATTCAAATTAAAGGCCTTTTTCCGTGTGGCGAAGGCGGCGGTTATGCTGGCGGTATAATTTCTGCTGCTATGGATGGCGAACGTTGTGCAGAAGCTGTTGTTAAATCTTTTTAAAATTAGTTTTAATTATTAAAAATTTGATGTAAAAATATTGAACTTTATAAAAATAGGGGTTTCACTTTAAGTGAAATTCAACTAAAAAGTAAAATATGATGGTTCTAGTTTACAATGGCGTTTAAAAACTAACCACAAGGGCTAAGTACATGACAAAAAATCAAATATATTTATAACGTTTTGATTTAAAGCGTTTAATAAATGGTTTGCGATATAATTCAGACCATATTT
>JAMONN010000111.1 GCA_027065775.1 Flavobacteriaceae bacterium | reverse complement strand
CATATTTTTAAGTCGATAACTATATGTACTCAATTGATTTTCTATAGATTGATTATCGCCTATATCGGTTAAAATTTTATCAAATACACAAGTTTCACTTTTTTCATGCACAGGTATTAAAATACCGCTTTGAAACATAATTTGAAGCAAACCAATTGTCTTTAATGTAATGCTTTTTCCGCCAGCATTTGGTCCAGAAATAACAATGATTTGCTGTTGATCATGCAACTCTAAAGTTTGTGAAATAGTTTTTATTTTTTGCTTTTTATTAGTTTCCCATAAAATAGGATGAAAAGCATCTCTTAAATATACTTTTTTTGATTTATTTAATTTTGGTAAACATGCATTAATTGTTTCTGCATAGATTGCTTTAGCTCTTATTACATCTAATTCTATTAAAAAATCTTGGTATTGTTTTATTAAACTATTAAACGGACGCATAACATCTGTTAATACTTTTAATATTTTTATGACTTCTTCCTTCTCTTCTTGAGTTAAATTTCGAAGTTCTCTTGTATGTTGTAATGTAGATTCTGGCGCAATAAAAACAATACTACCTGTTTTAGAATTACCTAAAATACTACCTTTTACCTTGCGTTTATGCATAGATTGTACTGCAAGAACTCGTTGATTATCTACTACAGATTCCCTAATATCGTCTAAATAACCTGCCTTTACATAACGACTTAATGCAATATTAAAACTACCACTTAATTTGCCATTTACAATTTTAATTTCTTTTCTTAAGTGCTTTAATATTGGTGATGCATTACTTTTTATTTCGCCATAATGTGTCATTACTTTTGTAATACTTTCAATGATAACTTTAGTAAATTCAATATTTTCAGATTTTGAATATAAGGTTGGGAAATATTCTTTAAACTTTTTCAAGAACAAAATCAAACCATTTACTGAAGATGAAATGGCAACTATCTTCATAAAGGAAGTTGCTTCTAAATAACTATTTTCGATCCCTAATAGATGAATTTCTTTAGTGACATTTTCAAAATCATGATTTGGTATCTTATTATCATTTTCAAATGAAGCAAGGTATTCATTTACCAAATTTAATGCAGTTTTTAACTTTTCGATATTTGAAATTGGATATATTTCTAAAATAGATTGTTTTCCTAAATCGGAATTACTAAAATCAGCAATTCGCTCTAAAATAATAGGGAATTCTAAATCTTGTAATGTTTTATTTGAAATATTACTACTCAATGTTTTATTTTTGCATTGTGGCAAATGTAATATATTTAATTTATAGGAACACGAATTATACCTACTTAACTGATGCTCACAGATTTTTTATTACCATTTTAAAAAATAGAATATGAAAAAAAATATTGAAAAAAGTTGGAGAGAAATTCTTCAAAATGAATTTTGCAAACCATATTTTAATGAGTTAACTAAATTTATTAATCAAGAATATAGCAATCATATTTGTTACCCAAATGAAAATGAGATATTTAATGCGTTTAATAAATGTTCTTTTAAAGAGATAAAGGTTGTTATTATTGGTCAAGATCCATATCATGGTGAAAATCAAGCAAACGGACTTTGTTTTTCGGTAAATGACAATATGAAACATCCACCATCTTTAATTAATATATTTAAAGAATTAAAAACCGATATAAACAAAGATATACCTGAAAGTGCTAATTTAATTTCTTGGGCAAATCAAGGTGTTTTACTTTTAAATGCAACCTTATCTGTTAGAAAAGGCGAAGCTGGTTCACATCAAAAACAAGGTTGGGAAAAATTTACAGATTCTATAATTTCTTTAATTTCTGATGAAAAAGAAAATGTAGTCTTTTTACTTTGGGGTGGATTTGCAAAGAAAAAAGGTAAAAATATCGATAAAACCAAACATCATATTTTAACCTCAGGTCATCCATCGCCTTTAAGTGCTAATAGAGGTTATTGGTTTGGAAACAAACATTTTTCTAAAACAAATTCTTTTTTACAAAGTAAAAATATATCAATTATTAATTGGTAATTATGCTGCGTTTTTATGTTTACGAGCAATTTTTCTTAATTTTTTCAATTCCTTTTTATTGACAAAACTTAATTTTTTAGTATTTGTACAAAAATCTGTTGCTAAAAAAGGTTTTACTTTTTCACCATTAATATAGAAATTAGAAGTCAATAAATATTCTGAAAAATAAGAATATATCAAGTATTCTTCTCCAATTCTAAAATTAATATCATTAAATTTAGAACTAATTTTTACGATACTAGTGTGTTTTCTACCCTTAATAATCTCTATAACTTCAAATGTGAAAATTATTCTAGTATATTTTTGTACTGATTTAATTTTTGGTGCTTCTACATCAGTAATTTTAATTTGTTTGTCAATTAATTTCCCTGTAAAAATAAAATCTGAATTGTTGTAAGCTTCTGTAATTTTCAATTCTTCGCAATTGCATGCAAAAGCATTTGACATTGAAAACACAATAATTACGCTTAATATTATCCCCTTCATAATATTTAGTTTAAGTTGTTAGTAAATAAATTCTTTGTTAAGTTTGTTGTGCTTAACTACCCAAATATACAAAAAAATATTAATTTAATTGTAACTAATGTAACTTAAGTAGAGTAAACTACTATTTTATTAACCTCAAAACCTTAATCATAATGTATAATAATGTATAGAGAACAAATTAATTTCTAAAACTAAAATTGTATATTTGTATTAGGATTAATCCATTTATTGTTGCAAAACTCAACGTGAAAATTTGTTAATTAAATTTTAAAAAAAATTGAAAAGAACAAAAAAATTGATGACTAGAGCAGTTAAAGGTTTAGAACAAATATTTAAATGATAGTAGACAAAAAAATAAATTCTTAACTAAGACACAAATAAATAATATTGGAATAATTAACTATAGAGGAACAAAACAAAAACCTCATTACTAAATGAAAAAACTGTTCATAGTAAGACATGCAAAATCTTCTTGGAAATATGATAACATCAAAGACCAAGACAGACCATTAAAAAAGCGCGGTATAAATGACGCTTATTTAATGGCAAATGCGTTATTAAAAAAACATTCTAAACCAGACGTTTTTATTTCTAGTAGTGCAATACGCGCTCTGCATACAGGTATTATTTTTTGTAATACATTTAATTTTCCGCTAGCAAATTTAAAAATCAACAAATCGTTATACAGTTTTAGCGATGGTTATTTAATCAAAACCGTAAAAGCATTAGATGATTCTTATGATTCGGTTATAATTTTTAGTCATGATCATGGTATTAGTACTTTTGTAAACAAATATGGAAATCAAAAAATTAATCACGTACCTACATGTGGTATTATTGGTTTGGAATTAGATATTAAACATTGGAAAAACTTGACTAAAGGAAAAACTATTTTAGTAGACGCACCAAAAAATTACAAATTAAAATCTGTATAGTTTGAAGATAAAGAAATACGCTGCTATTGATATTGGTTCCAATGCTATTCGTCTTTTAATAAGTAACGTTATTATAACTAAACATAATGATCCAAAATACCGTAAGGTATCTTTAGTACGTGTACCTATTAGATTAGGGCAAGACGTTTTTACGGAAGGTAATATTTCTAAAGCAAATCAAAAACGAATGATTGATGCTATGAATGCTTATCAATTATTAATGAATGTACATAAAGTGGAGAAATATAAAGCTTGTGCAACTTCAGCAATGCGAGAAGCAGAAAACGGACAAGAAGTTGTAAAACTAATTAAAGAGAAAACAGGTATTGAAATAGATTTAATTAGCGGTGAAACCGAAGCGACTATTATTTCGTCTACAGATTTAACGTCGTTGTTAGAAAGTGATAAATCTTATTTATATGTAGATGTCGGTGGCGGAAGTACAGAAATGACTTTCTTTTCTAAAGGAAAAGTCATCGCATCAAAATCATATAAATTAGGTACAGTTAGATTACTTGAAAAAAAGAAAAATAAAGCAATTTATAAAGACATTGAAAATTGGATTAAAGAACATAGCAAAGATTTAACAGATATCTCTTTAATTGGTTCAGGTGGAAATATAAATACCATATATAAAGGTTCTAATACTGTTTTCGGAAAACCACTTTCGTATATTTATCTAAATGCACATTATAAATTTTTAAAAAGCATGTCTTACGAGCAACGTATTTCGGAATTATCTTTAAAACCAGATAGAGCTGATGTAATAATTCCTGCAACAAAAATATATTTATCTGCCATGAAATGGTCTGGCGCAAGAAATGTTTATGTGCCAAAAATCGGTCTTGCCGATGGCATTATTAAAAGTTTACATTTAGGTAAAATTTAATTTACAATAAATTTGATAGTTCTCTTCTAAAAAAACCACAAAACAAAGTCAAAAAACTTGATTTTAGTTTATTATAACATTTCTAACTTAACCGTAAATAATAGTCTTATGCTGAAAAACAGCACAGATAATACGATTTTAACAGATTTTTATTTAAAATCGAAAAAAACAACGCAAAAAAACTCTATAACATCACTAACTACAAGAAAAACGAACGGAAATAATATTAAATATCTAAAATCTGACACTGGCATTGAACCTTTTAATGTAAATATTTTGCAAAAACAAAACCGTTTTTAGATTAAATTCTACACACAAAATAGAATGTTACGTATTAAATTATTCATGACGTTATCCAGAAACTGTTAAGTAATTCTTAATTAAAGTTAAATTTTAATATTAATCATAAATAATATAGGTTTAGAATAATGAAAAGTTATATATTTGCCACGTCAAGTTATTTATAATTTGACACTTTTTCTTTTTCATAGCAATTTTCCCGCGCAAGTTTACTTGCGCGGGTTTTTTCATTAAAATACAAGATATATTTTAGATATTAAAAAGAATTTTAGTTACTCCTTTTATTTGTAATCTGCTTAAATTATGAATACAAATAACTTTACTTTTAAAAATGTGAAAATAATTACATTTTTTTAGTCATTTTCTGCACAAATAATCACAAAAAAAGACATGTTTCATGCGAAATTATATGCAATTAAATTAATTTATTCTTAGAATTAAAGTTCAACTAAAATTATAATTTAAATTATTTTAGATTTTAAGTTTGATTATAACCACTCATTCATTATGATTTTCGCACAAAGGATGTAGTAATGTGTTTTTTTTTGATTCAAGTAAAGAGCGCAAAATTATCAAAAATTTTGCGCTCTTTTTATGAAAACAACTAAGTAGTTGCGTTTATTTTATAAAGAATAAAAATTATTCAAATCCTTTTTTCTTTAATAAAGGTGCTATTTTTGGTTCTCTTCCTAAGAAATCTTTATACAGATCCATACCAGATTTTGAACCGCCAGCAGCCAACATAGCAGCATACTTTTTAGATAATTTAGGATTAAAAATATCACCAGTTTTCTTGAATTCATTAAAAGTATCGGCATCTAAAACTTCCGACCATAAATAAGAATAATATCCTGCAGAATAACCACCCGAAAATATATGTGAATAATAGTTACTTCTATATCTTGGTAAAATCTCATTCATTAAACCTATTTTTTTCATTGCTTGTTTTTCAAACTCGCGAGCATCTCTTATTTTTGTATCGGTTAATGTATGCCAATTCATATCTAAATATGCTGCAGCCATATACTCTACAGTTCTAAAACCTTCATCAAAACTATTTGCTTTGTTCATTTTATCAATTAATGCTTTCGGTATTACTTTACCTGTTTTATAATGTTTAGCATATGTTGCTAGAACTTCTGGTTCACTCATCCAATTTTCCATAACTTGAGAAGGAAATTCTACAAAATCTCTAGGTACATTTGTACCAGACATTGATCCGTATTTTACGTTAGATAATAAACCGTGTAACGCATGACCAAACTCATGAAAAACAGTTTGTGCTTCATTAAATGATAATAATGATGGTTGATCTTTTGTTGGTGCTGGATAATTAAAATTATTAGTAACTATTGGTGTAACAAAATTATTGTTTACATTAGACTGCATACGCATTTCATTCATCCAAGCGCCGCCACGTTTACTCTCACGAGCGAAGAAATCCATATAAATAACACCTAAGTGTTTTCCGTTTTGTAAAACTTCAAAAACCTGTTGGTCTTCGTGCCATTTAGGTACATTGTTTAATGGTTTAAAAGTCATACCAAATAACGTATTTGCTAATTTAAAAGCACCTTCACGCACATTATTAAATTCAAAATATGGTCTTGTTTCATCCTCATTAAAATTGTAACGTTTTGCTCTTACTTTAGCAACATAATAACGCCAATCTGAACCTCTAAATTCACCTTTTACACCTTCGCTTTTCATCATTTTCGCTAAAGCATCGCGATCTTTCTTTGCCATTTTAACTGCCGATGGCCATAATTTATCCATTAAATCATAGACATTTTTAGCATTTGCTGCCATTCGGTTAGATAAAATATTATCTGCCCAAGTTTTATAACCTAACAAATTGGCTTTTTCTACTCTAAGCGAAGCCATTTTACTCAATACTTTTTTATTATCTTTTGCATTGTCATTATCGCCACGCATGGCATAACCTTGAAATAATTTTTCACGCATATCACGGTTTGGCGATGTTTGTAAAAACGGATTAATACTTGGTCGTTGTAAAGTAAAAGACCAACCAGTATCATGACCTCGTTTTTTTGCCTCTTCTGCTGCCAATGCAACTAAACTTTCTGACAAATCACCTAAATCTGCCTTATTAGTTGTATGTGCCTCAAAATCATTTGTTTCATCTAAAAGATTAGTTCCGAATTCAATAGATAAAGCAGATAATTCTTTATTAATTTCTTTTAAACGTTCTTTATCCTTTCCTTCTACATTAACTCCTGCACGTACATAATTTTTATAAGTTTCTTCTAACAAATGCATCTCTACCGCATTTAATTTCAAGTTTTCTTTTTGATTATAAACTGCTTTAATACGTTTAAATAAATCGGAATTTAGAGAAATTTCATCGCCATGAGCAGTTAATTCTGGTCCAACGGTTTTATTTGTTTTCTTTAAAACATCATTTGTATTCGCGGCATTTATAGCAAAAAACACACTAGCAACTTTATTTAAATCTGCACCTGCCAACTCTAAAGCTTCTACGGTGTTTTTAAAAGTTGGTTTTTCTTTATTATTTAAAATTGCATCAATTTCGATTTTGTGCGATTTAATTGCTTCTCTAAATGCAGGTAAATAATCTTCACTTTTAATCTTATCGAATGGTGGCACTCCAAAAGGCGTATCCCATTTTACTAATAACGGATTTGTGCTCATATTAGATTTATTCTCATTTTTTGTTGCCAATTCTTTCTTGCAAGAAGTGAAACCAATTAAACTAATTACTATTATTACTAATAAATTTTTCATTATAAACTAGGGGTTAAATTTAAAACGGAAAGGTACAAAATTTTATTCCAAACATATATTTATTATCATTGCTGTCTGATAAAGATAGAAGACAACTTCATGACAAAAGGTTGAATCGGATTAGTCTTTATAAACACACATAAAATAATGAATAGAATTCTATAAAAAATAGTACCTTGTATTCTTCAAAAAAAAAATAGCAGTTTATTAAATGATCAATAACAAATACTTTAATCGCTTTACAAACAGCATAGAAAAAATTGAATTACCAAAAAAATTTACATTTCCGTTTTATTACGAACCGCATGTACTATCTAAAATAGCAGTAAAAGAATTACAAGATCAATTAGTGATTTCTGAAAACTGGGAACATGATTTTGGTTTAAATTCAGATAATGGAATTGGAAAAATGTTTGGTGTTTTAGTAATCCAGAATAAGCAAAATGAAATTGGTTATTTAACTGCATATTCAGGTAAATTAAACGGTAAAAATGATGGAGTCAATTTTGTTCCACCAGTTTTTGATATTTTTGCTAAAAACGGATTTTTCCAAAAAGAAGAAAAAGAAATAAGTAATATTAGTTTAGCAATAAACAAACATGAGAATAATCCTGTTTTATTAAAATTAATTAGTGCTTTTGATAAATTAGAGGAAGAAAAAAAGCAGGTTTTAAATATTGAAAAGAAAAAACTACAACTTAGAAGAAAAGAGCGAAGAGCAAAAAGAAAAGAGCTTATAAATAATAAAATAGAAAATCCGTGCAAATCTGTGCAATCCGTGTCCGAAAGTTTACACGACAAATTCTACTACAAAGAATTATCAATTTATTGGGAAGAAAAAATAACTAAGCAAAAGGTAAAAATTACTGTACTAAACGATTCAATTAACAAATTAAAAACCGAAAGAAAAGAACGGTCAGAAAAATTACATCAAGATATTTTTGACAATTATCATTTTTTAAATAGTGAAAAATCTTCTAAAAGTTTAAATAAAATATTTCAAAACACTAACAGAAAACCAATTGCAGGAACTGGTAATTGTGCTGCACCAAAATTGTTACAATATGCTTTTCAAAACGATTTACAACCTATTGCAATGGCAGAATTTTGGTGGGGAAAACCATTAAAAAACGAAGTTAGAAAACATAAAAATTATTATCCTGCATGTAATGGCAAATGCAAACCTATTCTTAATTATATGTTGAATGGCTTAGATATGGATGAAAATCCTATCCTAATAAATTTAGCGAAAAATAAAAAAATAGAGATCCTTTTTGAAGATAATCATCTTTTAGTAATTAACAAACCAGCAGAATTATTATCGATACCTGGTAAAAATATTCAAGATTCTGTTTTATTTAGAATGCAACAAAAATACCCAGATTTAGAAAGTCCGTTTATTGTACACAGATTAGATATGAGTACTTCGGGAATAATGCTTATCGCAAAATCTAAAAGAGTTCATAAAAAACTACAAAGTCAGTTTATAAATAGAACCATTAAAAAGCAGTATGTTGCCGTTTTAAACGGAATTATTAAAAACAAAAAAGGAACAATAGAATTGCCATTAATAACCGATTATAAAGATACACCAAAACAAAAAGTCTGTTTTGAAAATGGCAAAAAAGCAAAAACTACTTACAAAGTTGTTGAGATTAAAGATAATAAAACAAAAGTTTATTTTTATCCTGTAACTGGCAGAACACACCAATTACGTGTCCATGCTGCACATTATTTAGGTTTGAATTTACCTATTTTAGGTGACGATTTATATGGCATTAAAAATGATAGATTATATTTGCATGCTTGTTCTTTAGAATTTATACATCCTATAAAAAAAGAAATTCTGCTTATAAAGTGTGATGTGAATTTTTAACACATTTACCTTAAATATGTATAATTTACCTGTATTTTGTAATTACAATTTTGGTTTCAATATACGAAATTGCAGACCTTTAAAAGGCTTAACTTTAGTTCATCTCTACACTTTTATAAGCATAAATTTTATTAAGCACAAAACCCGCAATCACATATATTTAATTTATTTTTAGACTCGCACTTATTATCCTTTTATTTCAAATGTCATAATTTACCCTATTTATAAATCAATTCAAACCTATCAAGGTTCATTACTTTTACCCAAGCAGATATAAAATCTGTTATGAATTGCTCCTTAGTATCATCACTTGCATAAAATTCTGCTAATGCTCTAAGTTCTGAGTTCGAACCAAATATTAAATCTGCTCTTGTTGCCGTCCATTTATTGTTACCTGTTTTGATATCTTTCCCTACAAAATTTTCTTTAGTGTTTGATGTTGCTTTCCATTCTACACCCATTTCTAATAAATTAGTAAAAAAGGCATTGGTAAGTTTATTAGTATCTGTTGTGAAAATTCCGTTTTTACTTCCGTCATAATTTGTATTTAATGCTCGCATTCCGCCAATTAAAACAGTCATTTCCGGTGCTGTAAGCGTAAGTAATTGTGCTTTATCAACTAATAATTCTTCCGTAGAAATGGTATATTTTGTCTTTAAGTAATTACGAAAACCATCTGCCATTGGTTCCAAAAGTTTAAATGAATTAACATCCGTTTGTTCTAGAGTAGCATCTGTTCGACCTGCAATAAACGGCACTTTATGATTGTAACCTGCATTCTTTACTGCTTTTTCTACTCCAACAGTACCTGCTAAAATAATTAAATCGGCTATTGATACTTTTTTTGTTGTTGATTTGGTGTTGAATTTATTTTGAATACTTTCTAAAACAGCCAATACTTTTTTCAATTTTTTAGGGTTATTTACTTCCCAGTTTATTTGTGGTTCTAATCGTATTCTTGCTCCGTTTGCACCACCTCTTCTGTCTGAATTACGATATGTTGAGGCAGATGCCCAAGCAGTAGATACCATTTCGTTAATTGTTAAATTAGAATTTAAAATTTGTTTCTTTAGAGTTTCCACATCATTTTTAGTGATTTTTTGATAAGTAGCAATTGGGATTGGGTCTTGCCAAATCAAATCTTCCGTAGGTGCTTCTGGTCCTAAATAAGTAGATTTTGGTCCCATATCTCTATGTGTTAATTTAAACCATGCTCTTGCAAAGGTTTCATCAAAAGTGTCTGGATTTTTATAAAATTCTCTTGATATTTTTTCATAAATTGGATCGAACCTTAATGCCAAATCGGTAGTAAACATACCTGGTTTAACCATTTTATCTGAATCAAAAGCATCTGGAACCATCATTTTTGGGTTTTTAGGTTCCCATTGATGAGCACCTGCTGGACTTTTTGTTAATTCCCACTCATTTTCAAATAAATTAAAAAAGAATAAATGACTCCATTTTGCAGGTGTAGATGTCCAAACAACCTCTAAACCTGATGTAATTGCATCAGCACCTTTACCTGTTTTATAATCGCTTTTCCAACCAAAACCTTGTGCTTCAATATTTGATGATTCTGGATCTGATCCAACGTGAGATACACTTGCTGCTCCGTGTGCTTTACCAAGTGTATGTCCACCTGCAATTAATGCAACTGTTTCTTTATCATTCATCCCCATTCTTCCAAAAGTTTCACGAATATCTTTTGCGGCAAGAAGTGGGTCGGGATTACCATTTGGTCCTTCAGGATTTACATAAATTAATCCCATCTGAACGGCCGCTAATGGGTTTTCTAATTCTCTATCTCCAGTATAACGTTTACTATCATCTAACCACTTTTCTTCTGTTCCCCAATATACGTCTTCATTTGGTTGCCACACATCAGTTCTTCCTCCTGCAAATCCAAAAGTTCTAAATCCTGTTGACTCCAAAGCAACATTACCTGTAAGAATCATTAAATCTGCCCAAGAAATTTTATTTCCGTATTTTTTCTTAATTGGCCAAAGTAATCTTCTCGCTTTATCTAAATTAGCATTATCAGGCCAACTATTTTGTGGTGCAAATCTTTGTTGAGCAGACCTAGAACCTCCACGTCCATCAGCAGAACGATATGTTCCTGCATTGTGCCACGCCATTCTAATCATAAAACCTGCATAGGTCCCATAATCTGCTGGCCACCAATCTTTAGAGTCTGACATCAAAGCACGTATATCTTTTTTTATTGCTTTATAATCCAAACTTTTAAATTCTTTTACATAGTCAAACTCTTCACTCATAGGGCTTGTTAATGTTGAATGTTTTCGTAATAAATCTAAATTTAATCTATTGGGCCACCAATCACTATTATTAGCACTTCTTTTATTTAAATTACTTTTTTTAGTAACGGTTGCTCCTGAAATTCCGTTTATTGAATTTTTCCCTTTTTCAGTATTACAGGCTGTAAAAAGTAGTAAAGAAAGGATTAATGTTATTGTTGTTTTCATTTTGTTATTTTTAAATTTATATAGTGTAAAATTATAACTATTTAGATTCTCTAGTTAATTAATTAAATTGATATTCCTTATGATTTCATAGGTAATATCTATTATTGAAGTTCCCTTTTACGAAACCTACGATTAAAATATAAATTTATAACTTGAAAAACCAATCACTTTAGCGCACTCTAAATACTCTAGACACTGAATAGTTACAATACATTTTCAAATCTTAAATTCTAAACTCCAAAAATTCTAAAATTTTAACTATTTTTGAAAAATCAAATTTCACAATGCAGTTTAAGTATCCTGAACTTCTTTACGCACTATTTTTACTACTAATACCTATAATTGTTCATTTATTTCAATTACGTAGATTTGAAAAAGTAGCATTTAGTAATGTTGATTTTTTAAAAAAAGTAGAACTTCAGACTAGAAAAAGTTCTAAACTTAAAAAATTTTTTATATTACTTTCTAGATTATTTTTATTA
>JAMONN010000110.1 GCA_027065775.1 Flavobacteriaceae bacterium | reverse complement strand
CTTTCAATACATCATTTTGAATAGTTCCTGCAAGTAATTCTTTAGTCACACCTTGTTCTTCAGCTGCGACAATATAAAAGGCTAAAATGGGTAAAACTGCGCCATTCATTGTCATAGAAACCGACATTTTATCTAATGGTATTTGATCGAATAATACTTTCATATCTTCCACAGAATCTATAGCTACTCCTGCTTTTCCAACATCACCTTGTACTCTTTCATGATCGGAATCGTAACCTCTATGTGTGGCTAAATCAAAAGCAACTGACAATCCTTTTTGACCTGCTTTTAAATTTCTTCTGTAAAAAGCATTAGATTCTTCTGCTGTAGAAAATCCAGCATATTGTCTAATTGTCCATGCTCTTCTAACATACATTGTGGAATATGGACCACGTAAATATGGTGGGATTCCTGCTACGAAATTTTCGTGTTCGAAATTTGTTAATTCATTTTTATTAGAATCTAGGGTTATATTTTGTATGTTTTTTCTCATTTTTTTTTACCATATAAGACATTGTAAGTCCATATAAGTTTAAGTGGTTAATTTTTTATATGGCCTTATATGGTTATTTTTTTATTTCTAAAAGTAAATCTCCAACACTACCTTTTGTAATCTTACCAGTTTTAGTGTTTTTCAAGCTCAACTCCTCACCTATTTCATCATCTAAAATAACAAATTCAATTTCTCTTTTTTGTAAATATTTAAATTGTTTTTGTCTTTGTTTATTGCTTGTTGCGGTATCTGGATATATTTCAGATGAAATTCCGTTTGCTCTTAAAATCGCTAATGCTTTTAATCTGTTTGGTGTGTTTTCAGTATTATAATTTAAAAATAACACTTTTGGTTTAGGGAGATCTAAGTCTTTAAATAAACCCAATTCTTCTAAAACAATATAGATTCGATCTAAACCAAATGAAATACCAATACCACTTAAATCTTTCAAACCAAAGATACTTGTTAAGTCATCATATCTTCCGCCTCCGCCAATTGAACCTATTTTTACTTTGTTGGTAACTACTTCGTAAATCGCACCAGTATAATAGTTTAAACCTCTTGCTAACGTAACATCAATATCTAAAATAGCCGATTGCAAGCCTATATTTTCAATAGAATCAACAATAAATTGTAATTCTGAAACACCTTTTAACCCTTCTTCTGAAGCGGAAAGCATTTCTTTTAATTGAATTAATTTTTCTTGATTAGAACCTTTAAAATTAAATAATGGTTGTACTTTTTCAATGGCATCTTCAGAAATTCCTTTAGT
Source organism: Flavobacteriaceae bacterium (assembly GCA_027065775.1). Lineage (GTDB taxonomy): Bacteria > Bacteroidota > Bacteroidia > Flavobacteriales > Flavobacteriaceae > S010-17. Next base: position 1,345 of record JAMONN010000110.1, on the reverse strand, counting down.
GAGCATTTCTTTTGTAACGCCTTCAGCACCAATTTTGTCTAATTTATCTAAAGCAACGGTAAAATCGATTAACTTATCTTTTGCACCAATAATCTCAGCAATACCTGAAAGAACTTTTCTATTATTTACTTTAATAATTGTTTCGGTTAAATCTAATTTAGTAAAAACAGCATCATATAATTGTACAAATTCAACTTCTTGAATTAATGATGTACTACCAACAACATCTGCATCACATTGATAAAATTCTCTAAACCTACCTTTTTGCGGTCTATCTGCTCGCCAAACTGGTTGAATTTGATAACGTTTAAAAGGTAAAGTTAACTCATTTTGGTGTTGCACTACATATCTTGTGAATGGTACGGTTAAGTCATAACGCAGTGCTTTTTCTGAGATTTTTGGTGTTACTTTAGTACTATTTTTACTTTCTAATAAATTAGAATCTACTTTATTTAAATAATCACCCGAATTCAATATATTAAAAATCAATCGATCACCTTCTTCGCCATATTTACCCATTAAAGTTTCTGATTTTTCAAAACTTGGTGTTTCTATAGGTTGAAATCCATAAATTTCAAAAGATTTTTTTATGATATTAAAAATATAATTACGTTTTGTAATTTCAACAGGAGAAAAATCTCTTGTTCCTTTAGGTATGGATGGTTTTTGAGCCATTATTTAATTTTATTATTTTCTATACTGCAAATATCTAAATTTATTCGATTTAATAGTTGAATTATTTTAAAATTTAAATGAATATTAAAGTTATTTAATTTAATATTTTTCATTTATTTAGATAACTAAGTGTTAAGAGTGCTTAAAGTATTATATTGAGCGTAATCAAAATGTATATAGAGTTTTAACTCTCGTTAAAGTTACAAATATAAATTAATAAAAACTGTTAATGGTTTATGAATTAGATAATAAATTGTAAATTTAAGTGTATTACAAGCAAGATTCAACTAAAAAAAACACGTACTTTAATGTGAGTGTAATACTTTTAAAGTATTTTTGCATTACTAATAACTATAAGTGTTTTAAAAGAGGTAATTGTATTCTTTAAAAATGACGGTTAATTGTAATGAATACATATGTTGTTTTATTCCAGTTTTACAGTAAAAATAGGTTAATCCTTTTTGATTATTGTTTTTTCCAAATTTTTAGAGTTTTATTTCATGTCTAATTGTTTTAGGATTTCGAATGATGAGATTTTATGCCATTAGTCTTTTTATTTTAAAAAAAGTTTAAATAAAAAGGTATTAACCTCAGGGCAAGCCCTGAACCCAATAAATGGAATCGACCCAAGGGTCGAGGTATTAAACCAATATCCCGCTAAAAAAAAGCG
>JAMONN010000109.1 GCA_027065775.1 Flavobacteriaceae bacterium | reverse complement strand
CCACTAAATGCAATGTTTAATTTAATTGAAGAACCATTTAGACGATTAAAAGCAGTAAAATCTATTGCAACACAATTAGACACAAAACTAACTTACGATTACGCAGTACATTGGTACGAAATTGCTATTGTTTTAGTTTGGACTTTTCTGTTTATTTATTTTTCTTATAAACTATTAAAAAAGCGTGATTTATAATAAATAAGTCCAAAATATTTTTAAGAGCAAATGCTTTTATCTATATTTGAGGAATGAAGAAACAATTACTTTTTCTATTTCTCTTATTTAGTATGCCATTTGTGTTTTCTCAAAACATAGATTTATACGATCAAATTAGTGGTAGGGTTGACTTTACTATGATTGGTAACACATTAAATACAGAAGAAAACGGTTTAAATGTTTCTTGTTCTATTTTAACAAGTTCTACTGCAAATTTAAATTTAGACACAAACAATGTAGTTGAAAAAGCCTTTTTATATTGGTCAGGTTCTGGTAATGGCGATTTTGAAATAAAACTAAATAATCAAAATATAACTGCCGAACGTACTTTTAGTCTAATATCTGGTCAACAATTATCCTATTTTAGTGCATTTGCAGATATTACAAATTTAGTTCAAACTACAGGTAATAGTGATTATACATTATCCGATTTAGATTTAACAAACGTTATTGGTGACTATTGTGATAATGCTACTAATTTTGGTGGTTGGGCAATTATTATTGTATTTAGTAACGAATCATTCTCTATAAATCAAGTAAATATTTATGATGGTTTAGAAAGTATTTCGGGTGACAACCCTAACATTACTATTCAGTTAAACGATTTAAATGTATTAGATAATACGGATGCTAAAGTAGGTTTTTTAGCATGGGAAGGTGATAGCGGAATTGCAGTAAATGAATCTTTAAGAATAAATGGTAATTTAATTAGCAATCCACCTCTTAATCCTGCTACCAATGTTTTTAATGGTACGAATAGTTTTACTGGCGCTACAGATTTATTTAATATGGATCTCGATTTTTATAATATTGAAGATTATATAAATATTGGCGATACATCAGCAACTGTAGAATTAACATCCATGCAAGATTTTGTAATGCTAAATAGCGTTATAGTTAAATTAAATTTGCAATTACCAGATGCTATTGTAGAAATAAATTCTTTTCAACTTTTAAATTGTAATAGTAGAGAAGTTGCAATAGATTTTACTGTTTTTAACACAGGTGCAGAAGGTTTTTTACCTGAAAATACACCAGTTTCGTTATTTGCAAATGACACATTGGTTACTACTTTTTTTACTCAAAATCAACTATTACCGAATCAATCGGAAAATTTTTCAGAGATAATAAACATACCTAATAATATACCCGAAGATTTTATTTTACATATTATTGTGGATGATGATGGAAATGGTAATAGTACCGTTTTTGAAACAAACGAATTAAATAACGAAGATGAAGTTTCCATACTATTATTTGAGATTCCGATAGCAAATGCAGTACCCAATTTAGAAGTTTGTGATGATTTACCAAATACATCTGATGGCATTGCGGCATTTAATACTTCCGAAATTGAATCGATTTTATTAGGCGAACAAACCAACAGAACTATCTTTTATTTTGATGCTTTAGGTAATTCTTTATCAAGTCCGTTACCAAATCCGTTTATTACAAGTTCCCAAAATATTTCGGTTTTAATCGAAAGCACAATCAATTCAGAATGTACAGCAACAACTACGATTCAATTTAACGTAATGCCATTGCCAGAATTCGATATTTTTAATAATTTAATTTGCTTGAATTTTTTACCCGAACCATTAATTGTTACAATCGAAAATGCACAAGAAACTTACAACTATGAATGGCATAATTCAAATGGTGAAATAATAGGAGATACTTTAAATCAATTAGAAATTTTTGAAGATGGCATTTATTCTGTTACAGCAACAACCCAAGATGATTTAGCGTGTACAACAACTAAATTTTTTACTATTACAGAAACTTCGGTTGCATTTAACCAACCAACTAATTTATTAGAATGCGATGAAGGTTTAGATACCGCAATTTTTAATTTAGACGAAACCTTAGATCAAATTACAATCGATTTTAGTTTAGATATTTCATTTTTTACTTCGGAAGAAGATTTAGTTTTATTCAACAATGAAATTATTTTTACAACCGAATATACAAACACTTCTGATCCACAAACCATTTTTGCACGTATTGAAAACCCTATTACTAATTGTTATGGCATCACTACTTTTTTATTAGAAACCGAAGATTGTTTTCCAATAATACCAAATGCTTTTACGCCAAATGGCGATGCATTTAATCCAACATACACCATAAACGGTTTACATGACATATTTTTAGATTTCGAAATACAAATTTATAACCGTTATGGCAATCTTATTTATGAAGGTAATAATAACAAAACAGATTGGGATGGCACTTATAAAGGCGAAGAATTGCCAACAGGCACTTATTTTTACTTTCTAAAGTTTAATGATGAAGAAAAACTATATACACCTATTGATGGCTGGATCTATTTAAACAGATAAAATGTGATAGTATCTTATAAGTAACAGTCTGAGACCTTCAAGGTTTTTAAAACCTTGAAGGTCTAGCATAAATTAAATTTTGTAGAGTTTTCTAACGGACACTACTTATAAAATAGTATTTTTACAACTAATAATTATATTAAAATGTTTCAAAAATTTATTTTATTTATTTCACTTTTTTATGCAACAATACTTTTCTCTCAAAGTATTATAATAGATGAAACTTTAACCGCACAAGAATTGGTAGAAAATGTTTTACTCAATAATTCTGGTTGTGCTACTGTTTCTGGTTTTTTTGCAAATGGCGGAAGTTTTCCTACAGGATTTAGTTATGCAAAATTTGAATATTCTGGTACTGATTTTCCGTTTTCGGAAGGAATCGTTTTAAGTACAGGCAAAGCATCAAACACACAAGGACCAAGTGGTAATTTTAGTGATGATACAGCAAGCGGTTGGAATACAGATCCTGATTTAGATGCGATTTTTGGTAATACCACAAACGCAACTGTATTAGAATTCGATTTTACACCAGCAACCGATTTTATTAGTTTTGAATATCTTTTTGCTTCGGAAGAATATCAAGAAGGAGACGATAGTACATGTCAATATTCTGATGTTTTTGCGTTTTTAATTAAACCAATTGGCGGTTCATATACTAATATTGCTGTAATACCAGGCACAAATATTCCTATAAAAGTAACCACAGTGCATCCCGAAATACCAAATGGTTGCCCTGCAGAAAACGAAGAGTTTTTTGGTTCTTTTAACAACAGTTCTTACCAACCAATTAGTTTTGATGGCATGACTACTGTATTAAAAGCAGAAAGTGCTGTTGTTGCAAACACACAATACCATATAAAATTAGTAATTGCAGATCATTCTAATGCTAGATATGATTCTGCCGTTTTTTTAAAAGCAGATAGTTTTAATGTTGGTTCAGATTTAGGTGAAGATAGGTTAATTACAACAGGTAATGCATTATGTGATAATGAAACATTACCATTAGATGCCATAACTGCAAACAGTTATCAATGGTTTAAATTAAATATAACTACGCAAATTTTTGACCCTTTAGCAAGTGAAACTAACCAAAGATTACTTGTTACTTCTGCTTCAGCAACTCCTACTTTAGGCAGTGGAACATATAAAGTAGAAGCGAATTTAGGTTTTGGTTGTGTCGCTGAAGGTCAAATAACTGTAGAATACGATAATTCTACTACTGTGCCACCTTCAGATTTAATAGTTTGTTTTGATACTATTTCTTCTGTTTCATTCAACTTTAATGATATCATTTCAATAGACACAACTTTATTAACTATTGAAAGTTATCATGAAGATTTACCAAATGCACAAGCAGAAATACGTCCTATACCAAATATCACAAATTATCCATTTACGATGCAAGACGAAACGATTACCGCAAGAATTATTAATAATGCAGGTTGCATAAGTTTTACGGAAATCACTTTAAAAGCATTTAAAAACCCAGAACTAAAACCTGATGAAACTATTTTTTACTGTATTAATGATTTTCCAGGTAAGATAACTTTAGAAAGTGGTATTGAAAACCCTATTGGCAATGAAACTGTTAAATGGTTTAATTCTACAGGTTTAATACAAGATTCTTCGGTTGTATTATTAACAGATTTAGAAATAAATCAAATTGGTAACTATACGGTAACTGTAACAAGTATAGACGGTTGCGAAGTTAGCAGAACAATGACCGTAGAATCAACAAGTAAAGCAGTTTTAGAGAGAGTTGTGATAACCGAAAATGAGTTCTATAAAAAAGTAAGTGCTATTATAGGAGTTTCTGGTTTAGGAAATTATCAATATGCTTTAGACATAGCAGATTTAACCGATACGGATAACGATATTTATTATCAAAATTCAAATATCTTCGAAAATCTATCTTACGGCGTTCATACTCTTTATGTTAGAGATACCAATATTAACAATTGTGAAACCTTAATACATAATTTTGTACTATTAGATTTCCCTAAATTTTTTACACCAAATAATGATAGCATAAATGATTATTGGAATATTGATAGCACTAATTTAGATCCGTTATTAATTTCAAACACATTAGAATCACAAATAAATACCACTTCGGATATTACAATTTTCGATAGAATCGGAAGATTAGTAGCAACCATAAATCCAAAAGGTTTAGGTTGGAATGGTAAATTTAAAGGCGAACCTTTACCAGATTCTGATTATTGGTTTAGAGTAGAACTAATTGATTTTACAGGAAAAACATATACTAAAAAAGGACATTTTAGTTTACAGAAATAAATAGCATATTTTAAATTTAATCAAATTAACTCCGTTAGAAATTATCCGAAAAATAAGTCTATCTTTGATTTAGTGTAATTCTAGTATTATTTTTATGAAGTTTCATATACTTTTATTCTTATGCTTATCCTCTTTGCTTTCTGTATCGCAAGGTGCTTTCTGTAATGATGCAGATCCTTTTTGTAGTGACAATTCATTTGTTTTCCCCAATGTATTTAACGGAAACATTGCTGAATCAGGCCCAGATTATGGTTGCTTAGCCGAGACACCTAATCCTGCATGGTATTTTTTCGGAATAGACACTACAGGTGCAATAGACTTTTTAATTTCTCAAGAAGATAATTTTGGCACACCTATCGACGTTGATTTTATATGCTATGGACCATTTGTAAATACCGACAATGTTTGTAATAATTTAACAAGTTCTAAAATCATTGCCTGTAGTTATTCACCAGACGCAGAAGAAAGTTTCTCTATCAATAATGCGCAAATTGGTGAATTTTACATTGTTTTAATCACAAATTTTGATGGTTCTCAAGGCACAATTTCACTAGGTCAAACTAATGTGTCTAATTCAGACGCAGGTTCTACAGATTGCCAAATAGTCTGTTCTGTAGAATTACCTGAAGACCAAGTATTTTGTCATACAAATCCATATAGAATAACATCCGAACTTGGTAATGCAAGCATGAGTAGCACAGCAACCTATAAATGGTTTAAAAATAATGTGGAAATTATAGGGGAAAGTAATAGTTTTTTAGATATTAATTTCATCACATCATCCACAATTCCAGACATCTATAAAATTATTGTAACCGCAGACAATTGTGATGTTACAGCAGAAGATGAAATAGAAATTTCTTATCTCAATCAAGCAACAATAACTGACCCAATGTTATTTTTTGACAATCCTGAACCCTCTTTTTTAACAGATGAAACAATTATTTTTTGTTTGGATGAATCTGATGAAATAACATTAAGTATAAATTTAATTAATAATAATGTAAATGATTTTAATTATACATGGTCTAATGGAGCAATATCAAGTTCAATTAACGTAAATACAACTAACGATTATAGTGTAAATATTTTCAACCCGCTTAATTGTAAAACTTTAAATAAAGTGTTTCACATTACTGCATCTAAAATTTTCATTAATGACGAACCAAATTTCATAGATGAAACTCTTTTTTATTGCATTAATGATTTTCCTGAAACAACAACTTTAATAACAGGTATCAATAATAATTCAATAACAAATTACAATATAGAATGGTTTAATAGCACAGGTAATTCCTTATTAGATTATCCAAATAATAGTATCTCTCCTGATTTATTTATAAATCAATCTGGCGACTATACAGTAATTGTTACTAACGCTTTAGGTTGTCATGTTAGTAGAACAATAACCGTAAAACCAACAAGTATTGCAAATTTCACAAAAGTTTTAATAACTGAAAATGAATTTTACAGAAAAGTAAGCGTTATTGTAGAAGTTTCAGGTTTTGGCTATTATCAATATGCTATTGTAGATCCAAATTCTACAGATATTAACAATGATGATATTTATCAAAATGAAAATGTTTTTGAAAATATTAATTATGGCAAACATAAATTATTAGTAAGAGATATAAATTCAAATGGTTGTGACGAAATTTTAAAGAAAATTATATTTATTTTAGATTACCCAAAATTTATTACTCCCAATAATGATGGCATACATGACACTTGGAATATTGATAATCTAGGAGCGTATAACAATGAAATTATATCCGAATTTAATACCACGACAAATGTTACAATTTTCGACAGAGTCGGAAGATTAATAGCAACAATAGACCCAAAAGGTTTAGGTTGGAATGGTAAATTTAAAGGCGAACCTCTACCAGATTCTGATTATTGGTTTGTGGTGAAATTTATTGACTTTACAGGAAAAACATATACTAAAAAAGGGCATTTTTCTCTTCAAAATTAAAATTGAATATGCGTATCAAATTAAATTCGTATTTATTTGTAACATTTATAATTATATTTAATTCTTGTAATAAAGAAAAAGAAGCTGTTGCTATAAAGCAACCTTTTGCAATTGTATTACATGGCGGCGCAGGAACTATTCTAAAAAAGAACATGTCACCTGAACAAGAAAAAACATACCATGCCGTTTTAGAAAAAGCAATTAATACAGGTTATTCTATCATAGAAAGTGGCGGATCTTCATTAAAAGCAGTACAAAAAACCATAAATATCTTAGAAGATTCACCATTATTTAATGCTGGTAAAGGAGCTGTTTTTGATTCTCAAGGAAAAAATAAAATGGATGCTTCCATTATGGATGGCAAAACATTAAATACTGGTGCAGTTGCTGGAGTAAGTAATATTAAAAACCCAATTAATGCCGCAAGAATGGTTATGGATAGCACAAAACACGTATTACTTTCTGGAAAAGGTGCAGAAATATTTGCACAACAACACCAAATAAAATTTGAATCTGATAAATATTTCTACACAGAAAGAGCATATAATAGTTGGAAAAATGTTCGAGATAGAGAAAAAAACAAACAGTATTCAGTGATCAGTAAGCAGTATTCAGTAAACAATAGTCAGTTAGCAGTAATTCAAAATTCAAAATTTAAAATTCAAAATTTAGAAACAACAAACCATTTCGGCACAGTTGGCGTAGTTGCTTTAGACAAAAACGGAAACATCGCAGCAGGAACCTCAACTGGTGGATTAACTTATAAAAAATATGGTAGAATTGGCGATTCACCAATCATTGGTGCAGGAACTTATGCTAATAACAATACATGTGGCGTTTCCTGTACAGGAATTGGCGAATATTATATTAGAACTTTAGCAGCAAAAGAAATTTCTAGTTTAATAGAATACAAAAAATTAACTGCTAAAGAAGCTGCAAAAGAAGTCATTCATAATCAAATTGCAAAACTTGGTGGTTTAGGCGGCATAATTGTTCTAGACAAAAACGGAAATATTGCATGGGATTTTAACACTAAAGGAATGTATCGTGCTTACAGAAAATCAAACGGCGATAAAAAGATTGAATTTTTTGAAATGATAAAAGATTCCATTTAGTTTTTTTTTACAAAAACCTTTACATTACACAAAATTTTTCTTTGAGAATCTCTGTGTTTCTTTGTGCATCTTTATGTAATAATAATGAAATAATTACTAAATTTGTAGCACTAAACACAAACAAAAATGCAAACAGATTCTTTCGTAGTTAGACATCTTGGTCCAAGAGAAAACGATGTTAAACAAATGCTAAAAACAATTGGTATTGATTCTTTAAATCAGTTAATTGACGAAACAATTCCAACAGACATAAGACTTAAAAACGATTTAGATTTGCCAAAAGCGATGAGTGAAATCGAATTCTCGACACACATAAAAGAACTGGCAAACAAGAATAAAGTCTATAAATCCTTCATTGGTTTGGGTTATAATGCTGCTATTTTACCAGCAGTAATCCAAAGAAATATTTTTGAAAATCCAAGTTGGTATACATCCTATACACCATATCAAGCCGAAATTTCGCAAGGCAGATTGGAAGCATTATTAAATTACCAAACCGTAGTTAGTGATTTAACAGGTTTGCCTTTAGCAAATTCTTCTTTACTTGATGAAGGAACCGCTGCGGCGGAAGCAATGATTATGCTATATAATGCAAGAACTCGAAGTAAAAAGAAAGCAAATGCTTCAACATTTTTTGTTTCCGAAGAAGTTTTACCACAAACAATAGATATCTTAAAAACAAGATCTAATCCTTTAGGTATAAAATTAGTTATTGGTAATCATGATAATTTCGTTTTCACGGAAGAATTTTTCGGTGCAATTGTACAATATCCAGCAAAAAACGGCCAAGTATACGACTATACAAACTTCATAGAAAAAGCGCACGAAAACGAATCTAAAGTAGTAGTTGCTGCAGATTTATTAAGTTTGGTGTTATTAAAATCACCTGCAAAAATGGGTGCCGATGTTGCCGTTGGTACAACACAAAGATTCGGAATTCCATTAGGTTTTGGTGGTCCACATGCCGCTTTTTTTGCAACTAAAGAAGATTACAAAAGACAAATCCCTGGAAGAATAATTGGTGTAACTATAGATGTGGATGGAAATCGTGCTTTACGAATGGCACTACAAACCAGAGAACAACATATAAAACGTCAAAAAGCAACTTCTAATATTTGTACAGCACAAGTATTGTTAGCAGTTATGGCAGGAATGTATGCCGTTTATCATGGACCAAACGGTTTAAGATATATTGCTAAAAAAATACATTCCTTAGCAAATACCTTAAATGATGGTTTAAAAGAATTAGGATTAACACAATGTAACGATTCTTTTTTTGACACTTTATGTGTGAAAGTTACCAATGCAACAAAAGTGAATTTTATTGCACAACGTTTTGAAGTGAATTTACTTAGAATTGATGATGAAACTGTTGGCATTTCACTAAATGAAACAACTACAAACGAAGATATAAATAATATTTTAGCTGTACTTGCTGAAGCAGAAAATAAAGATGCAATATTAGTAGATCATTGTTCTATTTGTGAAAATATATCTGATAATCTATTAAGAAAAAGTGAATTTCTAACACATCAAATTTTTAATTCTTATCATTCAGAAACTGAAATGATGCGTTATATTAAAAGATTAGAACGTAAAGATATTTCGTTAACAGATTCTATGATTTCTTTAGGTTCTTGTACCATGAAATTAAATGCAGCTTCCGAAATGTTGCCATTAAGTTATGGTTCATGGAATAATATTCATCCGTTTGTACCAAAAAATCAAGTACTTGGTTACCGTGAAATGTTGCATACTTTAGAAGAGCATTTAAACGTAATTACTGGTTTTTACGCAACTTCATTACAACCTAATTCTGGTGCTCAAGGCGAATATGCAGGTTTATTAGTTATTAAAGCATATCACGAATCTAACAACGAAGGACATAGAAATATTTGTCTAATTCCTTCTTCTGCACATGGTACTAATCCAGCATCTGCAGTAATGGCAGGAATGAAAGTTGTCGTTACAAAAACAACCGAAGATGGTAATATTGATGTAAATGATTTACGGGAAAAAGCACTATTACATAAAGATAATTTAGCTGCTTTAATGGTAACTTATCCTTCTACACATGGTGTTTTTGAATCTGCAATTAGAGAAATTACCGAAATAATCCATGAAAATGGCGGGCAAGTTTATATGGATGGTGCAAATATGAATGCACAAGTTGGCCTTACAAATCCAGCTGAAATTGGTGCCGATGTTTGTCATTTAAATTTACATAAAACTTTCGCGATTCCACATGGTGGCGGCGGACCAGGTGTTGGGCCAATTTGCGTAGCTAAACATTTAGCCGAATTTTTACCAACAAACCCTGTTTATAAAACTGGTGGAAAAAACGGAATTACAGCAATCTCTGCAGCACCATTTGGTTCTGCAATGGTAGATTTAATTTCGTATAGTTATATTAAAATGTTAGGTGCGGATGGATTGAAAAAATCCACAGAATATGCTATTCTAAATGCAAATTATTTAAAAGCAATATTAGAAAAACATTATAAAATTTTATATTCAGGCGAAAAAGGTCGTGCAGCACACGAAATGATTGTAGACTTTAGAGAATTTAAAGAAAAAGGAATTGAAGTTGGTGATATTGCAAAAAGACTAATGGATTTCGGTTTTCATGCACCAACATTATCTTTTCCTGTTGCAGGAACTCTAATGATGGAACCTACAGAAAGTGAATCTAAAGAAGAAATAGATCGTTTTGCAGAAGCAATGATTCAGATTAAAAAAGAAATCGACGCTTATGTAAAAGGTGAAGATTCTGTATTAAAAAACGCACCGCATACACAAGAAATGTTGACTAATGATAAATGGCTTTACAGTTATTCAAGAAAAGAAGCAGCATTTGCTTTGCCTTGGGTTGCAAACAATAAATTCTGGGTTCCTGTTCGAAGAGTAGATGATGCTTATGGCGATCGTAATTTGGTTTGCTCTTGTAATCCTATTGAAGATTATATGGATTAAGTTATTGGGTTTTATTATTATTTTAATGAACAATATCATTCCAAAAAGAGAAACGAACTGCGAGGAAATTCATTTAATAGAAAAGAGATTAGAAATTGTTGAGATTTCTCGTCGCACTTTTAGGCACTGTCGAAATGACAAGCGAGAAATAAAGTTGTATAAATGTACAATGTCATTCCGACAGAGTGACGTAGGAACGACGAGAAATCTCTTGTCAGTTGACATATTCAGCAGCAGTAGATATTCCATAAACAATCTAAAGAACACGTAAAAATCATTAATCATACTCATTAATACCATATAATACCTCTTTCATTTTACTACCATTAATTTCCACAGGTTTATAAGCTGTATTAAATTTATTAATAGCAATATCTATATCTTCTTTTAATTTTTTGTATGCTGGTGGTAAGCTACTACTACATTGTTGTTCGTTTTCATAAGAGTTTAGAATTATTTTAAACTTTTCATAAAACTTACCTCCTTGGTCTATAAAGTTATTATATTGTGTAATAAATTGTAATAACCTATCTATTGGAAAGTTTAGGTTTATTTGCATACGTAATACTTTATTGTTTTTTTGTTCGGTAATCGCTGTATTTAAATTATCTAAAAAACTAGTTAATTTTTCTCTTACTACATCCCAATCATCATTATCTCTACATTGTTTTAATGGCGTTAAGTATTTTATAGGTTTGGTATAGTCAACAAATAATCGCTCTAAATCTAACATTATTTTGTCATTAGATTTTTGTAGAAAAGCAGTTTCAAAGTAAATATTGTTTAAGTCATTATTCATTCGTAGAGTAAAATCTAAAATGCATTCTACTTTTTTTAATTCCACTTCTTTTTCTTTACTATTTGCATTGCTATTAAATAAACCTACAAAAGTATCTACAACGCTTGCGTATACATTATTGCCCAAAATAGAAGTTAATTTAAATGCTTTTTTCTTATCGGTTTTAGATTTTATAAGATCTTTAATTTGAGTAAATTCTTGGTAAGAATTTGGGTTACCAATTTTGCTAATTTCATTAAACGTTGCAATAGATGAAAAATGATGGTCTAAAGACAATACTTTTTCGTAGAGTATTTTTATTATTGACAAACCTTTTAAATAACGTATTTTGTTAATATCTGCATTTTCGCTTGCGTTTATTTTTGTGAGTTGGTCTTTTAGTTGTTCTTTTTTTATGAGTAAACTTACTTGCTTTCTTAACTTTTTAAATTTAATTAAATCAAATTTTACTTGACTTATTTCTTGGTAAATTACATTTCTTTTATTGTTGTAATAGTTGTGACTATAATTTAGTTCTACACTTAATTCTTTTAACAGTTCGTTTATTTCATCATCGTTTGTAATTGG
>JAMONN010000108.1 GCA_027065775.1 Flavobacteriaceae bacterium | reverse complement strand
TTTGTTGTAAAGATAACAGGTATTCATAAAAAACATTATACTTTTAAAGCACATTATAAAGGTTCTAATTATACGCAAAAAGGAAAAGCTTATAAAATTAGTGATTAATAAATTCTAACAAACTAACTAAAAAATGGAAATATTTCAACATACAGAAACATGGGTATCGAATGTTAGGTTTATCCTTTTTAATTTTAATAGGTTTTATGTTAATTGCTGAAGCAGCACACATGTCTCACGCAGAAATATTTGGTCAAAAAGTTGGCGTAATACCTAAAGGATATCTTTATTTTACTATTGCATTCTCTTTAGTTTTAGAATTTATTAATATGAAAGTTAGGAAGAGATAGTATAATTGAATTATTTTATTCTGAAAAAATGGAAAGTCGAATTGATGTAATACGAAAAGATGAGATTAATAGATTAGTCAGGCAGTTAGAAATTGAGAAAAATCTAGCGAAGAAACTCAATATTTCAAGTGTTAGGTTAGGAAATGTAGTTGTTAGAAATGAACAAAATTGGATAATTAATGAAAAAGTAATCGAATATTGTTGGATGGTAAATGTTACAATATCATTTGTTGGTTGGTTTCATTGGTTCTACCCTTATTTTTTTTGAAGGTATATATTTTGATATAAATATTTTGTACCTAAAGGCACATTTTATTAAGATGTTATGATTATTTACTAATATATTGTCCTTACAGGACAGAATAATCCCTTTAGGGATTTGATATTAGTAATAAAACAGAAAAAGAATTAATTATGTGCCTTTAGGTACAAAATATTTTAACATTTATATCAGTATATAATTCATTTTACATTGAAAACCATTAACAAAACCCTTAAAAGCGCCAACAAACAATTCTAGTTACTTTATTGCCAGTTGCCATATTAATAGTTTTAATTTCCTTAGCATTTAGTTTTTTTAACGATGCAGACATACTTTTTACGTTCTCTTTTTTAGAAACTAATGACGTAAACCATTCACAGTTATCTTTAAAGAGTGAACTTTGATATAAATAATTATGCAAAAATGCTTTTTCGCCACCTTTGTACCAAATTTCATTATTGTTTCCACTAAAGTTTCTTTGAGTAGACTCTAAACCTAAGTTTTCTTGTTTGCGTTTGTTTGCATTTTGCGCTTCTTCTAAAGATTTAAAAAATGGTGGATTGCATATAGAAGCAGTAAATTTATCGTTCGGTTTTATTATTCCGTTAAGGATATTGTTTTTATCTTCCTGGAAACGTAATTTTATGTTATCGCTTAAGTTATTTTTATCTAGGATGGTTTGTGCTATTTTAATAGAACTTTGGTCTATTTCTGTACCAACAAAATTCCAATTATAAACTTGCGTTCCCAAAAGCGGATAAATACAAGTTGCACCAGTACCAATATCTAAAATTGTTGTTTTGCTGTTTGATGTATCGCCGATTAAATCGGATAAATAGTGCAAATAGTCAACTCTGCTAGGTATTGGCGGACAAAGATTTTCGTCAGGAAATTCCCAATGTTTTATATTGTAATGTGCTTTTAATAAAGCGGAATTTAATGCTTTTACAGCATCAGGATTGCTAAAATCAATAGTTTGTCTGTTGTTAAGTTCGTTTGTGAAAACAAAATGTTCCAATTCGGTATTGACTTTAGTTAATTTATTAAAATTATACTGTTTTTTATGTAAGTTACGTTTATGCATCGTTGTTTTTTTGTTCGTTCATTTTACGATTTAATTCTTTTAATCGTAGTTTATGATCTATTTTTTTTTGTTTTAGTTTACTTATTTTTCGGTTAAGTAGTTTACTATGTTTTGCTTTATTAACCGTGTTTTTTGCTTTACCTTTTTTTGCCATATTAAAATGTATCTAACTTTTCTTGTAATAAATTAAAAAATTCACCAACATGAAAACCATCCATTAAAGCATGATGTACTTCAATAGATAAAGGTAACAATAATTTATGATCTTGTTCAAAATGTTTACCAATCATAAATTTAGGAATACCTTTAGTTTGTTCATCACCTTTTTTTGCATGTTTAATTCCTGTAAAAGAAAACCATGGTAAAATGGAAGTATGAATTAAATCTAAACGTTCTTCTTTTACATTAAAATCGGTATTTAACATCTGGTTATTTATCTGTTGTTTTGCGGATTTTAAAAAATCGACTAAAGATTCCGTGTATGGAAAATAGCAAAACACAAATGATTTGTCTTCTTTTAAAATAGCAGTTCCAACATCAATTTTATCAAAAATATAAACCTGCTCATTTTTAATACGAAGTTTAAAATTTAGAATCGAATTTGTACAACTTAATAATTGATGTAAAAATACCAAATTAAATGAAAGGTTTTCGGTTTTACAATACTTAAATAATCTTGCAACATTCACATTAGTAGTGATATTAAAAAACGGATCTATATAATCCTTAAAAAACAGATACTGTTTTTTTCTATTCCAATTATTAATATCGAATAATTTCATTTTAAATTAAAATTTTAATGACAAATGTCATAATATTTTGCAAAAATACTCGAAATTTATGAATGTATTGAAAGTATTTTTAATGGTCTAAAATTATTTGTATCTTTACGATTCAAAGTTCTAATTATGATGAATATATTTGCCGAATTATTAATTTTTCTTAAATATTTAAATATAAGAAAACCTGAATAGTTAATTTAATTTTACATTATTTTAATTTTCAAACATTCAATTTCTAATCATTAAATTATAAAATTATGCCTAGATATCATACTTTAGGAAAAATTCCACCAAAAAGACATACAACTTTCAAAAAATCAGACGGCAGTTTATACCAAGAAGAATTATTTGGTACTGCAGGTTTTGCTGGTATGTCATCTTTAATTTATCATTTATATCCGCCAACAGTAGTTAGTGAAATTAAACGACTAAAAGATGTTTCGCCAAAAATAGCAATAGATAAAAATATGAAAGCCTTAAGTTTTAAAGGCTTTTCATTACAACCAGAACAAGATTATTTAGATAGTAGAAAAACATTATTTGTAAATAATGATTTACATATTGGTTTGGCAGCGCCAAAAGGATTTTCAAAAGATTATTTTTATAGAAATTCCGATGCCGATGAAATGTTATTCATTCATATTGGTAGCGGAACATTACGTACTATGTATGGCAATTTAGATTTCAAATATGGTGACTATTTAATTATACCTAAAGGAACAACATATCAAATTGATTTTGATACCGAAGATAATAGAATTCTTTATGTGGAATCTTACAGTCCTATTTTTACACCTAATCGTTACCGAAATAATTTTGGGCAACTTTTAGAACATTCGCCTTTTTGTGAACGTGATTTTAGAACACCAAAAGATTTAAAAACACATGACGAAAAAGGAGAATTTAAAATAATTTCTAAAAAACAAGGCGTACTTTGGGAATATACACATAAAAATCATCCTTTTGATGTTGTTGGTTGGGATGGTTTTAATTATCCATATGCATTTTCCATTCATGATTTTGAACCAATAACTGGTCGAATCCACATGCCACCACCAATTCATCAAACTTGGGAAGCAGCAGGTTTTGTTGTTTGTTCGTTTGTACCTAGATTATACGATTATCATCCAAATGCAATTCCAGCACCATATCATCATAGTAATATTGATTCCGAAGAATTATTATATTATGTTGATGGTGATTTTATGAGTAGAAATAATATTGAAAAAGGTCAAATAACATTGCATCCTGGTGGCATTCCTCATGGACCACATCCTGGTGCTATAGAAAAAAGCGTTGGTAAAAAAGAAACAGGAGAATTGGCAGTGATGATTGATCCATTTAAACCAATGATGATTACCGAAGAAGCACTTAAATTAGAAGTAGATGATTATTATAAGAGTTGGGTGCTTTAAAGAGCGTCTGACTATTTGACTTATGATTTATGACCGTTTTGAGTATATAGAAATTTCATTATAAAATTATGAATCACAATTTTAAAAAATTACTCATTTGGCAGGAAAGTTTAGAATTAGTTTCTGAAACATATGAAATCACTAAAAAATTCCCGCAAGATGAACGTTTTAATTTAATCAGTCAATTGAATAGATGTTCGGTTTCTATTCCTTCAAACATTGCAGAAGGAACAAGTAAAAGCAGTGTTAAACATTTTAAAACTTATTTAGAATCAGCAATTGGTTCTGCTTTTGAATGGGAAACTCAAATTATCATAGCAAAAAAATTAAATTATATTAATCAAGAAAAATTTATCCGTTTAGAAAATAAAATAAAAAGATTACAAAACATGATTTATAAATTTTCAAATTCACTTTAATTATAAAATTGTCATAAATCATTTATCAAAAAATCATAAATCAAAATAAAACACAGTTATGGCTGAAATAAAAAATTTAAAAAACTTACAAAATACAACTTACGGTCTTGAAAAAATATTTGAAGATGCAGAAGATTTTTTACCATTATTAGGAACCGATTATGTAGAATTATACGTTGGTAACGCAAAACAATCGGCACATTTTTACAAAACTGCATTCGGTTTTCAATCCGAAGCCTTTGCTGGATTAGAAACAGGATTAAAGGATCGCGTTTCATATGTGTTAAAACAAGGTAAAATACGCTTAGTTTTAACAACACCATTAGATGAAAATGGCGAAATAAATGCACATATTAATAAACACGGCGATGGCGTAAAAGTAATGGCGCTTTGGGTAGAAGATGCTACAAAAGCATGGGAAGAAACTACCAAACGCGGCGCAAAATCTTATATGAAACCAACAGTGGAAAAAGATAAAGATGGCGAAGTAGTTCGATCAGGTATTCATACTTATGGCGAAACTGTACATGTTTTTGTAGAACGTAAAAACTATAAAGGTGTGTTTTTACCAGGTTATCAAAAATGGGAATCTCATTATAATCCAGAACCACTTGGTTTAAAATTTATTGATCATATGGTTGGTAATGTTGGTTGGGGCGAAATGAAAAAATGGTGTGATTTTTATGCAAAAACAATGGGTTTTGCACAAATTATTTCATTTACCGATGATGATATTTCTACCGAATTTACCGCATTAATGTCTAAAGTAATGTCTAATGGTAACGGAAGAATAAAATTCCCTATTAACGAACCAGCAAAAGGAAAAAAGAAATCTCAAATTGAAGAATATTTAGATTTTTATAAAGGTTCAGGTGTACAACATATTGCTGTTGCAACAGATGATATTATAAAAACAGTTTCTGCAATGCGTGACCGTGGTGTGGAGTTTTTATATGTACCAGACACTTATTATGATGATTTATTAGAAAGAGTTGGCGAAATTGACGAAGATGTAGAAGTTTTAAAAAAACATGGTGTTTTAATAGATAGAGATAACGAAGGTTATTTATTACAATTATTTACAAAACCTGTTGTTGACAGACCAACAATGTTTTTTGAAGTAATACAACGTAAAGGAGCACAATCTTTTGGCGTAGGTAACTTTAAAGCTTTATTTGAAGCAATTGAACGAGAACAAGAAAATCGAGGCACTTTATAAGTCCCATTTCTTTAAAACAATATTTAGATGGATGAATTTGACGTCCATAAAAAAGCACTTTCTAAGAAAGTGCTTTTTTTATTCTTATTTAAAGTTTATTTATTTTAATGATTTCTAAATTAACTTATAGATCTAATATTTAAATCTAAACTATCATCATCAGATAATAAACTACCTATTTCTTTAACAGAAGCATCTAAATACATCATTAATAAACCTAACTTAGTTTGGTCCTTTGCAACTAAACCTAAAATAGTATTTTGATTTACATCTTTTAATAATAAGTAACCTGAATCCGTTTTAATATAAAATTGGTTAATACCACCTTTACCTAAATCATTTGAAAATTTTTCACCCATTGAATGCAATGATGCAATCATTACTGCAACTCTGTCTTCATTTTCCGCATTTATCGAAGCAATAGTTAAACCTTCAGAATTTACTAATACTGCTGATTCCGAATTTGTGTTTTCTACTAAATTTGACAATACTCTATCTAAATTTTTCATACTTTCCTTTCTTTTTTATTAAACTTATATCAACAAAAGTAAAACTTTTTTGTATTTTTACAATGATTTTTAACAAAAAAATTTTAAATGAGTGAAAATAATTCAAAAAGTATTGACGATTTAAAGAAAGAATTATATGATATGCATAAGCAATTCGACAATATTAATATTCAAAAAACTTTAAATGAAAATCCAAATTTAATAGAGGAAGAAAAAATTAAAGTTAAAAATGAGCCTATTAAAAAAACGAAAGACCCCATTCCAAAAAAAGTTATTAAACTCAAAAAAGTACTAGAAGAGACAAATAACTTAAGAAAAATTGATACAGAAGCTAAAGAAGGAACTAAAATACATGAAAACAAAAAGTCTGATTTAGAAACCGAGACCTCTTATTTAAGTATTAAAGAAAAGTTGGAAAAAATTAAAAATGAAATTGAAAAAAGCACTTTAAATAGTAAGGCAGAGGAAAATAAAAAGATAGAAGAAAAAGTTGCTATAAAGCAGGTTACGCCCAAAGTTGAAAAAACAATTAAACCTGTAGATAGTTTCATAAAAAAGAAAGAATCTAATAAAAATATCGAAATCATTGAAAAAGTTAATACAAATAGTAAATCAAATTTGCTAACCATTATTATTTTAGTATTAATAATTATAATGCTAGTAAGTATTTACTTATTTGTTTTTTAATGTCTTTATTCTTTAAAAGAGTTGTTTTTTTACTTAAAATGTTAAGAATAAATAGATATTCTTAATAAGTTTTTGAAATTAAAATTTTATTTGAAAAAAGATTGTTAAATATTTGCACAAATAAAATGAAATGCCAAAAAACAGTTCGATTAAATCAGTTTTAATAATTGGTTCAGGACCAATTATCATCGGTCAAGCATGTGAATTTGATTATTCAGGAACACAATCAATTAGATCTTTAAAGGAAGAAGGAATAGAAGTTGTTCTTATAAATTCCAATCCTGCCACTATCATGACGGATCCTCAAATGGCAAATCATGTGTATTTATTGCCTTTAAATACAAAATCTATTGTTGAAATTCTTAAAAAACATCCAAATATAGATTCTGTTTTACCAACAATGGGTGGTCAAACCGCTTTAAACTTGTGTATTGAAGCAGATGACAAAGGTATTTGGAAAGATTTTAATATTAATATGATTGGTGTTGATATTGATGCGATTAAAGTTACCGAAGATAGAGAACAATTTAGAGTATTAATGAACAAAATTGGTATTCCTCAAGCACCTAGCCAAACGGCTACTTCCTTTTTAAAAGGAAAAGAAATTGCGCAAGAATACGGATTTCCATTAGTTATTAGACCTTCATATACACTTGGCGGTACTGGTGCATCAATAGTTTACGATAAAAATGATTTTGATCATTTGTTACAACGTGGTTTAGAAGCTTCGCCAATACACGAAGTCTTAATCGATAAAGCTTTAATTGGTTGGAAAGAATTTGAATTAGAATTACTTCGCGATAAAAATGATAATGTTATTATAATTTGTACCGTTGAAAATATGGATCCAATGGGTATTCATACTGGCGACTCCATTACTGTTGCTCCTGCAATGACTTTAAGCGATAAAACGTATCAAAAAATGCGTGATATGGCAATACATATGATGCGTTCTATAGGTGATTTTGCTGGCGGTTGCAACGTGCAATTTGCAGTAAGTCCAGACGAAAAAGAAGATATTATTGCTATTGAAATTAACCCAAGAGTTTCTAGGTCGTCTGCATTAGCATCTAAAGCAACTGGTTACCCGATTGCAAAAGTAGCAACCAAATTGGCTTTAGGGTATCATTTAGATGAACTGAAAAATCAGATAACTAAAACAACTTCTGCATATTTCGAACCAACATTAGATTATGTAATTGTAAAAATACCGCGTTGGAATTTCGATAAATTCGAAGGTTCAGACAGAACACTTGGTTTACAAATGAAATCGGTTGGTGAAGTTATGGGAATTGGTCGTTCATTTCAAGAAGCTTTACATAAAGCAACACAATCTTTAGAAATAAAACGCAACGGAATTGGCGCTGACGGAAAAGGATACACACGTTATGAAGAAATTATTTCAAAATTAGAAAACCCTAGTTGGGATCGTGTTTTTGTTATTTTTGATGCAATTCAAGCAGGTATTTCATTAGAAAAAATAAACCAAATTACAAAAATTGATAAATGGTTTTTGATGCAATATCAAGAATTACATGAACTCGAAAAAGAAATTGCAACATATACTTTAAAAACATTACCAAGAAATTTACTACTAAAAGCAAAGCAAAAAGGCTATGGCGATAGGCAAATTGCACATACTTTAAAATGCCTGGAAAGTCAAGTTTATAAAAAACGCCAAGAATTAAATATTAAAAGAGTTTACAAAATAGTAGACACTTGTGCCGCTGAATTTAAAGCAGAAACACCATACTTCTACTCTACTTTTGAAAATGAAATGATTGTAGATAATAAAACAATTACTGCGACAGAATCTATCTCTTCAAACAAAAAGAAAGTAGTTATTTTAGGATCTGGTCCAAATAGAATTGGTCAAGGAATTGAATTTGATTATTGTTGCGTGCATGGTGTTTTAGCGGCAAAGGAAATGGGCTATGAAACGATTATGATTAATTGTAATCCTGAAACTGTTTCTACCGATTTTGATATTGCCGACAAATTATATTTCGAACCTGTTTTTTGGGAACATATTTATGATATCATTCAGCATGAAAAACCCGAAGGTGTTATTGTACAACTTGGCGGACAAACAGCACTAAAATTAGCAGAAAAGTTAGAGAAATACGGTATCAAAATTATGGGTACAAGTTTTGACGCATTAGATTTAGCCGAAGATCGTGGGCGTTTTTCTGAAATGCTAAAAGGTTTGAACATTCCATTTCCTGAATACGGAACCGCAACAAACGCGCAAGAAGCATTAAAAATAGCAGATGAATTAGATTTTCCTATTTTAGTTAGACCAAGTTATGTACTTGGTGGACAAGGAATGAAAATTGTAATTAACAAACAAGAATTAGAGGAACATGTAGTCGATATTTTACGTAAAATACCAAATAACGTACTGCTTTTAGATCATTATTTAGATGGTGCTATTGAAGCAGAAGCTGATGCTATCTGCGACGGAAAAGATGTACATATTATTGGTATCATGGAACATATTGAACCTTGTGGTGTACATTCTGGAGATTCTAATGCTACTTTGCCTCCATTTAATTTAGGTGAATTTGTAATGCAACAAATTAAAGATCATACAAAAAAAATAGCAGTCGCCTTAAAAACAGTTGGTTTGATGAATATTCAGTTTGCTATTAAAAATGATATCGTTTACATTATTGAAGCAAATCCTAGAGCATCTCGAACTGTACCTTTTATTTCTAAGGCCTATAAAGAACCTTACGTAAATTATGCTACTAAAGTAATGCTTGGCGCTAAAGTAAAAGACTTTAAATACAACCCAAAATTAGAAGGTTACGCTATTAAACAACCCGTTTTTTCGTTTAATAAATTCCCTAATGTAAATAAGAATTTAGGTCCAGAAATGAAATCTACTGGTGAAAGTATTTTGTTTATTGATAATTTGAAAGACGATGCTTTTTATGAATTATATGCTCGTAGAAAAATGTATTTGAGTAAGTAACAGTTATATCTTTTGGTTTTGACAATGAAATTGATGTTGTTTTTGATGATGAAAAATCTCTTGTATATCTATATTGATAATATAAATTAATTAAAAAATAAATTATGTTTAAAAAAAATATTATTGGTTTTTTACTGTTTTTCGCATTTATTAGTTCAACTACATTTGGACAAAAAATATGGAATGAATCGACTAGTAAATCTACAGACGATGTCGTTTTTATAGCGTCTCATTTACCGAACAAATATGAATTATTTAGTGCAGATTTAAATATTTTAAAATTTCAATTAAAAACGATTCAGAAAAGAGAAATACTTTCCGTAAAAAATTCTAATATAATTATAAATTTTCCAAATGAAAATGGAAAAATGCAACGATTTAGAATTTTAGAATCTTCTTTATTAAGTGATGGTTTAGCTTTAAAATATCCAATGATTAAAACATATATTGGGCAAGGAGTTAATGATCCAACAGCAACACTACGTATGAGTATTGCTGCAGATGGAATTCATGTAATGATTATGGCTGCAGGAAAACCAGCGCTTATGATCGATCCATATACTAGAAATAGAAGTAAATATATTGTTTATTCTGCTGCGGATTTACCAAAATTAAATGATGAGTTTTCTTGTGAATTTGAAAATGATGATGTACTAAGGTTTAATAATACTTCAAATAAATCTGAAAGAAACGCAACAGATGGTATTTTAAGAACTTATCGATTAGCAGTTGCCACAACTATCGAATATTCAGCATTTCATTTAACAAATCAAGGTATTCCAGGCGGAGCATCATTAGCAGTTAAAAAAGCGGCTGTACTTTCTGCTATTGTTAATACTATTAATCGTGTTGAAGGTATTTACGAAAAAGAGTTCTCTGTGCGATTTAATATTATTGCTAATAATGATTTAATTATTTTTATTGATGCTGATAATTTTTCAAATAGTAATGCAGGTGCTTTAATTGGCGAAAGTCAAACAGTAATTGATACTGAAATTGGCAACGCAAATTACGATGTTGGACATACTTTTAGTACTGGTGGCGGTGGATTAGCATCGCTTGGTGGTATTTGTACTGTGGATGCGTTTGGAGCAACATCAAGAAAAGCACAAGCAATAACAGGATCATTTAACCCGATAGGTGATTTTTATGATGTTGATTTTGTAGCACACGAAATGGGACATCATTTTGGTGCACATCACACTTATAATGGTCAAGGTGTTGGTAATTGTACAACTTCAACAGGTATTACTGCAGGTGAACCAGGTAGTGGAACAACAATTATGGCGTATGCAGGAATTTGTGGTAGTTTAAACGTACAACAAAATTCGGATGCCTATTTTCATACTTTTAGTTTAATTGAAATTAATGATAGATTACATAATACAAATGTATTAAATGATTTTACACATCCATTTTGGGCGCAATGTGCTTTAGAAACAAATACTGGAAATAATGAACCAACCGCAGATGCAGGATTAAATTTTACTATACCTAAAGGAACTGCATACGCGTTAACTGGAAATAGTACAGATCCAGATGGTGATGCAATTACTTATTGTTGGGAACAAATTGATGTACAACAACCAACAACACATCCTTTAGTTTCTACATCTACTGTTGGTCCAGCATATCGATCGCTGATTCCTTCATCAAATCCAAAACGATTTATGCCTGAATTTAGTACTGTTTTCGGAGGATCTTTAGCTAATCAATGGGAAGTTACACCAACCGTTGCAAGAACAATGAATTTTAGATTAACAACACGAGATAATCGTGCTGATGGCGGACAAACAAATTCAGATGATAGTCTAATAACCGTTTCTGGAGTTGCTGGTCCTTTTCAGATTACTTCTAATGCCGTAAACGAATTATGGGTAACAGGAGAAACTAAAGTAATTACTTGGAATGTTGCTGGAACAACAGCAAATGGAGTCAATGAAGCTAATGTTGAAATCGCAATCGTAGATAATATAGGTAATGTACTTTCAACGTTAATAGCTAGTACACCAAATGACGGTTCGCAAAG
Source organism: Flavobacteriaceae bacterium (assembly GCA_027065775.1). Classification (GTDB taxonomy): domain Bacteria; phylum Bacteroidota; class Bacteroidia; order Flavobacteriales; family Flavobacteriaceae; genus S010-17. Next base: position 588 of record JAMONN010000108.1, on the reverse strand, counting down.
TATTACTGTACCAAATATTATAAATGCAGACACTAAAATTATGGTTAGTGCCATTAATAATATATTTTATGCTGTTAATAGTGGTGTTATTTCCCTGAATTCAGTACCTGCATATTGTTCCACTTTATGCAATTCATCTGGTAATACTCAATTTTCTGATGGCACAACATTAGTTCAATTTAATACCATTAATCAATCTTCAGAAGGAACATCTGCTTATACAGATTATAAAGCAGTTTCTACAGATGTTATTCTTGGTCAAACATACCCAATAACAATACATGCCAATTCAGATGGTAATTATGTAGAATCAACAAGAGTGTGGATAGATTGGAATAGAGACTGTGTTTTTGATGTTGCCACAGAGCAATACGATTTGGGTGAAACTATTAATTCACCAGCAGCAGGCGCTATTACTTCATTATCACCACTTAATATTATCGTTCCTGTAAATGCTTCATTAGGCGAAACGGTTATGCGTGTAACAAGTGCTTATTCTGCATCTGGAAATGCACCGTTGGTCTATCGAGATTCTTGTGGTTCTGGTTTCTTTGGTGAAGTAGAAGATTACACGATAAACATTACTGA
>JAMONN010000107.1 GCA_027065775.1 Flavobacteriaceae bacterium | reverse complement strand
TTATGCAAAATCCAACTGGTAGTGATACGCTTGCAGAATGGTTTGAAATATACAACACAACTGCTTTAGCAATAGATATGAATGGTATGATTATTAAAGATGATGGCACAAATTCACATACAATTAATGCTAGTTTAGTTGTTCCTGCTAACGGTTTTGTAGTTTTAGGAAGAAATGCCAATAATGGCACAAATGGTGGTGAACAATTAGATTATCAATATAGCAGTTTTACTTTAACAAATACTGATGATGAAGTAGTTTTAGAATGTAATGGTACTGAAATTGATGCTGTAAGATATGATGGCGGACCAAATTTTCCTGCTCCAAATGGTAAAAGTATGAGTTTAAGTCCAACGAGTTTTAACGCATCCGACAATGATACTGGCGCAAATTGGTGTGAAGCGACTTCTGTTTTCGGAAATGGTGATTTAGGAACTCCTGGTTATACAAATGACAATTGTTCAGGTAATTGTTTAGGCATAACTGTTACATGGAATGGTTCAAATTGGTCACCAATTAATCCAACAATAGATAATCCTGTTATTATTACAGGTAATTATTTTACTCAAATAAGTGGTAATTTTGAATGCTGTGAATTAACAATTAATAATAGCATACTTTTTACTATCGCAAGTGGCAATAATATAAAAGTAAAAAATGATATTATAAATAATGGACAGTTTAACGTAAATAATCAAGGTAGTGTTGTTCAAGTAAATGACAATGCAACGGTTACTGGAAGTGGAAATTATGTGGCTGCCATTAATACAACTGTTCTACAAAATGCTGAACGCTTTACTTATTTTTCTTCAGTAAATAATACAAGTACTTTAAGTGTCTTTAATACTTTTGCGACTAGCAATTGGGATTATAATGCAGTAATACAAGAATGGAATTACTTAGGGAATAATACAGCAACTAATTTAATGCAAAAAGGTAAAGGTTATGCTGTTCAAGGAGGTTCAGGAAGTATTGAAACTGTTACCTTTTTAGGCGCTTTTAATAATGGAATTGTTTCACAAAATCTATACTTTCATGCTGATGGTAATTTAATTGATAATTTAAGTAATGACAATAATTTAGTTGGTAATCCATATCCATCAGCAATAGATGCCATAAAATTATTAAATCAAACATTAAACCCAACCTCAGGCACATTATATTTTTGGACACATAATTCAGCATCTGTTAATGGTAGTTTTAGTACGGATGATTATGCGTCTTGGAATCTTTCTGGTGGCGTACAAGCAAGTTCTGGTGGAACTGCTCCAACAGGTTTTATAGCATCTGGTCAAGGATTTTTTATGCTAACTGAAGGTGATGAAAACTTACCTTTAAATCAAGAAATTGTTTCTACATTAACATTTAATAATGCAATGCGTGTAACTAATAATAATGACGATTTTAGAGTTTCGCAAGTAGAAAATAACAAAATTTGGCTAAACATATATAATAATGATAATGTATTTAATCAGATATTAATAGCGTTTTTACCTAATACAACTCTAGATCATGATATTTCTTACGATGGTAAAAAAATAAATAATACTGTTGCAACTTTTTATTCTATTGGCAAACAAGGGCAACATTACGGTATTCAAGCACTACCATTATTTAATGAACAAATGAAAATCCCGTTAGGTATTAATATTGCTAATGAAACTATAAATACACTATCAATAAGTATTGATCATATAGAATTATTTGAAAACACAACAGTTTACTTAAACGACAAATTATTAAATGTTGTTCATGATTTATCAAGATCGGATTATTCATTTACTCTTTCAGAAGGAGAATATAATAATCGTTTTGAGTTAATTTTTAATAGAGACATACTAAGTACTCAAAATGAATTTATAAACATAGAATCATTAATAACTACTAATATTTCTGAAACTCAAATTGTAATTAAAACTAAGAATTCTAAGAATATTTCAGATCTAGAAATTTATGATATTTTAGGAAAATTATTATATAATTTAAAACCTAATAAAAACATTGTTACTATAAATACAACAATTAAAGAAGGTACTGTTTTATATGTTAAAGCAAAATTAGAGAATGGTAAAACCCTTAACAGTAAATTTATAAAATATTAAATTTAAAAAGAAATAACCGATTCTACAATACCTTGTATTCTAAAATCATCCGATAAAATAATTGGTTGGTATTTTTTATTATGTGATTTTGGTTTTAAAACTACCAAACTGCCATTATGATGGTATTCTTTTATAGTTGCTTCATCATTTATTAAAGCAACTACTCTACTTCCGTTTTCGGCATGCTGCTGTTGTCTTATTAAAACTAAATCGCCATCATCAATACCTGCGTCATTCATAGAATCTCCTTTTGCTCTTAATAAAAAATAACGATGCCCTTTTTTTATTAATTTTATAGATACTGGTACTTGTGCCTCTACATTTTCATCTGCGAAAATTGGCAAACCACACGCCACATTACCAAGTAAGGGAATTAATATAGTTTCGTTAGAGATTTCTTTGCTTGTTAAATTATCTAAAGAAATTAACAAGTCTTTTGCTTCTACTTTTAAAATAGATGCAATTTTATATAAATCATCTAAACTAGGTTGCCTCCTATTCTGTACATAAGAATTAACCATATTGTAACTTTTATTTAACTTTTCAG
>JAMONN010000106.1 GCA_027065775.1 Flavobacteriaceae bacterium | reverse complement strand
CAAATAAAATTACAGTAAGAGAATTAAGAAGAAGATTAGTCAATTTAAAATCACAAAAAGAAATTCAAAAAGCAGAATTAAATTTTAAGAAAAAGGATTTAGAAAGAAATAAAACACTTTTTGATAAAGGCATTATTGCCGAACAAGAATATGACAACAAACAATTAGAATATTTACAAGCAGAACGTAATTATAAAATGATGAGTTCTTCCATTTCGCAATTACGAGAAAGTATTAGCAATGCAAAAAAGACTTCAAAAGGTACTGAAATAAATAAAACAAGAGAAGAAATTATTTTGTTAAAGAATGTAATTCAGTCTTTAAATCAGTTAAAACAACGTATTAAAAATTGGGAATTACGGTATGTTTTAAAATCAAATATAAAAGGAAAAGTATCTTTTTTAAGTTTTTATGACAAAAACCAAACTGTAAATCAAGGCGATTTAGTTTTTACCATTATTCCCACTGAAAACTCTAATTTTATTGCAAAGTTAAAAACACCAAGACAAAATTCTGGTAAAATAAAAATAGGACAGCAAGTAAATATAAAATTAGAAAACTATCCAGATTATGAATTTGGAATGTTAAAAGGAAAAATAAAAAATATTTCTTTAATACCAAACAAAGATGGTTTGTATTTAATTGATGTAGAATTGCCTAAAAAACTAATTACTTCTTACAATAAGGAAATAGATTTTAAACAAGAAATGTTAGGTACTGCCGAAATTATTACTGAAGATTTAAGATTAATTGATCGCTTCTTTTATCAGTTTAAAAAAGTTTTAAATCGAAATTAGTATCTTTGGTGCTAATGAAACACGTTGAAAAAATCATATTAGAGTTTACCAAATCAAAATTTAAAGAATTTGATTTGGTAATTATTCCAAAAGAAAATAGGAGTGAAGCACTTATTTTTGAAACTACCATAAACAACGAGAAACAAGAGTTACTTATTAAGTCCATTAATTTAGATACTGAAATGAGTATTAAAGTACCAAAAGTAGAATTTAGTAAACTAAAAGAAAATCTTTGGTTAGTATTGGTATTAATTCTAGAAAACGAAGTAAGAGGTTTATACATAATTAACAGTAAAACTGTATCTAAACCAGACAATTATATTTTTATAGATAATGAAACTAGATATGAAACTTTATCTAATTACGAAATCAAAATATTTAGAAGTGCTTTTGAAGAATTAAGTAAATACTCTATAGAAAATATGATTAAATCTATAAAATAGTATCGCTATTATTATGTTAAATAGATGTAGAATGTTTTTACGGCATCATAAACCTTTAGCAAAACAATAGGCGAAAGAGCGTTAAGAATTTTATGGTATCTAGCAATAATATTGTTTTAAAGAATAATTTTGATACAACTAAAAAGATAATATAAAACCTCAAATATCATAAAATTTAGCGACGAGCCGTGATTGTTTCTAAAGATTTGTGAAGCCTTGAATTTTTGTTTCTTTTGTTTTAAGACAAAAGATAATAAAAAAAAGAAAAAATGGTCAATAATAATATAAAGCTAACAAGTGTATAGAAATTTTTGATAAAAAATAACAAGGACAAAAATTTTATACTCTTGTGAATACCTAGCAAAAATGGTTGTAAAAAAATATTGCAAGAATTATCTTAAAAACTAAAAATTTGTAAAAACTAAAATGTAGCGAGAAAGGAAAGAAAGGACAATGCGTTTGGAAGCGGCAATTTTACATAGCGACTAATTATGGTACAAACTGCACAATGTTGTAACTAGCACAAACAAAAAGTTTATATAAACGAAAAATCATAAACTAACTAAAATGTTGTGATATTTGACATAGTATTAATTATAGTTATCAAATAATGTAGTATTTCGTATTAAGCACGAAATATCTATAAATACACGATTCTCCTGTCTAAAACAAATATATGTATTTGTACTATAATTAATATTATGTTAAATACCAAGTAGTGTAACTACTGTTCATAAATATGCCCTAAACTTTGGGAATGATGCTAAATAAAATATTTGTGATTAATTTATTAATTTTATTATTGTCTCTTGAGTTACCTCCAACTGATTTAAATAAAAAATCTCTTTCTTTGTTGTTACAGTACTTTATGAATTTTATCGTATTTTGCTAAAATAATTTAATTTTAATGAAAAATTAAAATAACATTAAATGAAAAAAAAACATCCAAATTATCAATTTTATTTTAATACATTAAAAGAGTCTCCCTATTTTACAGAATTATCTGAGGATGTATTGCATGAGATATTAAGTATTTTTTATATTGAAACTTGGTCTAAGGGTCAGTTAAATTTTGGAAGCACTAAAACTTTATACACATTTTATTTTATAGTTTCAGGAAGAATAAAAATGTACAAGAATCACCCTGATAATGGTAATGAATTTATATTATACTTAAATGCTCCAGGAGATATTTTTGATATAATTTGTTTATTTGATGGAAAAAAACATGATATCCAAATGGATGCATTAGATGATGTTATCTTATTAGCTGCACCTATTGAAAAAGTAAGAGATTGGATGCTGAAACATCCTGATTTTAATAAAATATTTCTACCATATCTTGCTGATAAGTTTAGAAAAATGGAAGAAAAAGCTAATGATTTAGCACTATTCAGTACTTGGACAAGAACATTAAAATTATTCATTAAGCATACAAAAGAAAATTTACATGGGTCAGAACTTAAATTAATTAATAATTTATCGCATAGCGAAATTGCTAAAATAATTGGTACTTCAAAAAATGTAA
>JAMONN010000105.1 GCA_027065775.1 Flavobacteriaceae bacterium | reverse complement strand
TACTTTTCAAGATAAAAAACCATCCATTAAATTTGAAACTGAAAAATCTTCACAATTAGAACTTTTTTGCTAATTCCTTACGTCGAACTGAGGTTATTACATATAAGAGTCTTTAAATTAGCAAAGTTAGCAACTTCTAAATTTGTTAATGCTCTATGAGCACAATTTAAATTCTCTAAATGAACAAGATGACTATAGTCTATTGTAAATGAAAGGTTTTCAATATCTAAAAATATTAAAGAAGAATTATTACTTATATCAAGAGATGTTAATGGATTATTTCCACAACCTAAACCAGTTAGATTATTTTGATTACTTACATTAATAGATGTAAGTAAATTATTTTCAAAATATAGTCTTGATAAATTAGGATTAAAGTATAATGATGTCAATAAGTTATCCGTACAATGCAAGAAATCTAAATTCAAATGATTACTTACATCTATTGATGTAAGTAAATTATGACTGCAGTTTATACTGATTAATAATAAATTATTGCTGATATTAAGAGTCGACAATGAATTATTAGCACAAAGTAAGACGCGTAAATTTATACTTTGACTAACATCAATAGTTACCAGTGAATTATCATTGCAATATATTGCTTCTAAATTAATATTATTTATTAAGTTAAGTGATAAAATATAATTATCCGCACATCTTAATTCTTCTAAATATATATTATTGCTTAAGTCAAGCGTTGTTAGATTATTGTCACGGACATTCAAAAAAGTTATATTAGTAAAATATTCTATTCCTGTTAAATCTGAAATATTGTCCCAACCAACAAATAATTGATATACATTAAGTGCTTCGCTTTCCTGAATTTCATTATCAGAATTTAAATCAACCTTAATATTATTTCCATTAGAATCTTTTGCTATAAATACATTTGTATTTGCACTCAACAATGAGTTTTTAAAATTAGCATCAGGTATATTTACAATTTGTGCTTGTGTTATTGCAAAACTAATTAATGTAATAAATAATGATATTTTTTTCATTTTTGTTTGTTTTTTTTCGTCGTTATATATGATTGGCAACGCTTATATATAAAATCGTTTCAATGTTTTATATATAACGAAATGTAAATTACAAAAAAATAAACAAAAAAATCAAGTAAACTTAACAATTAATTATTAAAAAGTATCATTTAACACCTCTGAAATTTTCCATAAACAACCCAAAAGAGTACATTTGTTCTATGAAGAAATTTATTAAAAATTTACCAAAAGCAGAATTACATTTACACATAGAAGGTTCTTTTGAACCTGAATTAATGTTTAAAATAGCAAAACGCAATAGTATTAAAATACCTTTTAATTCGGTTAAAGAAATAGAAAACGCTTATAAATTTAATTGTTTACAAGATTTTTTAGATATTTATTACCAAGGTGCGCAAGTACTAATAACCGAACAAGATTTTTATGATTTAACCTTTAGTTATTTACAAAAATGTAACGAACAAAATGTGCGACATACCGAAATCATGTTCGATCCACAAACACATACCGAAAGAGGCATTTCTTTTGCAACGGTTATTAACGGAATCTCAAAAGCACAAAAAGATGCAAAAGAGCAATTTGGCATTACTTCATTACTTATAATGAGTTATTTACGTCATTTATCCGAAGAAGATGCTTTTAAAACTTTAGAGCAATCTTTACCTTTTAAAGACTTAATTACTTGCGTTGGTTTGGATTCTTCCGAAAAAGGAAATCCGCCATCAAAATTTAAAAATGTCTTCAAAAAATCTGAAGAAGTTGGTTATATTCCTGTGGCACATGCTGGCGAAGAAGGTAATGCCGATTACGTTTGGGAAGCATTAGATTTATTAAATATAAAACGAATAGATCACGGAAACAATGCCTTACAAGACAAAAAATTAATTGCAGAAATAATTAAACGAGATTTAGCATTAACAGTTTGTCCGTTATCAAATACTGCTTTGCAAGTAGTAACCGATTTAAAAGAGCATCCGTTAAAAGAAATGATGAATTTAGGTTTAAAAGTTACTATTAATTCGGATGATCCTGCATTTTTTGGTGGTCAAGTAAATCAGAATTATATAGAGATTCAAAAAGCATTAGATTTAACAAAAGAAGACTTGTACGAATTGGCAAAAAACTCTTTTCAATATTCGTTTTTAGACAAAGAAACTAAAGAAAAATATCTAACCGAATTGGAAATGTATTTCGAAAAGAATAAATAATTATTGGCTATTAAGTTTGTTATTTAAACTCTGTTGTCTACATTAACCTTTAACCCATAACCATTAACCTTTTCTAAAATGATATTAATTGCAGATAGTGGTTCTACAAAAACAAGTTGGATAGCAATAGACAACTCAGGAAAACACCTTTTTGAAACAAAAACCGAAGGTTTAAATCCTGCTGTTTTTGCAAACGAAATAATAACAAATCGTATTGTTACTAATGAACTACTATTTACAAATAAAAAAAAAATTACAAACATCTATTTTTATGGTGCTGGTTGTGGTACCAAAACACCAAAAAATAATTTAATTTCAATTTTTGAAGGTGTTTTTACAAATTCAAAAATAACAATTAATGAAGATACTAAAGCAGCAATATATTCGGTAACTACCAAATCTGCAATAGTTTGTATTTTAGGTACAGGTTCTAACTGTTCGTATTTTGATGGTAAAAATGTACATCAAAAAATAACTTCTTTGGGTTATTCTATAATGGATGAAGCAAGCGGAAATTACTTTGGAAGAGAACTAATTAGAGATTATTATTATCACAAAATGCCAACAGAATTTGCATCTAATTTTGCTAAAAACCATAATTTAGATGCCGATAGCATCAAAGAAAACTTATATAAAAAAGAAAATCCAAATACTTATTTAGCGAGTTTTAGTCATTATTTAGTAAATCATAAAACTGAAAAATATGCACAACAATTAATTTACAAAGGTTTAAAATTATTTGTGAAGAATCATATTTTACAATATAAAGAAAGTAGCGAGTTACCTATTCATTTTGTTGGTTCTTTGGCATATTTTCTAAAAGATGAAATTAAAATTGTATTAAAAGAATATAATTTAAAAATCGGTAAATTTGAACGAAAACCAATTAATGGTTTGGTAAAATACCATCTTAATAATTAATCTCGCAAAGTTGCAAAGAAAAAAATATAATCACAATTATAAACCAAATATTTAGGTCTTGTAAGCCATAATAACCTTTGCGTTTTTGCGACTTTGCGAGAAAATATTTAGAAAAGTATGCCCTGCCTAGCAAATTAATAATTAGTACAATACAAAGAAATACGTATCTTTGAAAATATGAAAGTTTATAAATACCTTTTTGTCTTAACATTACCAATCACGGTTTATTTTTCGTTTATATCAAAAGGTTGGCTTACGTTTCTGCCGTTAATTCTATTTTTTTTTATTTTACCAATCTTCGAACTGTTTTTAAAACCAAACCCTAATAATTTTAGTAAAGAAGAAGCATTTAAAGAAAACAACAATAAAATATATACTTCTATTTTATATTTGGTTTTTAGCATTCATATTTGTTTTTTGTTTCTGTTTTTCAAAGTAATTCAACAACCTGACTTATTATTAGTAGATTATATTGGCAGAACCACTTCTATGGGATTAATGTGTGGAATTACAGGCATTAACGTTGCGCACGAACTAGGTCACAGAAATAATAAAATAGACACTTTACTAGCCGAAATTTTATTATTAACTTCTTTAAATACGCATTTTTTACCTTATCATAATGCTGGCCATCATTTAACTGTTGCTACTCCAAATGATGCGGCAACAGCAAAAATAAATCAAGTTTTATTTACTTTTTGGTTTATTTCTCACTTTAAAAGTTACGCAGATGCTTGGAAGATTGAATACAAACGATTAGATAAAAAATGGCTTACTTTTAATAATAAAATGATAAAATACTCTATTGCAAATATATGTACTGTTATCAGTATTTATTTAATTTTCGGCAAATTAGTACTTCTGTTTTTCATTATTGCTTCTGTATATGGTATTATGTTATTAGAAACAGTAAACTATATTGAACATTACGGATTAACAAGAAAAATGAAATCCGAAACTCGATTTGAAAAAGTAAAAAGAGTGCATTCTTGGAACTCGAATCATACCATTGGTAAATTAATTCTATTTAATTTATCTAGGCATTCCGATCATCATTATAATGGAAGTAAACATTACCAACTATTAAATTCTATGCCGGAAAGTCCACAAATGCCAACAGGTTATCCTGGCATGATGTTATGGCAACAATACCACCTTTATGGTTTAAAGTGATGAATAAGAAGGTTAAAGTATTAAATAAAGATAAATAAAAAAAACACTCTTCATCGGTATTTTTTTAAAAGGATTAACGGTTAGAGATTTAATAAATTAATTCTATTTACGATACTAAATCAACCGAATAGCAAGAAGCAAACCATATAATAACAGAAGAAATAGTAATGCCAATTACATTTGCTAAAAATGCTTTTTTTCTTTCTATTTTAAATAAATAAGTAGCGATACTACCTGCATAAACACCAGTACCAGGCAATGGTATCATCACAAATATTATTAAACCCCAAAAACCATGCTTTTTAATTTTATCTCCAGAACCAATTTTTGCTCGTCTTGCAACCCAGATTGCTGCTTTTTTATAAGGTCGCCATTTTAATAAGTTTTTGTTTATATTATCTAAAAAAAACATCATAAACGGAAAAACTAAAATATTAGCCGCTAAAGCAATTATAAATACAAAATAAATATTTAAATCTTGGTGTATACCATATGGAATACCAACTTTAGCCTCACCAAAAGGCGAGAAACTCCATAATATAGTAAAAATAATTTCTTTAATCAATTTTTTTTATTTGAATGCGCAAAACTACTATTGTAAAATGGTTTTACACTAATTATAACGGGAATATTTTATATTTTATTGTTTTTCCTGCTAAAATTGAAAAAACGTAATACTTTTCTTTTTCGATTTCAACTTCATATTCCTTTTCAATTTCATATTCTAACAACACTCATTGATAGTATTAGTCTGTATTATTAATGAAATACTTACAAATTTAATAAAATATTTTAGTTTTAATTTTAGTACAGCATAAATTAAAACCAAAATTTAATGAAGTAAACTCTAAAATATTAAACCTATCTCTTTTTATGTTTACTTTTATAAATTTTATCACCTCTAGTCTTCGGTTTTTTATACTTTTTTGCTAATTCGCGTCTATATTTTCCACCTTGATTAGTTTGTGAATTTTTTTCGGATTTCTCATGAAAAGCTTCACCTTTTTCAAAATCGAAATTTTTATGTGGATTATTTGCTTCTTTTTCTACAGGTTTTTCCTCAGGAGTTAGTTCTTTAGAAATTTCAACATCTTTTGGTAATTCTAATAACGGAATTTGATAAGACATCAATTTTTCAATAGCAATTTTGTAACTTTGCTCTTCCTCGGTAGAAAAAAGGATTGTTTTCCCTTCATGTTTTGCTCTACCTGTTCTACCAATTCTGTGCATGTAATTTTCAGGAAAACTTGGTGTGTCAAAATTAATAACATGACTAATTTCTTCCAAATCTAAACCACGAGCCATAATATCGGTTGCCACTAAAATTCGATTTTCACCTTCTTCGAATTGTTTTATAGAACGTATTCTATAATTTTGTGATTTATTAGAGTGAATTACACAGGTTTCTGTACCAAAATTTTCTTCTAATTCAAAAAATAAGCGATCTGCGCTTTTTTTATTAGAAACAAACACTAAAACTTTGTTAAACGATTCTTTATCTACTATTAAACTACGTAACAGATTGACTTTGGTGTAGAAATTAACTACATTAAAACAAGTTTGTGCAATGTTGTCTAATGGTGTTCCGCTAATTGCAATAGAAACTTTTTCTGGCGCAGTGAAATAATCGGTAATTAATGCATCTACATCATCAGTCATCGTTGCTGAAAACATAATATTTTGGCGTTTTTTAGGTAGTATTTCAAAAATATTCAATAATTGGAATCTAAACCCTAAGTCTAACATTACATCAACTTCATCGATAACTAATTTTTTAATATCTTTAGTTTTTAAAGATTTGCTTAATGCTAAATCATATAAACGACCTGGCGTTGCTACAATTATATCTGTACCATTTAGTATTGCTTTTTTTTGTGTTTTAATATTTGTTCCACCATAAACTCCGAGTACACGAACATTAATATATTTTGCTAATTTTTCAATTTCTTCTACAACTTGCAAAACGAGTTCTCTTGTTGGTACCAAAACTAATACTCTTGGATTTATTTGTACCGAATATTTTAAATCACGCATAATTGGCAACATATAGGCAAAGGTTTTACCTGTACCTGTTTGTGCAATACCAACCATATCTTTACCAGACATGATAACGTTAAAAGATTCCTCTTGAATAGGTGTTGGTGTTACAAAACCTAAATCATCTAGAGCGTTTAATTGTTGATTAGATATGTTTAAATCTTGAAAAGTAGACATTCCGAAATATTTTTGGCAAATGTAACTTAATTATACACTTTAAAATAATGATTCATTCCATTCTTTTCCATTCTTTATATAATTGATTCCGTATTAACAAACAAGGTTTTAATAAAGGTTTAAACGACAATATTAATTGTCGTTTTTTTTATGCTTAATATTTCTTACTTTTACCAAATGAAATTAGCAATAATTAATGGTCCAAATTTAAACTTACTTGGTAAAAGAGAACCTACTATTTATGGTAATAATTCATTTGATAATTATTTAACAGAATTAAAAAACAAATATACTAATATAGAAATTGAATACTTTCAAAGTAATATAGAAGGCGAAATCATAGATAAATTACAAGAAGTTGGTTTTAGCTATGATGGCATCATTTTAAACGCCGCAGCATATACACATACTTCTATAGGTATTGCCGATGCTGTAAAAGCAATTGAAACTCCAGTAATAGAAGTTCATATTTCTAATGTAACAAATCGTGAAGATTTTAGGCATAAATCGTATATTGCACCACATTGCAAAGGTATTATTTTAGGTTTTGGATTAGATAGTTATCGCTTAGCAATTGAAGCATTCATCATACAATAACTTAAATAATAAAATTTGCATTAATCTATGAAAACAAAATGTTAAAAGAAGAGCAAGTAATATTAGTAAATAATAAAGATGAGCAAATTGGTTTAATGCCAAAGATGGAAGCGCATCAAAAAGCATTGTTGCATCGTGCTTTTTCTGTATTTGTTTTTAATGATAAAAAAGAATTATTGTTACAGCAACGCGCAAGTCATAAATATCATTCGCCAAATGAATGGACAAATACCTGTTGTAGTCATCAAAGAAAAGGCGAAACTAATATAGATGCTGGTAAAAGAAGATTGTTTGAAGAAATGGGTTTTACTTGTGAACTCAAAGAACAATTCCATTTTATATACAAAGCACCATTTAGCAACGGTTTAACCGAACATGAACTAGATCATGTTATGATTGGTCATTATAACCAAAATCCGAAAATTAATAAAGATGAAGTTAAAGATTTTTGCTGGATGACATTAGAAAATATTAAAACCGATATAGATAATAATCCAAAAAAATATACAGTTTGGTTTAAAATAATTTTTAAAGAATACCTTAAACAATTAAACGATTAAACGATTGAACAAATAAACAAATAAACGAATAAACGAATAAACAAAACAAATAAATGCCTAAAGTAACTGTACATAGAAAAGCGCATTTTAACGCTGCACATAGATTATATAATAACGAATGGACAGATGCGAGAAATTCAGAAATCTTTGGTAAATGTGCTAATCCGAATTATCATGGGCATAATTATGATTTAATTGTTTCGGTTACTGGTGAAATTGATGAAAAAACTGGTTTTGTAATGGATATGAAAATTTTAAAAAAATTAATCCGTACAGAAATTGAAGATTGTTTTGATCACAAAAATTTGAATGAAGAAGTGGAAGAATTTAAAACGCTAAATCCAACAGCAGAAAATATTTCTGTCATTATTTGGAATAAATTACGTACAAAAATTGACTCAAAATTAGATTTAAAAATTACTTTATATGAAACCGCGAGAAACTTTGTAACTTATTCAGGCTTATGATAAAAAAAACAGTAATAGTAATTGGTATTATTGTAATATCGTTAATTTCAGTTAATAAACTTATGGCACAAAAAAGCAAAATTAAAGTTGGCGATTCCGTTCCTCAATTCACTTTAAAAGATCAAAATGATATTAATTATTCTATAGCAGATTTAATAGGCAAAAAAGCAATGGTTATTTATTTTTATCCAAAAGATGACACACCAGGTTGCACCAAAGAAGCATGTTCTTTTCGTGATGAATTTGAAGATTTTACTGCTTTAAATGCCGAAGTAATTGGTATAAGTAGCGATAATGTTGTTTCTCATAAAAGGTTTGCCGAAAAATATCGTTTGCCCTTTACACTATTAGCAGATACTAAAAAAGAAGTGCAAAAAATGTTTGGTGTACCAAGAAGTATTCTAGGTTTAATTCCTGGTAGAGTTACATATATAATTGATAAAAAAGGCAAAGTAGTTTATATTTTTAATAGTTTAGGTAAGGCAGAACAACATATTATTGAAGCTAAAAATATTTTAAAATCTTTGTAATAAAAATTTTATTACAGTGCTAATTTCTTCCTGATAATCAAACCATTTAACACTTTCATCACGTTTAAACCAAGTCACTTGACGTTTTGCAAAACGTCTCGTGTTTTTCTTTATTTCTTGAATTGCAAACTCTAAAGTAATTTCATCATTAAAATAAGAAAACAGTTCTCTATAACCAACCGTTTGTAAAGCGTTTAAATGTTTGTGTTTATATAATTCTTCTGCTTCGTCAACCAAACCACTATTAATCATTATATCTACTCGCTTATTTATTCGGTCATAAATAATTTCTCTTTCTGCTGTAAGTCCTATTTTAATACTTATAAAATCACGATTATCCTGTTTGTTTTTATTTAAAAAGGATGCGTAAGGTTTACCAGAACCAATGCAAATTTCTAAAGCACGTATTAATCGTTGTGGATTAGAAATTTCAATATTTTTATAAGATTCTTTATCTAATTCTTTTAATTTATTTTGAAGACTTTCTATACCGTTTTTAGATAATTCAATTTTTAAATTTTCTCTAATTTCTGGACTTACTTTAGGAAAATAATCTAAGCCTTTTAAAACAGCATCTACGTATAAACCGCTTCCGCCAAGTAGAATTACAATATTATTTTCTACATGTAATTCCTTTATTTTTTCTAAGGCATCTCTTTCAAAATCACCAACTGAATAAGAATCATGAATAGATAAATTTTGAATAAAATGATGCTTTGCCTGATTTAATTCTTCCTTTGATGGAACTGCAGTACCAATACACATTTCCTTAAAAAACTGACGAGAATCCGCAGAAATAATATCACAATTAAAATAATTTGCTAATTTAATACCTAATGCCGTTTTACCAATTGCAGTTGTACCAACAATGGTAATTACATATTTTTTATCTGAAATCATTAGTGTAGTTTGTGACCACATTCATAACAAAAATCAGCATCATCTCTATGGTTTTCTGCACTACAACTTGGACAAGATTGTGTGTTTATTTGTACTTTTTTATTATTAAATTTAGTCATTTCCGAAGAAACAATTCCTGTTGGTATTGCAATTATACCATAACCTAAAATCATAATTAACGATGCAACAAACTGTCCAAAAGGTGTATGTGGTGCAATATCTCCATAACCAACCGTAGTCATTGTTACAATTGCCCAATAAACAGAACGTGGAATACTTGTAAATCCATTTTCCTCACCTTCAATCATATACATAACCGTACCTAAAATAACACATAGGATCACTACAAAACTTAAAAAAACAAAAATCTTTGCTTTACTTGCTTTTAAAGCAGTCATTAAATTATTTGAAGCGCCAATAAAACGAGTAAGTTTTAAAATTCTAAAAACACGCAACAATCGTAAAGCTCTTAAAGCAACTAATGCGTGTGTGCCTGCAAAAATCATGGCTAAGTATTTTGGAATCGTAGATAAAAAATCAACAACACCATAAAAACTAAAGATGTATTCTTTTGGTTTTTTAATCGAAATAATACGTGCAAAGTACTCTAAAGTAAATAATATGGTAATAACCCATTCTGCAATATTTAAAAAATCGGAATGTTGTTCATTAAAACTTTTAACGCTTTCAAGCATTACTAAAATAATACTTGCAATAATTAATATTAATAAAATAACATCAAATAGTTTACCTTCTTTAGTATCTGCTTCGTAGATTATTTCGTGTAATCTAGATTTCCAAGTTTTATTTGATTGTTTTTTGTTCAAAATTTAATTTACTATTTTATTAAAATTTTTGATAAAGTTACTAAAATACCTACAATCTAATAACTTTTCAAAATCTAGATTATCAAATATATAAGAATTATCTGAAGGTTTATATTTATTACATTTTGATTGCAAATACTCTTTTGGTTCACTAATTAACATCGGGTCTTTATCAACTGTGATTTCTGTTTTATATAAAGTGTTAAAAGTATTAATATCTGTCAAAATCAAAGCTTCAATTTCATAAATATGCAATAAAAACATTCCTTTTTTATCTACTATAGAATTATAATTTGTAAAATACTCTTTTCTAAGGTTTAATTGTGTTTTGTTATTTTCTAAACCATCTAAATCTCTTATAAAAATAACTATATCTGGTTTATGCCATTGGTATTCTCTTCTCAACAAATGTTTATGTCTTTGTTCTTCTAACATATCACCAGTAATACTATGCAATAAAGTAATAAAATTACAATTAGGATATTGCTTTTTAAATAAATTTGAAATCGACTTGGTGTCGTTTGGTGCTTCACCTATTAAACCTATTTTCATATGCGTTCTTCTAAATCTGAATACATCCAATAATCGCTTAAAAACAATGCATCATCATCCATATATGATTTTGCTTTATTTTTTTGTTCTTCGCTAAGGTGTTTTAAGACTGTACCTTTTTTACCTTCGGAAGTTGCGATAATAATTTTATTTAATTCCTTTTTACCTAAAATATTTAAAACCTGTGGCGAATGCGTAGAAATTATTATTTGCTTACCTTCTGCTTGCTCTTTTAAAAATTGCATTAAACCGTGTAATTGATGTGGATGAATTCCTAATTCTGGTTCTTCTAAAAGGATGATGCGTAACTGATTTTCATTAATATCTGTGTGAATTGCAACCTCTGAAATAATATAAAACAATCTCTTTGTACCATCGGATAAATCTGAAAATGGCAACCAACTATTTTCTATTTTGAATTCTAAAGAAAGATTATTAATTAAATAGTAATTATTGAATTCATTTTTAATGATACTATAACTCTTATTCAATCGAATATCATTAATATTTGAATATTTTTGTAAATCAATTTTTAATAAATTGATTTTTTCAGATATTAACTGAATGGTATCTTTAATATTTTTTAAATTTACCTTGAGTTTTTTAATTGTAAAATTATAAATGACAGAATAAAACAAATTACTTGTAAACTTTGGAAAACCTTGATTTATTACAAGTTCAACTAGATTACTGTCTATTTCACCATTACTTAATTCAAAAGAAAACGATTTATCAACAAAGAGATAATTTTCAGGAACACCATGTTTGATTAATGTTGAATGATAAAATAATTTTAATTGAGTTCTTTCAATTTTTTTTTTGTTTTTTTTGATTATTTCATTTACAAAAAAATTAGCATCTAAATTATTTTCTTTTTGAAATTTACTTTCTTTTTCAATTAAATATTCATCTTTCCCAAAGAATAATAATTTTGAATAATAATCAAAATATATTTTTTGAGTTTTTTTAATAATCACATCCAAAAAACTCAAAAAATTAGTTTTCCCAGCGGCATTTTTACCAATAATAATATTTAAACCGTTTTCAAAATCTATATCAACATTCTTGATAGATTTATAACCAGATAATTGTACATTCTTTAAAAAGAAAGGTTTATTTTTCATTTTTTTTTAATTCTATTGCAAATATAATTATTCTATTTACTAAAAACGTATTATTTTTTTAACTTTATTTTTTTGTAAATAATTCTTGATTAATGAATTGTTATGATAATCCAAACTTTCTACAGGCACTAAATTACGTAAAATTTCAATATTATTTATCTGATGATTTAAATCTACAAAAGTATTACCAACATATTCATTATTTTCAATTAGCACGACAGATTGTTCTGCTTGATGCCTACCAATATCTATAATTAGCATATTATCATTACTAAATCCGTTAAGGTTTGGTTTGTTATTTCTACGCTGATTATATCTTGGTTGATGCAATTTAAGTTCTTTATATAATTTTAAATCGCACATTAAATCGTTGCCTAACAACTCAAAACTAACACTTTGTGTTTGAGAAATTAATGTTTTTATTTTTTTAGCTTCTCTTAAAAATAAATTATTTACTGCTTTTTTCATATTTTTATTTTTGTTGATGTATAGTATTTTTCCATCTTTATTATAAAAATAAAACAAACCTGTTTTAGATGGTAAATCTTCTAAAATTCGAGTTAATCTATCCGAAATTTTAAGATTAGCGATAGGTTTTATAGTTTTGCTGAAAATTCCTTTAGTAGTGTCTTTATGCAATAATAATTCAAAAAGTTTTACCGTTGCAAATGCATCACCTTCTGCTCTATGTCTATTAGATACAGGTATTCCTAAAGAGCGACATAAATTACCTAATTTATATTTTGGTATATCTGGAAATATTTTTTTACTTAATTGAACCGTACAAAGTGTTTCTCTTTCAAAATTATAACCTAAGCGGTTAAATTCAGTTCGCATAATACGGTAATCAAAACTTGTATTATGTGCTACTAAAATTGTATTTTCTGTAATTTCTATAATTCGCTTTGCGACTTCGTAAA
>JAMONN010000104.1 GCA_027065775.1 Flavobacteriaceae bacterium | reverse complement strand
TATTGGTTTGGCAGGTGTAATTTTTGTCTTAAATGCTATTTTAATTTATACAAATTGGGATAGATTTAAAGGTTTATTCAAATAAAAAAAATTATTTAATGACTATCAAAAAACCTTAAAGAAAATTTTCTTTGAGTTTTTTTTTAGAAGATTTTAAACTACAATAGTACCTCGATCTGGCTTTAAAGCATTTTTGTAAACTGATAATTCCGTTTCAAAAATAATAATAAAGGCACTGTTTAAATATATATTTTGCTCTATTATTGAAATTTCAATAAAGGGTAATTTTTCAATTTCAGCAAACTCTTTTAGATGAATTACATGATGTTTTGCTGTTTCTAAGGAATCTGGACCTCTAAAATCCCAAAGTAATCTAATTTTTCTACTCATTTTGTTTTAGTACGTTTTAAAAACTTTTCAGGTAGCAAAAGTAGTTATATCTTTGCAAAAAGAACTACGTTGAATACAAATGAATTTATTTCAGAAAATTTAGATACTTCAAATCTAAAAACAGTAAGTTTTACTTCTAAAGCACCAAGTAATATTGCTTTGGTTAAATATTGGGGTAAAGAAAAAGTACAAATACCAAAAAACACTTCTATAAGTTTTACTTTAAATGCTTGTTTTACGTTGACCACTTTAAAGTTTACTAAAAACTCAGAAGAAGATGTTTTGCCAAAACATTTTTACAAAAATGTTGAGGTTTTTTTTGAAGGTAAAAAAAAGGAAGATTTTAAACCAAAAATCATCACTTTTTTAGAACGAATTGAAAAATTTTGTCCGTATTTAAAACAATATAAAATTGAAATAAACTCGCGTAATTCTTTTCCGCATAGTAGTGGTATCGCATCTTCCGCAAGTGGTTTTGCTGCTATTGCACATTGTATTATGCAATTAGAAAAAGAATTATCACAGATACTTAACATTAAATTAAATGACGAATTATTCGTTAAAAAAGCATCTTTTTTAGCACGCTTAGGTTCAGGTTCGGCAAGTAGATCTTTAGAAGGCGAAGTAGTTGTTTGGGGTAGCCATGATAAAATTAATGGTAGTTCTGATTTATTTGGTGTGAAATTTCCGTTTAAATTACACGAGAATTTTAAGAATTATCATGATACTATTTTATTAGTCGACAAAGGTGAAAAACAAGTTTCTAGTACAGTTGGTCATAATTTAATGAATAATCATCCGTTTGCAGAACAACGTTTTGTACAAGCAAATGAAAATATAAATAAAATTTCTAAAATACTACAAAATGGTAATTTAGAGCAATTTATAAATATAGTTGAAAGCGAAGCGTTAATTTTACATGCTATGATGATGACAAGTAACCCGTATTTTATTTTAATGAAACCAAACACATTAAAAATAATTAATGAAATTTGGCGTTTTAGAAAAGAAACTAAATTACCAATTTGTTTTACTTTAGATGCAGGTGCAAATGTGCATATTTTATTTCCTGAAAAAGATAGAAAAACAATTAACGATTTCATAACTAATGAACTAATTCAATATTGCCAAAATAAAGCGTATATTTGTGATAGAATTGGTTTTGGAGCAAATGCAATTAGAAGTATTCTATAAAATCAGTAAAATTAAAAAATCTGCGCATTCTGTGAGATCTGCGTGAACTTTTAAACTATGAAAGGACCATTATTTTATGCTAAAATCCTTCTTTTTGGAGAATACGGAATTATTAAAGATTCTAAAGGTTTAGCAATACCATATAACTCTTATAAAGGTGCATTAAAATTATCTGATAATATTACAGAAAAATCAAAAAATTCTAATCTTAAATTACAAGAATTTTATGCCTATTTATCTAAAATTAATTCTAAGTTAGTGACTTTCCGTTTAACGGAATTTAAAACTGAAATCGACAACGGAATGTACTTTGACTCTAGTATTCCGCAAGGTTACGGCGTTGGTAGTTCAGGCGCATTAGTTGCTGCAATTTATGATAAGTATGCAGATAATAAAATCACGGTTTTAGAAAATCTAACTAAAGATAAATTACTAAAACTAAAAACTATTTTTTCTGAAATGGAATCGTTTTTTCATGGTAAAAGTTCTGGTTTAGATCCATTAAATTCTTATTTGAGTCTTCCGATTTTAATAAATTCTAAAGACAATTTAGAAGCAACTGGCATACCAATGCAAAAAGAAGGAAAAGGAGCAGTTTTCTTGTTAGATTCAGAACAAGTTGGTGAAACCGAACCTATGGTCAACATTTTTATGAATAAAATGAAAAACGAAGGTTTTAGAAAAATGATTAGCGAAGATTTTGCTAAAATAACCGATAATTGTATTGATGATTTCTTACATGGTAACGTAAAATCATTATTCGGCAACGTAAAACAATTATCAAAATTAGTTTTTTCTAACTTTAAACCAATGATACCAAAACCTTTTCATAAACTTTGGCAACATGGTATTGATACTAACGATTATTACTTAAAACTTTGTGGTTCTGGCGGTGGCGGTTATATTTTGGGGTTTACTAAAGATTATGAAAAAGTAAAAACCGTACTTAAAGATTATAGTTTAGAATTGGTTTATCGATTTTAAATAGATAAAATTAATTTTATCTAAATTAGTATCTTTATCACCATTCACAAAAAGGCACTTTACTTAAAACAGAATTGTAATATTTTAGCTCACCTGTTACTTCTTTACCTAACCACGTAGGTTTTGTGAAATCTTCAGTTTCTTTATTTAATTCAATTTCAGCAACAATTAATCCTTTGTTTTTTGCTTTAAAAACGTCAATTTCAAAAGTATGTTTATCCGATTTTACTAAATAACGCGTTTTTTTAATTACTCCTTTTTCACATAAATTAAGTAATTGTCTTGCTTCTGTTATAGCAATTTCTTTTTCCCATTCAAAACGTGTAGTACCTTTTTTGTTAGACTTTCCTTTAATCGTTAAAAATGCTGTATTATTTGTAATTCGTATTCTAACAGTTCTTTTTTTATGAGAACTTAAAAAACCTTGAATAATTTCATATTTATGAAAACTTTTTTTCATAAAATCATTATTTAACACTAAAAACTTACGTTCTATTTCGGTATTCATCTAATAATAGTATTTTTGCTAAAATACTTTATTTAGTACGAATATGCTTTTTAGTAGTGCCATTTTTTTATTTGTATTTCTACCTTTAGTTTTAATGGGTTACTATTTAATACCCAAAAAATTAAAAAATCTATTTTTATTACTAGTAAGTTTAACTTTTTACACTTTTGGCGAAAAAGAATTAGTACTAATAATTTTAGCATCTACCATTGTTGATTTTTCAGCAGGAATAATTATTGAAAAAGGTTATAAAAAACTAGGTCTTGCAATATCTATAGTTGTTAATTTATCATTTTTATTGTATTTTAAGTATGCAGTTTTTGTTTTCGAAAACTATCATAATTTATTACAGAATTTAGGATTAGAAACCGATAGTTTAATTAATTTACCAACGATTATTTTACCTTTAGGTATTAGTTTTTACACATTTCAAACCATGTCATATACAATTGATGTTTATCGTGGAAATGTGAAAGCAAACCGAAATTTTATAAATTTCGCAACGTATGTAACCTTATTTCCACAATTAATTGCAGGACCAATTGTACGTTATAAAGACATACAAAAACAATTAGTTGATCGTAAACCTAACGTTAAACAGTTTAGTGAAGGCGTTGAAAGATTTATTATTGGTTTAGCAAAAAAAATGATTATTGCGAACAATCTTGCTTTAGTTGCCGATGCTGTTTTTGATACACCAACACAATTTATTTCTTCACCAGTTGCTTGGCTTGGCATTATAGCATATGCATTTCAGATTTATTATGATTTTTCAGGGTATTCAGATATGGCAATCGGTCTTGGTAAAATGTTTGGTTTTGAATTTTTAGAAAACTTTAATTATCCGTACATCTCAAAATCAATTCGTGAATTTTGGCGACGTTGGCATATTTCTTTATCCACTTGGTTTCGAGATTATTTATACATTTCTTTAGGAGGAAATCGCAAAGGAAATAAACGAACTTATATTAATTTAATCATCGTATTTTTTATCACAGGTTTGTGGCATGGAGCAAGTTGGAATTTTGTTATTTGGGGTTTGTTACACGGTTTGTTCTTAATAATTGAGCGTTTAGGTTTTGATAAAATTTTATTAAAATTAGGGAAACCAATTTCGCATATATATACATTATTAATTGTTTTAATAACTTGGGTGTTTTTTAAAGCGAATACTTTGCCAGACGCTATTAATTATATAGTAAAGATGTTTAATTTTACTATTATTAAAGAGGTGAGTTTTATAAATTATTATATAACTAAAGAGGTGATTTTCGCTTTTGGTTTGGCTATTTTGTTTTCGTTACCTATTTATCAAAAAATAGCATCAAAATCTTATTTTAATTATTTAAAACCTATTTTGTTAATTGTAATTTTTATAGTTTCGATAATGTATATTGCAGTAGATTCTTATAATCCGTTTATCTATTTTAGATTTTAATGAAAAATAATAAATTACATCTAATTATAATTATTTCATTTTTATTAATGCTGCTTATTCCGACTATAGTTCAAATTACAAAGTTTGAAGATATAATTATTGATAATGAAAATAGAACAAAAAAGGATTTTCCAAAATTAAACATTAAAAAACCACTACACTTTTTGAGAAAATTTAAATCTTATTATAAAGATAATTTCGGATTGCGAAATACACTTTCTAATAAATATTTAGTTTTTAAAAATGATATTTTAAATGAAAATCCGTTACCAAACAAAGTAGTGAAAGGTAAAAATGATTTCTTATTTTTAGGAAATAGTTTTAGTAATGTAATTAATGAAAGTTTAGGGTTTGCATTATTTACACAAACAGAACTAAATCAAATAAAAACGAATATTATAGCAAGGCAAAAATGGTTGAACCAACAAAATATTAAATTTTATATCGCTGTTGCGCCTAATAAACATGTAATTTATAAAGAAAATGTACCTTTTCAATTTCCTGAAATCAAAACCAGAAAACAACAACTTTTAGAGTATCTAAAGTCCGAAATAAATTTTGAAATTATTGATTTAGGAAAGCAATTTAAAAACAAGAAAAAACTAAATAGATTATATCGAAAATATGACTCGCATTGGAATGATTTAGGAGCATTTTATGCTGCACAAACCCTTTTTAAAACTATTCAAAAAGATTTTGATATTAACAATATTAAGTTGTCAGATTATAAAATAGATTCGATTAAAAGTATTGGTGGCGTTTCAAAAATGTTGAATTATAAAAGTAAAGAAACGAGAATTACTTTAACACCAAATTTCACTACTAATGTTATTGATTTAGATATTCCAAAATATTATTCGCAAGTTTCGATTTACGAATCAAGACACAAGAATAAAACAAAAAAGTACAAAGTTTTACTATTTAGAGATTCTTTTTCAGGAGCATTAAAACCATTTATTAATCATACTTTTGGAGAAAGTACATTTATTTGGTCACATAAATTCGATAAAGCTCTAATTTTAAAAGAAAAACCGGATTTAGTAATTATGGAATATGTAGAACGATATTTAGAAAAAATATAAAAATAAAAATACTAATATTGCGTTTAGTTAGACAGAATATAATTTACATGAAAAAAATAATTTTCCTTTTAATATTTTTAATCCCAATTTTAAATTATTCACAACAAGATTTTAGTGATAATTGGGAAGATTTTTTCTCTTATAATAATGTAAAAGATTTTGTAAAATCGGGTGATAAAATATATGCAATTGTTGATAATGCAGTTTTTGTGTATGATTTAAATACACAAACAAATAAGAAAATATCCTCTGTAAATGGTCTTTCAGGAGAAACAACTTCGGCCCTATTTTTTGATGCAGATTTTAATAGAATAGTAATTGGTTACGAAACAGGTTTGGTCGAAATTATTAATGAAAATGGTTCGATAACATTCGCTGATGATATTAAAAGACTCTCTATAACAGGTTCCAAAAAAATAAATCACATTTCAAAAAATGGTAATAAATTGTATTTTTCTACACCTTTTGCAATAGTTCAATACGATATAGAGAATTTAGAGTTTGGCGATACTTATAGAATCGGAATTGGTTCTAGTGATGTAAATATAAATCAAACAGAAATATTTGAAGATACTATTTTTGCCGTTACTGAAAATGGAATTTATTATGCAGATATAAACGATCCATTTTTAATAGATTTTAATAACTGGTCTCAACCACAAGGTGTTTTTACAGGTAATTTTAATGCCATTAAAAAATTTAATGAAAACCTTTACGTTTCTAAAAATAATAATTTAATAAAAGTAACCTTACCAAATTCATTAGAAACAGTAAAAAGTGTTACAAATACAATTTTAAATTTAACAGCACCAACAAATTTTTTAACTATTACTACTATTGCTAAAGCGTTTGTTTTAGATGAAAATTTAACCGAAATAGAAATTGCGAACACTACAATAGATTTTGATTTTGAATTACATAATTCTTTTACCTTTGATAATAGTATTTATTTGGCAACATTTAATTACGGAATCTTGTCAAGACCATTACAATCAGTCGATTATGAAGAAATTCATCCAGAAGGACCATCAGGTAATGATGTCTTTTCTATAGAGGTTAGTAACGATAATCTTTGGGTTGTTTATGGTGGCTATAATGCTTCTTATAATTTTATTAGTAGAAGAAAAGGGTTTAGTCATTTTAATGGTAAAAGTTGGATTAATACTCCTTTTACGGAAGTTGAGTATTTAGATATTGTAGATATAGCGATCGATCCAAATCATGAGAATCGAGTTTTTCTTAGTTCTAATATGAATGGATTAATAGAAGTTGTTAACGATGAAATTATTAATAAGTTTGACATTTTTAATAGTGGTTTAGAAGTTTGGAGTGCTGCCGCAATATTTGCTCCTGAAGCGACACTAGTTTCAAGTTCTGTCTTTGATAATCAAGGTGATTTATGGGTTGCAAATGCATGGACATCTAATAAAATAAAACGATATGATACTAATAATAATTGGACAAGTTTTAATGTTGAGGATATAATTAGAGGTTCAAATAATGGTTTAGGAGAAATAAGCATAGATAATTTAGGTAATAAATGGTTGGCAACTCGTGATTTTGGAGCTATTATTTTTAATGAAAACGGAGAACGCAGTCAAA
Organism: Flavobacteriaceae bacterium; assembly: GCA_027065775.1. GTDB lineage: Bacteria > Bacteroidota > Bacteroidia > Flavobacteriales > Flavobacteriaceae > S010-17. The sequence goes on along the minus strand of JAMONN010000104.1, from coordinate 36,249 downwards.
GTTTAGTTGCTCAAGCAGATCTAGGTGATCTACCAAGTAATGTAGTAAAGGCAATTATTTCTGATCGAAATAACAGAATTTGGATTGGTACAGAAAAAGGTTTGGTGAGATTTTCTAATGTTGGTGGTATTTTTGAAGCAGAAACATACGAAGCAAATCCTATTTTAATTCAATTAGAAGGCGGAACAGGTGAAGAACAAGCGCAACCTCTTTTAGGTATAGAACAAGTAAATACTATAGCAATTGATGGAGCTGATAATAAGTGGTTTGGTACAAATTCCGCTGCTGTAGGCACAAATCCTAGCGGAAGAGAAGAATTATTTAATTTTAACACAACCAACTCACCTTTACCATCAAATGAAATATTAAAAATTAGAGTCGATAATTCTACAGGCAAAGTGTATTTTGCAACAACAAAAGGTATTGTTGCTTTTAATAATAATGTAGTACCATTTGGGGATACATTAGGTGAAACTTATGCATATCCAAACCCATCAACAAGCAGTAATGAATTTGTGACTATAGATGGACGTCATGGTACACATTTACCAAGAGGTACTAACGTTAAAATATTAGATAGTGCAGGTTATTTAGTACATGAAACTAATGTTGAAGAAGGTACTGAAATAAAAGGTGGAAAAGTAATTTGGGACAAAACAAACCTTTCTGGTCGCAAAGTCTCCTCAGGAATATATATTGTTTTACTAACATTACCCGATAAAAGTGAAACTTCTATTACTAAAATAGCAATAATCAAATAAATGTTAGTTGCCACAAAAGCAATTGTTTTAAATACTATAAAATTTCAAGATACTAGTTTAATAGTAAAATGTTACACAAAAGAAGGTATTAAATCCTACTTATTAAAAGGAATCCTATCTAAAAACACAAAATCTAAAAAGTTAAAAATTGCTTTTTTTCAAGTCTTTACTTTATTAGATATTATTGGAAATCATAATAATAAAGGGAAACTTAATTATATTAAAGAAGCACGAGTTTATTATCCGTTTCATTCTCTAAACACAAACATTTATAAAAGTTCTATCGTTATTTTTTTAGCCGAAATATTAACGAATGTTTTAAAAGAAGAAGAAAAAAATATAGCATTATTTAATTATTTAGAAACCTCTTTGATATATTTAGAAACACATAAGGAAACTAAAAATTTCCATTTACTTTTTTTATTAAAATTGACTATATATCTAGGGTTTTTCCCTGAAAAAAATTATGAAGATGCCCAATTTTTTAATTTATCTAAAGGTGTATTTTCAAAAAACAAACCTTTAGATAAATATATTGATACTGAAAATTTAACACTTCTAAAAGCCATAATTGGTATAAATTTTGATGCTATTTCAAAATTAAATATTAGTGCAACTTTAAGGCAATCATTTTTACTATTTATTATTGATTATTTTGCTTTACATTTGCCCGAATTTAGAAAACCAAAATCATTAGCAATATTGCAAACTGTTTTTAAATAAAATCAATTCCTTTTGAAGAAAACACTTTTACTTTTTATACTAATAGCTAATACAATATATGCACAAAATATAACTGTATTAGATCAAAAAACGAAAGAACCAATTGCAAATGTAGATGCTCATAATGATAAAAATGTAAAGCATTGTGTTTCTGATATTAATGGGGTTATAAATATTTCACATTATAAAGATAATGAAACAATTTACTTTAATCATATTTCATATTTAGCGTTTACTACTTTAAAAAAAGATTTAACAAACAAAACAATTATTTATTTAGATCAAAATTCTAATAGTTTAGAAGAAATATTTTTATCGGCTAGTAAAACAGAAGTAAAACGAAGTCGTATTGCTCAAGAATTAGCATCGATATCTATAGAAGAAATTCAAAAAATAGCACCACAAACCGCAGCAGATTTATTAGCCGAAATACCTGGTATAAAAGTTCAAAAATCACAATTTGGTGGCGGAAGTCCCGTTTTAAGAGGTATGGAGGCAAATCGTATTTTATTAGTTGTCGATGGCGTTAGAATGAATAATGCAATTTACAGAAAAGGGCATTTACAAAACTCTATTTCTATATCACCAAACATGTTAGAACGTACCGAAGTAGTTTTTGGACCTTCATCTGTCATTTATGGTTCGGATGCTTTAGGTGGCATTATTCATTATATTACAAAAAAACCAAAAACGAATGATACTTTTAATGTTAAACCTTCCTTCTTAACTAGATATAGTTCGGTAAATAACGAATATACTTTTCAAGGTGGCGTAGAATTACAATTTAAGAAATTTGCAACCTTTACCAGTTTTTCACGTAGTGAATTTGGCGATTTAAAAATGGGTAAGAAACGTTCTCATGGTTTTAATGAATGGGGTTTGCAATATGAATACTCTAATAATACCGAGAATTTTTACAATGAATTTTCTGTGGTAAATTCAAACCCAGAAATTCAAAAAAACATTGGTTTTGACCAATTCGATTTTTTACAAAAACTCCACATTCCATTAACGGAAAAAACAGATTTAAATATAAATTTTCAATATAGCGAATCTTCAGATATTCCGAGATTTGATAGATTATACGAACGTAGAAACGGAGAGTTAAGATTTGCAGAATGGCGTTATGGACCACAAAAAAGATTATTACTTTCTACACAATTAAAAATTAATCCAAATAAAAAATGGTTAAACGATGGTACTATAACTTTGGCATATCAAGATGTTAAAGAGTCAAGAATACAGCGTAGATTTGGTAGTTTAGAACGTTCTTATAGAAACGAAAATGTAGATGTATTTAGCCTTAATGCAGATTTTGAAGTACCATTAACAACCGATAATTCAAGAATATTATCTTATGGAACCGAATTTACTTATAATGATGTAAATTCAACTTCAGAAGGAAAAACTTTGCTTGTAAACGGAAATGAAATAACTGGTTTTGGTGAAGATTTTGTGGTGCAAACAAGATATGCTGATGGCGGAAGTTCTTATACAAGTACTGCAATTTATGCCAATTATAGACAAGATTTAAATAAAAAAGAAACGTTAAATACAGGTATCCGATTAACAAACACCCATCTTTCAGCAAAATGGAACGATGAAACATTTATTACCTTACCAGATAATAATATTAACTTAAGTAATACCGCTGTTACTGCAACTATTGGTTATGTTTTTAAACCAACAAAACAATGGCAATTAAACAGTGTGATTTCTTCAGGATTTAGATCACCAAACATAGACGATGTTGGTAAAGTAAGAGAAAAAAGAGGCAGAGTAACCGTACCAAATATTAATTTAAAACCTGAGTTTGCATATAATGCAGAAATAGGCATTCTAAAATATTTTAAAGCAAGAAAATACCATATTGGTTTTTCTACATATTACACACTATTAGACCAATATATAATTAGAGAATTTTTTGAACTAAATGGAAGTTCTACTATCTTATTTGATGGTGAACAAGGCGATATAATTGCAAATGTAAATAAAGGAAATGCCTATATTGTTGGAGGAACATTTACTTTTAAAGGAAATTTCACAAAACAATTTTATAGTAAAGCACAATTAACTTACACAAAAGGTAAGGCTTATGATACTGGCGATCCATTATCTTCAATTCCACCATTATTTGGAGCAATACAAGTTGGTTATGAAAAAAATAAATTTGATTTTAGTTTCAATTTTAAATTTAATGCCAAAAAGAAATTTAGCGACTATAATTTAATCGAAGGAATTGATAATATAGAACAAACACCAGATTTTGATGATGAATTAGAAACAGGTACAGGAACTCCTGCATGGAATACTTTAAATTTTGATGTAAAATATGAATTTCATAAAAATATTGATTTTCTCATTGGTATAGATAATATTTTTGATCAACATTATAGAGAGTTTGCTTCTGGGATTTCTGCTCCTGGTCGAAATTTTTCTTTTAGTTTAATTGGTACTTTTTAATTAGTAGAAGTTGGTTAATTACTGTCTCTGAAGAAACTGATTTCCCAAACTTTAAAGTTAATGACTCTTATGGTTTATCTTCAGGAGTTTATCTAGTGAGATTAGGAACTTCTAAATTTGGTAAGGTAAAACGTATTATTGTAAAGTAATTTAATAAATATATTGCATAAAAAAATCTTCTGAAAATTTTCAGAAGATTTTTTTTTTGTATAAATTTTTATTATCTATTTAAAAGCAGGGATACCTGTAATATCCATACCAGTAATTAGTAAATGAATATCATGTGTACCTTCGTAAGTAATTACCGATTCTAAATTCATCATATGTCTCATGATAGAATATTCACCAGTAATTCCCATAGCACCTAAAACTTGTCTTGCTTCTCTAGCTATTTTCAAAGCCATATCTACATTATTACGTTTTGCCATAGATATTTGAGCTGTAGTTGCTTTCCCTTCATCACGTAAAGTACCTAATCGCCAAGTTAATAATTGTGCTTTAGTGATTTCAGTAATCATTTCTGCTAATTTTTTTTGTTGTAATTGATAAGATGCAATTGGTTTTTTAAATTGAATTCTTTCCGTAGCATAACGTAAAGCAGTATCATAACAATCCATTGCAGCACCAATTGCGCCCCAAGCAATACCATATCTAGCAGAATCTAAACAACCTAAAGGTGCACCTAAACCATCTTTATTTGGTAATAAGTTTTCTTTAGGCACTTTTACATTATCAAAAATTAACTCACCAGTAGCACTTGCTCTTAATGACCATTTGTTATGTGTTGTTGGTGTCGAAAAACCTTCCATTCCTCTTTCAACAATAATTCCTTTTATTCTTCCTTCTTCATTTTTTGCCCAAACTACGGCAACATCTGCAAAAGGAGCATTAGAAATCCACATTTTCGCACCATTTAATAAATAATGGTCACCCATATCTTTAATGTTAGTAACCATTCCTCCAGGGTTAGAACCATGATCAGGTTCGGTTAAACCGAAAGAACCAATAAATTCACCAGAAGCTAATTTTGGTAAATATTTCATTCTTTGTTCTTCGTTTCCGTATTTATAAATAGGATACATCACTAAAGAAGTTTGTACAGATGCAGTAGATCGTACACCAGAATCGCCACGTTCTAATTCTTGCATAATTAAACCATAACTCATTTGATCTAATCCCATTCCACCGTATTTTTCAGGAATATAAGAACCAAAAGCACCAATTTCTGCCAAACCTTTTACAATTTGATGTGGAAATTCTGCCTTTTGGCAATATTCTTCAATAATTGGCGAAACATCACGTTTTACCCATTCACGAGCAGAATCACGAATTAATTTATGTTCTTCAGTTAATAATTCGTCTAAATTGAAATAATCTGGAGCTTGATATAAATCTTGAGCCATTTTTTAAGTTTTAAATTAGGATTCAAAATTACGAATATTAATTTAGGATTTAATAATTTTTTTCAATACAATTTTAAGGTTCTACAATCGATCTTTTTACTATTATCATATAAACTAGTAAATATTTTTTTTTCGATAAAATTAATTCCGTAAATGACAAAATGAAAAAATTCACTTAAAATAGTTATTTTTACAAAATGAAAAAAGTTTACCATCTAAAAACCTGTGACACGAACAGGCAAATCCTAAAACAATTAAAAGCATCAATTTCTGATGAGAAATATAAAGCATTCATTTTTCAAGAAATAAAAACCGAACCAATTACTGTTTCTCAATTAGAAGAAATGTATAGTTTTACAAAAAGTTATGAAGCATTATTTAGTAAAAGAGCAAAACGCTACAAACTGTTAAAAGATAATAAACTTACCGAAAAAGATTTCAAACAATTAATATTAGATGAATATACGTTTTTAAAACGACCAGTTATTTTAGTAGATGACGAAATTTTTGTTGGTAATTCAAAAAAAAATATCGAAATGTTAATCCAAAAAATAAAATAGACTAGTTGTATTAAAACCATTACTTATTAAAAATAATGGTAGGCGTCAAACATCTTTTAAAATTCAGTATATTTACCTTTCAAAAAATTAAACATTGAAATTAATAAAACAAAAGACACTATACTTTTCTGAAGGAAAATCAGATAAAGTTTACGAAGTAGATCTTTATGAATCTGGGCAAGATTTATTTATTGTAAACTTTAGGTATGGTCGCAGAGGCGCAAATTTACGAGAAGGTACAAAAACTGTTTTTCCTGTTGCTTTTGAAGAAGCCGAAAAAATCTTTAATAAATTAGTTGAAAGTAAAGAGAAAAAAGGTTATTCCGAAAATGGGAAAAACAACGTAAAAACAACTGTTAAAAAAACTAAACCAAAAGTAAACACCGCCAGAGAAGAAACAATTTTAACTTATTTAAAAGAAGCGAATTTAGGCACATATACAAGAAACTGGAAACTTTCAAGAATTATTATGCGAACTATTGCATTAAATATGACTAATGCAATAGACTATATAAAACCGTTTCTAAATTCCAAAGATGAATTTGAACAATATGCTACAATTTATGTTTTAGCACATTTTAAGAATACTACAGAAATTGAAACTATTTTTACGATATTTAAAGAAAATAAATTTACAAATAAAGTTGGTAGAATTGCAGTTTCTTATTTGTTGAAATTCGGAAATTCAATGCATTACAATGCAGTTAAAGAACAGGTTAAAAATGACAAACGCGTTACTTTAACAGATGATGTAATTGGTTCAATAGCATCACATTTATTAAGTGATAAAAACATTGATGCAAATATTGTTTACTATACTTATTTAATGGCTTTTGAAAATGAAAAATTAAAAGAAAAATTATTCGAATTCATTCAAAAAACGCCTTTAAAAGTGAATACGTTTAAATCGATTCGTTACATTTATAGAACAGCAGAAATCATTAATGATATTCCGTTTTTAACGTTACTTGCAAAACGAATTGCAATTAGTAATCCTGGTTATTCTTCCTCTTCTTGGGATGTTTATGTTGATGGAAATTGGGTCAATCCAACAAAAGAAAAAACAAAGAGAAATCCAAAAATTGCATTTTCAAGCAAGACCAAAGCATATTTTGATAAAACTGCATATAAATTAATTGTAAATTATAGTAAAACTGCAACAGATGATTATATAGAATATGCTACCAATTTATTGTGTTCGTTAGATGATAAAATAGACAACCAAAAAGAAGATGTACAATATATTTGGGATTACGATTATGAAGCAGATCAATACAAAAACGAAAAACATTATTTTCCAAAATATAGTAATTTTTTAGCCTTAATGTATATTGTTTATGGTAACTCTAACAAAATAAAAGGCACAATAAAACGCTATTTTACCGAAGAACTTAAAGACGCAACAAAACAACGTTCAGAAATATTACCAACAATTTGGGACACAAAACCACAAGAAATTTTAACTATTTTAGCCAATGCAAAAAGCGATATTGCTATTGAATTTTCATTAAAAATCATACAAGATAATCCAAAGTTTTTAGAGAACATAACTAATGCTTTACTAACTAAATTAGTTGGTCATTATGATGAGCGAGTTTTAGAAATTATTTTACCAATTCTAAAAGAAAAATATAAAAACACACAACCCGAAGAAAGTATATTATTTGCGTTATTAGAATCTACAAATCAAAGGGCAAACAACATTGCAGTAGAATGGTTAACTACTTACGAAGAAAATTATTTTACACAAAAAGGATTTATTTCAAAATTACTTTTAACAAAACAACTTTTTATAATTGATTATTTAACCAAATTATATACCGTAAAAGTTACTTATAATATGCCGTTTTCTATTACGGAAATTAATTCCTTTTTTGAAAAAGAAAGCAATTATAATTTTGATTACCTATTGTTAGTTAATCAATTAATTGGCAGTACAAATTTTGGTGAATTACTTGCCGAAACTTCCGAAAAAGAGATTAAAAATTTAGCAATTTCCAATAATATAACTAATAAATTATTTGCAATTAATTTAGCGAAACACAATAAAATACCTGCATTTCAATTATTTAAAGACAATTTTGATAGTTATATAAATTCCGATGAAAAAATTATTAGAAAAGCAGGAATCGAGATACTTGCTCATTTTCCAGATGCTTTTTTGTTAGAACACAAACACAAAATTGGTTCGTATTGTTTTTCAGAACACGTAGAGGTTAGAGGTGCCATTCAACCAAGTATTGAACGTTTAATAAAGTTAGATGCCAATTTTAAAGAAAAACTATTAAATCAGTTATTAAATACAATTATTCAAGTTGAAGATTACACTGGAGTTCACGAAAATAGTTATGCAGTTTTAGTAAAATATTACGATAAAAATTTACCTTCAATTAATACAAAAGGTATTGTAAATTTAGTACTTTCAGATTATGATTTTGCTCAAAAATTAGGAACACCACTATTTAATGAACGTGTTGTTTTAAAAGATTTTACCATAGATGAATTGGTAGCATTATCTACAAGTGCAGTTATAGAAATTCGCGAAAGTTTGCACCAATTTTTTAAAGATAATATTGCTAGAATTAATTACGAATTAGAAGATGCTTTAAAAGTATTTAATAGCAAATGGCAAGATGTAATTAACTGGTCTTGTACATTTTTTGAAGCACATATTAAACTAGAAAATTGGACTTTAGAACTTTTATTATATGTTTCTGATCATACCAAAAAAGACGTACAGGCATTTGGTAGAAAAATGATTACCATACATTTTAGTAAAGACAAAGGTTTGCCTTTATTATTAAAATTACAAGAACATCCAACCAAAGAAATGCAGTTTTTTGTAACCAATTACTTAGATAATTACGCGTCAAACAATACAGAAGTTATTTTAAAATTAGCACCTTTTTTCAAGACAAGTTTATTTAATATAAATACAAATAGAGCAACAAAAACGAGGATTTATACTTTTTTAAAACGTGAAATTAAAAATGAAAAAGTTGCAGAAATGACCATTAAAATTATAAAAACTGTTTTAGGAACAAAAACAATAAAAGATAACAGTCACCATATCGATTTGTTATTAGAAATTCACGAAGCACATCCAAATTTAGAAGTTCCATTAACCATAAAAACTGTTTAAGCAAATGAAGTTTAATTATAAATATGGTGGAAACAGTAAAGTGCAAAATACAGCAAATTCAACTTCGGTAAATTTTGCACCAGATGTTTTGCGAGACCCAACATTTTTTGTTGGTACATTAGATAAAAAAATTCCGTTTCGAGAAGCAATTTCGGCTTTGCATTATGTGGTTTTAGCAGATTTTAATTTTCAACCAAAGGATAATACAGCATATTTAACTTGGTTGAAAAGTCAAGAAGAAATTTGGTTAGCAGATGCTTCTGTAGAATTATCAAAATTACAATCCGAAATTAAAAATATGCAATGCGAATTACAAGGTTTACGAAGCATACGAGAAAAAATAACTAGACCATATTATAAAGCACAACGTAAATACTTTAATTATTTATACAAACGCGATATGGCTGCTTGGTATGTTTTAGACCCAGTAATTACAGTACATCCTGATCAAGTGTTTTTTGAATGTTTTAGTAAAGACGAATCCGTTTACGGAAAATTATCTTGCGGTTATGGCGTTTTTAAAGATATAAACGAATTTAAATGTGGTACAACAAACATAGATTATTCTGATAATTTATACCAAGAATTTCAAAAAATAAGAACCTATAAGGAAACCGATTTTAAGATTGACCCATCAGGTTTTGATGTAAAAACTACAGGCGAAGAAAATTACAAAGAGGTGAAAATTGACTTGCCAGATAGTTGGGTTCGTGGTTTTTTACAAGTTAGTTCGGCAATGACAAGTAATAAAGTTTCGTTTGAATTAGAAGCGATTGATATTGCTAATTTTATTTCCGTTTTAAAACGAAATAAAGAAAGAAAAGGACCAAGATCTATTAAATATATCCTAAAACCAGGACAACCAATTGTGGCTATTTTTGAACCTTGGAATATTGAAGTAGAATGTACACAATCCATTTATAAAGGCGAAAAAGAAGAAGAAATTAAAGTTTGGGGAAGACGCAGAATTTTATTATTAGAACGTTTACTGCCAATTACCAATAAATTTACAGTACATCTTTTAGGTCACGGAATGCCATCGTTTTACATAGCACATTTAACCAATGAAATGTATTTTACTTTAGGATTATCTGGTTGGACTGCAAATGATTGGACACAAGCAAGTCAATTAGATTTATTAGCACCAAGAGGACAAGTTGCAGCAACCACTATGCAAACTATTTATTTAGAATTACGAAAAGATTGGTTTAATACCGAAACTGAAATCGCCAAAAAATTAAATTTAGATGTACATACGGTAAAACAATCTTTAGCCACATTTACACAAGCAGGAAAAGTAATTTACGATCTTAAAAATAAGGTTTACAGAGTTAGAGAATTAAAGCGAGATGGCATTGATATTGAGTCACTTCGATTTTCTAGTGAAACGGATAAAGAAGCCTATTCGTTAATGCAAAATGGTGAAGTTAAAAAAGTGAAATCGAACACAGCAGATAACAAAATTATCGTTAACGGATTGGTTAGTAATCAATACGAAAGTTCGGTTATAATTGATAATGATTTAAAAATAATAGATGGTAAATGCAATTGCAATTACTATTATACAAATAAAATGACAAAAGGTCCTTGTGCACATATTTTGGCTTTACGGATTGCTTTTGATAAAAAATAAAATTTGAAACACGGATAACACGGATTTAAAACCTGCGATGTTATTACATAAAAAATCTATGAAATCTGTGAGTTCCGTGTGAAAATAAAACGAATATTAATAAAAATATAATATATTTGAACCTTGGTAGTGATAAGATAAAAACCTTGCATTCTGATTGGTGGATCGCCAATCTTGCACACAGTTACTGAACGCATCACTGACTTAAACTTAACTTGTGAAATAGGTACTATAGTGCCATTTCCGGTTAAACTTCTACGAAGTGAAATAGCACTATAGTACCTATTTCACTGGAGTTGTTTAATTCAGTCATTAGAATTGTACGAAGGAATTACAAAATACGTCTTATTGCTATCTTTTTTAATAATTTATGGAAAATTCTACGGAAAGAAGACAAGAAATTTATGACAAGATAAAAGGATCTTCAAAACAAGAATACATTCTTTCAGAAATGAAACGTTTGGGTTTTTGGAATGATGAAACTGTTGATTTTGAATCGGTTAATAAATTTTTTAAAGAAGAAAGTAAATTATCTAAAAAACTACAAAAACTTCTTAAAGAAAAAAAAATAATAGAAGATCCAGAAGCGTTTATTGCCCAAAAACATAAAGAACGTAAAATTGCTTCCAAATTAAAACAAAAAGAAACCAAAGAACGTAGAGAAAAAGAACGTGTAGAAAAAGCAGAAAAATGGAAAGTTTCTAAAGAACAAGATATTATTTATTTAGGCGAAAATTATTCGCATCAATTAAACAATAAGGTCTCTAATATTGAAAATCTTAAAAAACAAAATTTACCAATATTACATACAGCTTTAGATTTAGCAAAAGCAATGAAAATTACTATTGGTGAATTACGTTTTTTATCTTTCTCAAGAAAAAATGCTAAAATAAGTCATTACAAACGTTTTCAAATCCCTAAAAAAACTGGCGGATTTCGATTAATTTCTGCGCCAATGCCAAGGTTAAAAGCAGCACAAACTTGGATTTTAGAAGAAATTTTAAATAAAGTTAATGTGCATGAAAAAGCAAATGGTTGTGTAGTTGGTAAATCGATTAAAACTAACGCAATACCACATATTAAAAAAGATGTGGTTATCAACCAAGATTTAAAAAACTTCTTTCCAACAATTACGTATAAACGTATAAAAGGTGTTTTTACTTCTTTTGGTTATTCCGATCAAGTAGCAACTATTTTTGCATTGATTTGTTCAGAACCTAAAATTTTGGATATTTCTTTACTTGGTAAAGATTATTATGCACAAAAAGGCACTCGGTTTTTACCTCAAGGTTCGCCTTGTAGTCCTGCAATTACTAATGTAATTTGCAGAAAATTAGATTTTAGATTAGATGGTTTAGCTAAAAAATATGGTTTTGATTATACTAGATATGTAGATGATATTACATTTTCGGCAAGTCAAAAACAATTTACAAAAATCACAAATATTTTAAAATATTCTCGTTTAATTGTTGAGGATGAAAATTTTAATTTACATCCTGAAAAATTACGTATTATGAAACGTAATAATAGGCAAGAAGTTACAGGTGTTGTAGTTAATGAAAAAACAAATATTCCGAAAAAATCTTTAAAACGCTTTAGAGCGTTATTGTTTCAAATCGAAAAAGATGGTATAAAAGATAAATTTTGGAATAAAAATGTAAATATTTTGGCTCAAATAGATGGCTTTGCTAATTATATTTATCAAATAGATAAAGAAAAAGGAGCAAAGTATAAAGAACGTGTCGCTTTAATTCTTGCAGGTCATAACTATAAAGAAGAACATAAAAAGAAATATGTTAAACCAGAAAATAAAGGAATTTTAAGCGTTTTTTCTAAAAAATTAAGGTCTTTATTTGGTAAGAAAAAATAATGTTTCAGAGGTTTTACGCAAAGTGAAACCGTGATTTTGGTAATACGAAAGAACTTGGTAAGGTAATTTCGTTAATACCATATATAAAATTTAACTTCTTAAAAAAGAAAAACCTAAGAGCAAAAACTGGGTTTGGTATTTTTTTTTTGATACAAAATATCACGCAATAGACAATTCGTTTAACGAAGCAATTAGTACGAATTTAACCTTAAATAAATCAAAACTTGTCCGTAAAAAAAATACAAATCAGATAGTTTATAAAACGATTTAATTGAAATTACAAAAAGAATAAATAAAATTAACAATTATGAAACACATTTTAAAATTAATAATTTTAGGAATTTCATTAATAGTATTAAATTCTTGTTATTACAGACCATTTATTACTTATACACTTAATAAAAGAGATTTTAAACATTTTAGTAAAAGAGAAAAAATAGCAGGTAATAATGCGAATCCACAACGAGATTATCATATAAATAAATATGATTGGAATGTAAAAGTATTTCCTGAAAAAAGAAAAATATCAGGTAAAATGATAATTTATTTCACTCCAAACTCAGAACAAAATACATTTTTATTTGACTTACAAAATAAGATGAAAATTAATTCATTTACATGTTCCGTTAAAAATTTAAAAATTAAGCGAAACCGAGATTTAATGTATCTAGTTTTTGAAAATAATGTACCTAAAAACACACGTATTTCATTAGTTATAAATTACGAAGGTAAACCAGCGAATGTTTTCGGTCAAGGTCCGATTATATGGAAATTTGACAAACATAAACGACCTTGGATTTCGACTTCTACGGAAGGAATTGGGCCACAGTTTATAATGCCATGTAATGCACTATTAAATGCTGAAGCGGACTCATGTAATATAAATATTACCATTCCAAAAGATTTAATAGCAGTAGCAAATGGAAAACTTAAAAAGGTAATTAATAATAATAATTCCACTAAAACTTATAATTATTCAATTACAAACCCAATTAACATATATAATATATCTTTTAATATAGGGCATTTTAAAAAAATAATAAAACCTTATAAAGATATTAACGGAGTTGAAAGAGAAATAGAATGTCAAGTATTAGATTATAATTATGATATTGCTAATAAATTTTATGACCAAGTACCGATAATTATGCATGAATTTGAAAAAATGTTTGGTGAATTTCCATGGTGGAATGATGGTTGTAAATTTATAGAATCAAATTTCACAGCAATGGAACACCAATCTGGTATTGCTATGGGAAACGATTATGCAACTTATGGTGATGCGTATAATATAACTTTAGTACACGAATTAGCACACGAATGGTGGGGAAATAATATTACTGGTAAAGACTATTGTGATATTTGGATTCACGAAGGTTTCGCTACGTATGCCGAAGCATTATTTTCAGAAAAATTGTCTGGCAAAAAGTTATACGAAAAACACATTGCTCATGATATTAAATCGATTAAAAATACAATTCCTTTATATAAAAAATGCGATGTATTGTATAATAGTTGGACAAATTCAGCCGATCAAGATATTTATAAAAAGGGTTCTTTGTTAGTACATTCGTTACGAATGGTTGTAAATAATGATAGTCTTTTTTTTAATAGTTTACATACTATTCAAAAAGACTTTAAACAGCAAAATGTTTCTACTAAAGAAATCATAAATAAATTTAACAAACTTTTAGAAAATGATTATTCTGAATTGTTTGATTGGTATTTAAATCGAACAGAACCACCAATTTTACAAGTTGTAATTGATAAAGAAAAAGGCGAATTACATTATAAATGGAAAGAAGAAATTCTATTTTTTAAACATGGAAAAATAACTTTACAAAATCATGAAAATTTAATTACATTAATGCCTACTTTGAATTATCAAACTTATAGGGTAAAAGATGTTCAGATAAATAATTTTTTAATTGAAAAGTCGATTTATTATAAAGTTAAAGTTCTTAAGAGAAAAACCATATAAATTTATGTAGTGTTAAATTGTTAAACTGTTTTATTTAATTTATTATAGAATTAACGCATTTAAAAAAATTAATATAAATTTGTCCCAATGAAACTATACATTGTTCCAACGCCAATTGGTAATTTAAACGACATGACTTTTAGAGCAGTAAAAGTGCTTAAAGAAGTCGATTTAATTCTTGCAGAAGACACAAGAACTTCGGGTAAATTATTAAAACATTTTGAGATTGAAACACCAATGCAAAGCCACCATATGCATAATGAGCATAAAACGGTAAATCATATTATTGAAAGATTAAAAAATGACGAAACTTTCGCTTTAATTAGTGATGCAGGAACACCAGCAATTTCAGATCCTGGTTTTTTATTAACTCGTGCATGTATTCAAAATAATATAGAAATTGAATGTTTACCAGGCGCAACAGCATTTGTACCTGCATTAGTAAATAGTGGTTTGCCAAACGATAAGTTTGTTTTCGAAGGGTTTTTACCACCAAAAAAAGGAAGACAAACTAGATTAAAACTACTAGTTGAAGAAACAAGAACCATGATTTTTTACGAATCGCCTTATAAATTACTTAAAACATTAGGGCAATTTTCGGAATATTTTGGTGAAGATAGATTGGTTTCCGTTTCTAGGGAATTAACTAAAATTTACGAAGAAACGAAACGTGGAACAGTAACAGAAGTGATAGCTTATTTTAAAGAAAAAACGGTAAAAGGAGAAATTGTTATTGTGGTTGCTGGAAAATAGTATTCAAATTTTCTCAATGTTTTTTTTAAAATCCTGTAGCAAATAAATTTCGCGCTCCTCTAATACCACATTTTTGATATCTATAATAAGCTTGTGCTGCTCTTTCTTTAATTTTAGAATTAGGTTCGTTTAATAACCAACCGTCGATTGCGGCTTTTAAAGTGTATGCTTCTGGCGCCATTAAACCTGTTGTCCAAATTAGAGGGTTTGCGTTTGCTTTTTTAATTTCTTCCTTAAAATATTTTTTACTAATACAGGCCAAAATAATAACGTCTTTCTTTTTCTTAATTGTAGCATTATATTTTACACTAATATCAAAATCCATTAAACCATTGTGACCGATATAAGCAACTAAATCTGATTCTCCACCAAAATTAATTATCTTACTATTATGTTTTATTTTTTTTAAATTTTGATGATTCGCCGCCTTTAAAAAATCTATTGTACCCATTTTTATTTGTTCGCCATCATAAGCATCTGCTAATAAATACACATCTTTAGTTTTGTGCTTAAATAAAACACTTTCAATAATGTTTTTGTTAGCTGATTGTATGTTTTTTTGAAAAACCCAAACAGATGTTTTGTATCTTAAAAATGATTTTACGCCATACATCGCACCATAATACAAATTATTTCTTGCATCTTTTCCGTTGCCTAATTTTTTAGGAACTGGCACAATACCTTGATATTTATTATCGCATAACGCTACAAAAACATGAATTGTTTTAGTTTGTGCATTTATTTTTAATGAAATTAATATAAAAAGTAAAAGTAGACTTATGTTTTTCATTAAAGTAAAACGATAATAACAATTAATTATTTTAATAACTAAAACTAAAGTGTTTCAAAAGTTATTATTCTTACGAAGGATAGAAAGTTAATAATCATTAAATAAATTCCTGTATTCGCAGGAAAACAAATTTTCAACATTCTATTGAATTATTGATAGAATTAAAATAATAAATACATCGTACATCTGCGATACACGTGTTATTATTTCAGTACTTTTATTTTATCCATTGTATTAATTCTTCCACAGAAACAATAGACCAACTGTGTGGATTTCTTTTTCCGTTTAAACGGAAACCTTTATTTTTTGTTGTAATAAGTTCTATGTTAGTCCAGTTGTTTTCTTTTAAATTTTGATACATTCTTTGTAAAGCATAAGCGTTGGTACTTTCAAAATCGGTTTGCCTAACTTCTTTATACCACAACGTATCTGGTTCTATATAAATTCTTGATTTAATATTTTGTATTTGATGTATATTGTACCTGTTTTTCGTCTTAAAAGTATAAGGTGACACTTTCTGTATATTTGTTAAAAGGGAATCTTTTCCGCCAAATCTAGATTCAAAATAAGCGATAATTCCTTTTGGTTCGGCAAGTCTTTCTTCCGAAAAACCTTTTTGTGCAACATCTTTCATAGAACTTTTATACAACGCATATAAATCTATTGGTGAATCTACCACAAAAACACCTTTTGGGTTAATTTTATGTTTCGTTTTTAATAAATAATTTGTTAGTGTTAAAGATACGTTTCCACCAATGGAAATTCCACCAATAAACACATTATCTATATTTAGGTGGTGTTTTTTAATGGCATTTTCTATCTGATTTGTAAGTTGCATGCAATCTTCATTTTCTAACCATAAATGACGATTAAAGTCCATAAACAAAATAGAAATGCCATTTTCTGTAGCAGGTTTTGTAATCTTAAAGACTTGTTTTGTTTCTTTTGAAGTTGATCCGCCACCAGGAAAAAGAATTAATAACGATTTTGCATTGTTTGTTTTCACAACGTTGTACGGAACTTTTTCTGTTTCTAAATTAGTTGTTTCAATCGTTTTCTGTTTCTGTTTAGATTCACAATTAAATAACAATATGCTAAACATTAGTACAGTAAATATTCTTGTTTTATTTTTCATTTCTCAAAATTTTAATTAATAATTTACTCGTAGTTGCATTTAATACTCGTTTCTCTTTTTGTAAAGTAAAAGCAGTAATTGTTGTATTTAACGATGGAATATACATAACATCAGTTCCCCAAAAACCACCATGATAATAAGCTTCTAAGTCAGAAAAAATTATTTTTTTAATCCCTAAACAATAATATCCCGATTCTTCCTTAGGTAAAGAATACGTCTGCATTTTGACTAATAAATTTTTTATTTTTGATGATTTTACCTGTAAATAATGCTTGAAAAAATAGTGACATATCTTTTGTTGTAGATGCAATTCCGCCACCGCCAAACAAATCCCATGAAGGATTTAAATCATAAGAATCCCAATTATATTTATTATAATATTGATGCGCTAATGGTTTTGTATTTATGGGTTTTTTCTCTAAATCAACAAACCATGTATTATTTAAATGATGTTTTTTATAGTCTATTAAATTTCTAATGGATTTATAAAATGGTTGCTTTGTTATCTTTTCAATAATCTCTGTAAGTAAAAGGTAATTTATATCTGCATATTTGAATTTTTCTCCTGGTTTAGATAAATAATGACCTGTTTTAACCGAAAGTTTTATCTGTTTATTTCTAGTCCATTTATGTTGCTTGTTATTATTTATAAAGTCAAAATAAGCATCATTAACATAATCATCTATTCCTGAAGTATGCGATAATAAATGTTTAATGGTAATTTTATTTAATTCATAATCGTCTTGTTCTAAAATGGTTTTAGTTTTACAACTAAGTAGTTTTTTAATTGGTTGATTTAAGGTTATTTTTCCGTTTTCAACTAATTTAAGAATAGCAGTAGCAACAAATGTTTTTGTATTACTTGCAACTAAAACAGGTTGATTCTTGTCTAATTTTTGTTCGGTTTTTTTATCTGAAAAACCTATAGAAGAACTCCAAGAAATTGAATTGTTAGGAGATTCAATATGAAATAATAAGCCAACAGCATCTTTATTCTGTTGATAAACGGAATCGATTGTTTTTTGAAATTTAATTTCTATATTCTGACAAAACAAGGAATCAAAAATAAAAAAGAAAGTGATTGATAGGTAAAAATAAAGTGTTTTCATAATTAAAATATTTTTTCAAAAGCATTATATACAGATAAATGAAGTGCATCTCCATGATTTTGTTTTTCTAAAAATTTAAAAAACAATTGTGTGTTTTTTGTTTTATCTAGTTTTAGTTTTTCGTATAATTCTTTTGCAGTTCGCTCCATTACTTTCCCTTCTTTTCCTACAGCAATATAAATGGCTTTTTTTGAAGTATATTCTTTAGGTTTCATCTTTAATAAAGATTCATTATCCCACCAAATACTTGGACTTACAATAATGTAATTATCAAACAAATCTGGTTTTTTAAATAATATTTCGGTTGCTAAAAGACCACCTAGAGATTGACCAATTAATGTTTTTGTGCTGTTTGTATTATAATTTTTAGTTATTAAAGGTTGTAATTCTTTTTCGATAAAATTTATAAATTTATCTGATTCTCCAGTAGTTGGAAAGGTCTTTTTATCCTTTTTTATACTTGTAGGAAAAGTAAAATCACGCTTTCTATCGATGTTAGAAATACCAACAACAATAGTTTCGGGTAACATATTAATCCATGAGAAAGAACCAAACTGCACCAAACCAGAAATATGAATAAAATCCTCATTAATTGATCCGTCTAATAGATAAATTACAGGATATGTTTTTATAGAATCTTTGGCATAACCATTTGGCAAATAAATATTAATTAATCTATTTTCATTTAGTATTTTAGATTTTATTTCAATTTTTTCGCCAATTATTAACGGATTTCTTGCTTCTATTTTTATTTGAGCAATTACGTTGTTAAACATAAAAACTATTAATATGGTAATTATTACTTTTATTTTCATTGTAAAAAATTTATTTGTTCAGTACAAACCAACAAATAATTATCAAAATAAAAATGCGGTGTTATAACAATTTATAATAAATAACTGTTTGTGACTAATTGTGATTATTGAAATTAGTTTTTATTTCTTGTTTAGATAACTTTTGGTTTTGTGGTTTATTTGTGGTGCTTTTGCTAAATCAAACAAATGATAAATTCTATTGAAATTGAATTTTCTTTTGTGTTGGCAACAAGCTAATGAAACTTCCGAACTCAAAATTAAGAAAAGGAAATAGAACAAAATATTCTCATCAATAAAATATTAACCATTTGTAATTATTAAAAATTATCAAGATAAATTAATATTACATTTAATACAACTAAACTTTTAGTTTAAACTAAAAGTTTAGTTATATTTGTTGTTCACTTAATATTTTATTTTATGAAGCATTTCCTTTTAATTATAGTTTTTTTATCATTTAGTTTGTTTACAGAAGCTCAAACAACAAAATATTACAATCATCTTGTTTTTCGAGAAACGCCCTATTCTAAAACTGAAGGTAGGATACAATTAACCGAAGATGAAAGTAAAAAAACTAATCACTTTAAATTAAGTTATGATAAATCTAATAGGCTAATTCTTATTGAATATCTATATAAGAACAATCTTATTGATTTGAATAGAAGCGGTTTACTTGATGGCAAAAGAGCATTGGCTTCAAAAACAAAAATTGAATACATTGGTAATGAAGAAGTAAGAACATTTTTTAATGTAGAAGACGAATCAACCACTAATGAAATGAGAGTGTTTAAAGAAGTTTATTCCTATAATAAAAAAGAGAAGAGAGTAAGTTTAAAATTTTATGATAAAAATGATAAACCTATCAATAACAGTTGGAATATTTTTGAATATACTTGGAAACACGTTAATAATAATTCTGTATTAGAAACAAGAAAAGATGTAAATGGAGTAAATGTAACTATGCGACCTTATTATAAGTTTCATAGCGTACTATACAAATTTAATGATAAAGGATTATTACTTTCTATGAATAATGTAGATAAGAGATTGAAATTAATAAATGATGAAACCGGAATAGCTATAGATAAAGCTGCATATGATAAAAATAACAACCTCATTAATTTTAAGTTTCTTAACGCTGAAAACAAACCAACTATTGGTTCATTTATGGGGACAGCAGGAGGTTTTGCAACCTATGACGATAATGGGAATTGTCTAAAATATGCGAAAGTTGGTTTAGATGGAAACTATAAAGTTGATAAAAGAAATAATATTGCTTATTCAAAATATAAGTTTGATAGCATTGGCAATTTAATAGAACGCAGTAATTACGATATAAATAACAAAATACTGAAAAGTCGAGGAGTTACAAACGTAAAATATATTTATGATAAAGATAATCCAGAGCAACTTTTAAAAACCGAATTATACCATACACTACCAAATAAAACAGTTCAGGACTCTATTCTTAAAAATCTCAATAACCAGATTGGAAAGGAAAAGTTAACCGAAGATTTTAATCAATTGCTAGAAACACTAAAAGAACATCCTTCACAGTTTGAATTTATTGATAAAGTATCTTATGAAAAGTTTGTAAAGATGCAACGAAATAAATTAAAAGATTCTATGACTGTTATGGAGTTTTATCAAATAACGTCACCAATAGTTGCAAGTTTAGGCTGTTTACACACACGAATAGTCGATACTCGCTTTTTCAGAACACCATATAAGTATTGGTTACCATTAATTGTATGGTTTGAAAATAAAAAAATGTATGCAACAAACAATTCTGTCGAAAATATTGAAATGAATCCAGGTTCAGAAATATTAGAAATTAACGGAATTTCATCAAATGAAATCTTAAAAATATTAAAATCAACAATTTCTGCTGATGCATTTAATCAAAATTTTTATAGAGGAGATTTAAATGTAAACTTTCTGTATTACTACCACAGTTATTTTGGTTTTGAACCTGAATATAAAATAAGGTTTAAACCTTACAATTCTGAAAAAATAATTACAACATCATTTCTTATTGATGAACCTGCTCCTAATTACAAAGTAGAAATAAATAATAAACCAAGATTAGGCATAGAGATTAATAAAGAAAATAAAACCGCTATCATCAAGATTAAGAATTTTAGCTATTTCTCAAGAGGTAGACAAAATATTGATTTTTTTAAGGAGATAATAGATACTTATATGAAAAAAATAAAAGATGAAAATATAAGTAAAGTGGCGTTTGATTTAAGAGGAAATAGAGGAGGAAATCCTGAATGCACTAAACATATATTATCCTATATTATTGGTAAAAAAATTAATTTTTATGAGAATAATGACTTTAATACCGTAAAACCAAAAATAACTAATAATATTAGTAATGCAAATATTTATATGCTTACAGATGGTCGTTGCGCATCTGCAACAACACAAATGTTGGCGGTTATAAAGTATAATCAGTTAGCAACCATAGTAGGAGAAGAAACAGGAGGTACTTACAGTACGCATCCAGGTAGAGGAGTAAAGTCTTTGAAAAACACAAAACTTGCTTTACAAATAGGTACAGAAAGAGAGTCTACTAATGTTCCTCTATTACCATTAAACAAAGGCATTATTCCAGATAAAAATATTAACCTAAAACTATTTGATATAATAAACGGTGATGACCCATTACTGAACTATATTTTGAAAGAATAGACAATTGAATTTAAAGTAAATTACCAACAAGGTATATAAAAAATAGTGAAAGTTAGGCAATTTCGGAAAGTCGCCAAAATTTAAAAATTAAGCTTGAGTTTCATCCGAAAATTATCGCTTTTTATTGCACTACTTTTCATATACCAACTGTTTAATAAAAGCACTGGCAATACAGAATATCTAAGAAAATATTACTCCAACAACATAGAAACTTCCAACCAACGTTCTTCCTTGGTTTCTAAATCACTAATAAATTGTTGTAATTCCTCAGATGAAGATACAATTTTGTCAGCATCAATTTCATCGTTAGCAAATTTAGACTCTAAGTCTTTTTTCTTTTTATTTAGTCGTTCAATTTCTGCTTCTAATCTACCAAATTCTCTGTTGAGTTCTTTTCTTTCGTTGTGAGACAAACCGTTTTCTTTTGGTTTTTCTTCAATAATAACTTCAACAGTTTTTACGATATTTTTTTGTGCAGATTTTAAAGAACTTGAATCTTCGTAAGCTCTGTAATCGGAATAATTTCCTGGAAAGTCTTCCACAACACCATCGCCTCTAAAAACAAATAGGTGATCTACAATTTTATCCATAAAATAACGATCATGCGAAACCACAATTAAATTACCTGGGTAATCTAATAAGAAGTTTTCCAGCACGTTAAGTGTCATAATATCTAAATCGTTTGTTGGTTCATCTAAAATTAAAAAATTCGGATTCTGAATTAAAACCGTACATAAAAATAAACGTTTTAGTTCGCCACCAGATAATTTTTCGACAAAATCGTATTGTTTTTTTCTATCGAACATAAAACGTTCTAACAAATTACTAGCAGAGAGTTTTTGTCCTTTTTTTAACGGAATATATTCACCAAATTCTTTAATAACTTCAATTACTTTTTGACCTGGTTTTACTACAATTCCACTTTGACGATAATAGCCAATTTTAACCGTATCACCAACCACAACTTTACCAGAATCTACTTCTAATTCTCTAGTAAGCATATTTAAAAAAGTGGATTTTCCTGTTCCGTTTTTACCGATTATACCGATACGTTCGCCACGCTTAAAAACATATTCAAAATTGTCTAGAATTTTTAAATCATCAAACGATTTCGAAATATTATGTAATTCAACCACTTTAGAACCTAAACGCTCCATATTAATTTCGAGTTGCATTACATGATCATTTCTACGTTGTGATGCTTTTGCTTTTATTTCATGAAAATCATCAATTCTAGATTTCGATTTTGTAGTTCTTGCTTTTGGTTGCTTTCGCATCCAAGCTAATTCTTTTTTAAATAGTTGTTTTGTTTTGCCTAAAGTGGTTTTTTCAACCTCTAAACGCTCATCTCTTTTCTCTAAATAATAGGAATAATTACCTTTGTACTTGTAAATTTTTCCTTGATCTAGTTCCATTATTTCATTACAAACACGTTCTAAAAAATAACGGTCATGCGTTACCATAAAGAGAGTTATCTTCTCTTTCTTAAAGTAAGACTCTAACCATTCAATCATTTCTAAATCTAAATGATTTGTTGGTTCATCTAATATTAAAAGATCTGGTTTGTTAATTAAACTAATGGCTAATGTTAATCGTTTTTTCTGTCCACCAGAAAGTGTTCCGATAACTAAATCTAAATCATCAAATTTTAATTTGGATAGAATTTGTTTGTAGTTAGTTTCAAAATCCCATGCTTGATGCTGTTCCATTAAATCGAATGCTGTTTGATAAGCATCCGCATCTTCCATATTTAATAAAGCATGTTCGTATTGTTCAACAATTTTTAAAATAGGATTATCCGATTGAAAAATAGTTTCCTCAATAGTTAATTTAGGATTTAAATCCTCTTTTTGCGCCAAATACACAATATTTATACCTTTACGCTTTACTACTCGACCAGAATCTAAACTCTCTTTACCAGCAATTATGTTTAGTAAAGATGTTTTTCCTGTTCCGTTTTTGGCTATAAATGCTATTTTTTGGTCTTTGTTTATACCAAAAGAAAGATTTTCAAAGATTGGTTTTTCTCCAAAAGATTTGGTTACGTTTTCAACGGATAAATAGTTCATTGTATTTTTAATTTAATGCAAAGAAACACAAAGATTTTATCAAAGATTGCAAAGTTATAACATTAATAAAAAAATTGTATATTTACCATAAATATCAACAAAATATTTATAAATATGAACACTGTACGCATTATCAACGAATACGATGCAATTATAAATCGATTAACTGATGATATAAAAAAAAGTAATTATAAAATACAATTCTTTATGAATTTGTTGGGATTAAAAAGAGGTTTTTTCTACAAAAAACTAAAAGAAAAACGTTTTACAAGTGCAGAAGTAAAGATACTTTCTAAGTATTTATATCCAGAAGAATACAATGATTATGAAATGGAAATTATTGATAAATTATTAGAAATTTCAAGCCAACAAATTAAAGATGGTTTATATAAAACACATAATGTAGTAATGGAGGAAATGAAAGAAAAATATGGATTATAAAATTGTTTATTCTAATCTAGCAGTTTTTACATTAGACTCAAATTTAAGTTATTTACAAAATAATTGGCCAAAAATAAGTTTACTTAATTTTTTAGATAAAGAAGAAAAAACGATAGATTTAATTAAAAATAACCCAACCTTTTTCCCGTTATGGAAAGAAAATTTAAACATAAGAAAAGCAATAATTGTAAAGCAAATTACCTTGTTTTATGAAGTTAAAAATAATGTTATAGAAATTTTACTTTTTTGGAATAATTATCAAAATCCTAAAAAATTAATACAGTTAATACAAAATGGCTAAAATGAAAAAAGCAATCATAATTTTAGGCAGTTCCAACAGTAATGGCGAAACATCTAAAATGATTAAATTTGTTTGTGATAAAACAAACTATCCAATAGTAGATTTAAAATCAAAAAATATTGGTGAATTTGATTATGAATTTAAAAATAGTAACGATGATTTTTTACCATTAATGGAAGAAATAGTAACTAATTTTGAACTTATAATTTTTGCAACACCTGTTTATTGGTATGCGATGAGTGGTATTTTAAAAACATTTTTTGATCGATTTTCTGATTGTTTAGAAACAAGAAAAGATTTAGGAAAAAAACTTAAAGGAATGGAAATGGCAGTTATTAGTTCTGGAAGCGACAAAGAATTAAAAAACGGATTTCACATGCCATTTATAGAAACCGCAAATTATTTAGGTATGAAATATATTGCAGATGTTCATTGCTGGATTGAAAACGGAAACATTCCAAACGAAGTAAAGTTAAAATTAACTAATTTTACAAAACAAATACAATAATTTGAAACCAATCCTAAACATAAAAAACCTTACCATTGCTTTTCCGTCAAAAACGGAAACCAACCAAGTAGTCCACAATATATCTTTCCAATTAAATAAAAACGAAATATTAGGTATTGTTGGTGAATCTGGTTCAGGTAAATCGGTTACTGCATTATCTATTTTAGGTTTATTGCCAAAGAAGAAAGCAGTAGTTTCTGGCAAAGTTGAGTTTGAAAATGAAAATTTAATTACTTGTTCGGAAAAACAATTCCGTAAAATTAGAGGAAATCAAATCGCTATGATTTTTCAAGAACCGATGAGTTCTTTAAATCCTAGTTTAACTTGTGGTTATCAAGTGTTAGAAATATTATTAGAACATACAAAACTCTCAAAAACAGATGCTAAAGTAGAGGTTATTAAACTATTTAATCAAGTAAAATTGCCGCGAGCAGAACAGATTTATTCACAATATCCGCATCAAATTTCTGGCGGACAAATGCAACGTGTCATGATTGCTATGGCAATTGCATGTAAACCAAAAATATTAATTGCCGATGAACCAACAACCGCTTTAGATGTAACTGTTCAAAAAGAAATTATTTTATTGTTGAAAGAATTGCAACAAGAAACCGAAATGAGTGTGATTTTTATAACGCATGATTTGGCATTAATTTCCGAAATTGCCAATCGTGTTTTGGTAATGTATAAAGGCAATATTGTGGAACAAGGTTTGTCTGAACAAGTTTTTAAATCGCCTCAACATCAATATACTAAAGCATTAATACAGTCTAAACCTAGTTTGGATGTTAGATTGCGTGTTTTGCCTACTATTGATGATTTTTTAGATACGAAATTTGAGGAAGAGTTATTACACAGAGATTCACAGAGAAACACAGAGATTCACAGAGAAAATAAAAAAGCAAATCCGTGTAAATCTGTGGAATCTGTGTCAAAAGAGGAGTTATTACACAAAGATTCACAAAGAAACACGAAGATCCACAAAGAAAATAAAAAAGCAAATCCGTGTAAATCTGTGGAATCTGTGTCAAAAGAAGAGTTATTGCACAGAGAAACACAGAGAAACACAGAGAAACACAGAGAAAATAAAAAAGAAGAATGCGAAGAGAAAAAGAATGAGAATCCAAAATCCAAAATTCAAAATTCAAAATTTATTTCAGCAAAAGAACGCAAACAAAACCACAAACTCTTATACGCCAAACCGCCAATTCTAGAAATAAAAAATCTTGCAACTTACTTTACTTCCAAAAAGAATATTGTAAAAGCAGTAGATGATATTTCTCTAAAAATATACGAAGGCGAAACTTTAGGTTTAGTAGGTGAATCTGGTTGTGGAAAAACCACACTTGGTCGTACAATTATGGGTTTAGAAAAAGCCACAAAAGGAACTATTCTATACCAAAATAAAGATATTACAAATCTTATCAATAAAGAACGAAAAAACTTATCTAAAGAAATTCAAATCATTTTTCAAGATCCGTTTTCTAGTTTAAATCCGCGTATTTTAGTTGGTGAAGCTATTTTAGAACCTATGTTAGTTCATAAACTGTATAATTCGGATAAAGAGCGAAAAGAAAAAGTCTTTGAAATTTTAGAAAAAGTTGGACTTGAAAAAGAGCATTATTATCGTTATCCGCATGAGTTTTCTGGCGGTCAGCGACAACGAATTGGTATTGCAAGAACAATTGCTCTACAACCAAAACTTATTATTTGCGATGAATCGGTTTCGGCATTAGACGTTTCGGTTCAAGCACAGGTTTTAAACTTGTTAAATATCTTAAAGTATCACTTTAACTTTACTTATATATTTATTTCGCATGATTTAGCTGTTGTTAAATATATGGCAGATCAATTAGTGGTTATGAACCAAGGTAAAATTGAAGAAATTGGTGATGCCGATGAAATTTATGCTAATCCCGAAAAAGAATATACCAAAGCTTTGATCGATGCGATACCAAAAGGTATTTAATTATATAAATTAACCTGATGAGGTTTCCAAGTTGTTTTATCGCCAAAATAATTATCCGAAATACTAATTAATTCTAGTGTTTTCGGAACAAATTTTATCAATAGATATGCTTCTTCTTGGTTGGCATAAAATTTTTCCCAACCATCTTTAAATTTTTCCTTTTTAATGGAATCATTATTTACTAAAAAAGCATTTCCCATTAACGAAACGTAGGCTAGTTTAGATTTATCAAAGTAATGTAAAGTTGTTATCGCATTATTTTTTAGTTGATTTACCTTTCTGCTTTTAGGATTTGTTGCCATCCAAATTACATAATTTTTTTCTGGTAAAAATGGTTCTACAATTCTTGCTCTTGGTTGATTTTTATTATCTAAAGTTATTAAAGTAGTGTAATAAGCTGCTTTTATTATGGAGTCTGCAGTTTGTAATATTTCACTTTCTTCTTCCGAAAAATTATTACGAAAACTGTTTTTATCAATTTTAGATTGACAAGAAATAAAAGAAACGAGTATAAAAAAATAAAAATATTTCATTAGGTAACATTAGTCATGTTAAAAGACATTTAAATCTTTTAAATTTGTATTCAATTGTAAAAATAAAAAAATGAACTATACAAATATACTAAAAGACCTTAATTACAACGAAGAAAAAGTAGCAATTTCTGTTTTATTCGAAACTGAAACAACTAAAGAGATAAGAATTCTTTTCAAAAAAGGTCAGTTTATGAAAAAGCATCAAACAAAATTCCCAATTACTGTAGAAATTGTAAAAGGTGCAATTGATTTTGGTGTAAATGAAGAAATGCACCATTTAATAAAAGGCGATTTAATTTCTTTAGAAGGTGGCATTCTACATGATTTAACGGCAATTAAAAAAAGTGTTGTTAGATTAACTTTAAGTAAATTAGATACAGTTGATCGAGTTAAAGATATCGTGAAATAACATAAATATCTATTTTGATTTAATTTTGTTCTAATTTCTTTCGTACTTTTGTGTAAAACAAACACAAAATGTCTAAAATTCAAGATATAAAAGTTGCTGTAGATGCTATTGTTTTCGGTTATCAAAACAAACAACTTTATACATTATTAATTCAACAAAAATATGGTGTTGCTAAAGATAAATGGGTTTTACCTGGCGGATTGGTAAAAAACGAAGAGTCTTTAACAAATGCTGTTACAAGAGAATTAAAAGAAGAAGCAGGAATTACCGTAAATTATCTAGAACAATTATACACTTTTGGCGATGCTATAGATCGTGATCCTAGAAATAGAGTGATTTCTGTTGCATATTTTGCATTGGTAAATCCAGATAAACTAGTTTTAAAAGCAGATACAGATGCAAAAGATGCTGCTTGGTTTGCTATAAACGAAATTCCTAAATTGGGTTTTGACCACAATAAAATTATTGAAAAAGCAATAAGCCGATTAAAAGCAAAGTTGCATTATCAACCAATTGGGTTTGATTTATTACCAAAATATTTTCCGTTTTCGGATATTGAAAATCTTTACAAAACTATTTTAAATCAAGATATTGATCGTAGAAATTTCAGAAAAAAGATGCTGAGTTTTGCTATTTTAAAAGAAACGGATCAAATTCAGAAAAAAACTTCAGGTAGACCTGCAAAATTATTTCAGTTTAACCACAGTAAATATAAGGAATTAGAAGAAAAAGGATTCCATTTTGAAATTAAGTTTGCGTAAATACTACACTTAATTCTTTTTTATTAGAAATGTTCGTCATATCTTTGCGTTAAAATTACGCATTATGATATTAAATTTAGATAAAAATTTCAATCCGTTTCCTAATAAAAAACAAATTACTTTTGAATCGTTTGTGTTTTCGGGTGGCGAACCACATATTAAAATAAGTGATGATTTAAAAGATGTGGTACAAGTAACGGTTTCGCATAGAATAAATTCGTTTAATGATTTTGGGTTGCTATTAATAGCAATTGATGCTTTAAAAAGAATGAAAATTGAAAAAATTAATGTTTTCATTCCATATTTTCCTGCAGCAAGACAAGATCGGTTAATGCAAAAAGGCGAAAGTCTTTCCGTAAAAGTATATGCAGATATTTTAAACGGCTTAAATCTTAATAAAGTGACTGTTTTCGATGTACATTCCGAAGTAACAACTGCATTATTAAATAATTGTACATCTTTAAATAATCATATATTTATAGAAAAAGTGATTCAGAAAATAAATAAAGATATTGTACTAATTTCTCCAGATGCTGGTGCTTTAAAAAAGATATATACATTGGCAAAACACCTTCAAAAATACGAAGTTATTGAATGTTCAAAAACAAGAAATGTACTAACAGGAAAAATAAAAGATTTTAAAGTATATCATGAAGATTTAAACGGAAAAGATTGCCTAATTGTAGATGATATTTGCGATGGCGGACAAACATTTATCGGTTTAGCAAAAGCATTAAAAACAAAAAATGCTGGTAAATTGTATTTAGCCGTAAGTCACGGAATTTTCAGTAAAGGCCTAAAAGAATTGAACAATTATTTTGAAATGATTTTTACGACAGATTCTGTTAAGAAACTAGACGATGAAAAAGTAATACAAATTGCGCTAAAACTATAGTGAATTTTGTGATTAAATAAAATATAATGAACGAAAAACAAACAAAACAAATAAGTAAATTTCTAAGCTTAATACTTAGACATAATCCAGATAAAATAGGTCTAACGTTAGACGAAAATGGTTGGGCAAATGTAAACGAATTGATTTCAAAATCTAAAATCCGTTTTAATCTAACACAATTAGAAGAAGTTGTTGTAACAAACAATAAAAAAAGGTTTAGTTTTAATGATGACAAAACCAAAATAAGAGCAAATCAAGGGCATTCCTTAAAAAATATAGATTTAGAATTAACAGCATTAGAACCGCCACAATTTTTATATCATGGTACTGTAGCAAAATTTATGGAATCTATTAAAAAAACAGGATTACAAAAAATGAGCAGACAACATGTACATTTAAGTCACGAAAGAGAAACGGCAATAAATGTTGGTAGCCGAAGAGGAAAAGCAATTATTTTAAGCATTCGTACTTTAGAAATGTACAAAAATGGATTTAAATTTTATTGTTCTGAAAATGGCGTTTGGTTAACAGATGAAGTTCCGACGGAATATATTGAGTTTAAATAATTGTTTCACGGAGTTTCAAAAAGAAGCATAGAGTTTCACAAAGAAAAAAATATGAAATTTTGACACTATCCTAGTCGAACCCTTTTTTCAAATATAGTAATAAATTGGTTTAAAATCAAACCCAATTTCTAATTGCTAAAGTCCATTTTTTATTCATCCTTAGAATACATTGCAACTCTAAATTCTCCTTTATCTGTTGCAACAGCTCTATACATTCCTCTAGTATTAAACATCATAATGTAATTACCTTTTTTATCAACCGAAATAAAACCACCTTTTCCTTTCATATTAGAAAGTTTTTTCATGGTTTTTTTACCAGATTTTTTTAAAGAGTAGTGCTTATATTCAATTAGTGCTGCAATATCTCTAGCAATAGTTCCTCTTAAAAAATATTCTCCTCTACCTGTACAAGAAACAGCACAAGATTTATTACTTGCATAAGTTCCTGCACCAATTATTGGCGAGTCTCCAATTCTACCATGTTTTTTATTGGTAAGTCCTCCTGTTGATGTTCCTGCGGCTAGATTACCTTGTTTGTCTAAAACAACACAGCCAACTGTACCAAATTTTTTAATTTCTTTATTATTCTCTTCTTTATTATTCTCTTCTTTATTATTCTCTTCTTTATTATTCTCTTCTTTATTATTCTCTTCTTTACTATTATCGCTACTATGATCTAATTCAATAGAGTCTTTTTTTAATGCTCTTTGATATTGTTTCCAACGATGTTCCGAATAAAAATAAGAACTATCGGCATAAACAGCACCTTTACTCATGCAAAAATCTTGTCCTCTTTTACCATACAAAAAAACATGTTTTGTGCTATCTTTTACTATTCTTGCACCTTCAATAGGGTTTTTTAGATTTGTAAATCCTGCTACCGCACCAAAATCTAAATTAATTCCATCCATAATTGAAGCATCCATTTCTTGAAACCCTACATTATTATAAACAGAACCTTTTCCTGCATTAAAAAGAGGTGAATCTTCTAAAATTTTTATTACTATTTCTACGGTTTCAACAGCAGTACCTCCTTTTTCTATATGTTCTTTACCTTTTTTTAACGCAAAGGATAATAAAGACTTGTACTCTTTTTCTTTCTCAGGTGTTAATTTACTCTTTTTTATTGTACCTGCACCACCATGAATCACAATAGTATAAGGGTTTTTTTTTGCTTTGGAATATTTAATACCTACCATAGAAATAATCAAAAATATTAAAAGTGTTATTGTTATTGGTTTAATCATTATTTTTAGGCTTTAATTTTAATTATTGTAGCTTCATTCATTTTTAATACGTCTAAAAATGCCTCTAAATTATATCTTGACAAAATAGGGAAAAATCCTACAATTATTATTTTATTTTTTGATAAAATACCTCTAGCAAGACATAAAACTTCATATTGCCCATTAGATAATTGAGACCCATTTTCTCCTATTCTTTCATCGAGTTCTAGTGATGGTATATTATAAAAAACAGATTGAATTTCAGACAATACATTTTTTGCTTCTTCTTTAATTTTATTTGATCTATATTCAGTAATTACCTCATAAACCGTTCTACCAACTAATGGTATTTTTTTTGAACAAAAAGAAATAGAACTACGTAAAGATTTTGGAGAATATTCTTTTATATCACAATTGTTAATTTTTATAATTCCCTCATATTCATTATATAGTCTTGACAATGCTGAAATTATATCACTTTCTTCCACACCTATAGGTAGTTTTAGAGAACTGTAACCCATTTTTTTAGATTTAAAATTAATAGTTTCAAATCTATCAAATTTTACATCTTCAAAAACAACTCTAGGTTTATTTATTGTTAATTTTTCACCAATAGTAATATTTTCACTTTCTATTTCTAATATATTATTTAACTTATTTAATGATATATTACCAAGTTTGTAAACTCTCTCTAATGAAAACAACCTTCTTATTACTGGCAATATTGTTATATATAATAATATAAAACTAATTAGTTCGCTTTCGTGGTTTAGAGTATTAGATTTAGTATCTAAATAAAAAACATACAAAACAACACCTAAAATAACATATTGAATAAAGAAAACAAAACCTCTATTTATTACTGACCATTTATTAAATTCAAAAGCAGATTTCATAACGGCATCCGATTTTTTCATGTATTTTTTTAATTCTACAGGTTGTTTATTATGTAAAATAACACTAACGATACTATTTAATGTTCTGCTAACAAAAGATAATTGTCCCGACGTTCTGTTCCTTTTTTGAAAAGAATAAGTTTCAACTTTTTTGTTTAAAAAACGAATTATTATATAGAATAGCATTGATAATACTATAATTGCAATGGCTCCTTTTTCATTCAAGGTATACAACCAAGACAAAGCAAATAATATCATTACAAAATCTACTATTGCTCTTACTGTACCTTTTAAATAAAGGTTTTTTAAACTATTAATGTCTCCTGAATACCTTAGTAAATATTTACCAACACCTTTTTCTTTATAAACAGCATTATGAATTTGTAACTGATGCTTAAATAAATAGTCTTTTATATTTTTTATAAATATCTCTCCTTCGCCTCTTAAATAATACTCATGTAAAAAATAAAATAAATACCTTATAACAATTAAGATAAAAAAAACAATTAAAAACTTTGGAACGGTATCCCAAATATTAGATGGTATAACACTAAGAGACTTTAATCTATAAGATTTAAAATCAAATACTAATTGATAATATTTACCAATACTAACAGGTATAATTATAGTAAACAGATTTGTAATTATACCTAAAAGAATAATCCAAAATGTTCTAAATTTTCTTTGTAGAATAAACTGTTTAATTAAATTAGTATCTGAATTAAAAATCAAATTATATTTATTAAAGTTTTAATGTTAGGAAAACACAGTATTAAAATTATTTTTATTCATAAAGTCTTCTAATGAAAAAACAGGAATGTTGGTTTCATTTTTAACTTCACTAACCATTAACGGACTAGCAGTAAATACACCAGTTATTAATATTGGTTCATGATCTAATTTAGTTAAAATTTCAACGCCACTTTTTACAGATAAACTATCTGCACAAGATAGTAAAACACCATCGATTAAATTCATTAAAGGTTTATGATTTATCAAAGCCTTAGTTTCTCTTTGTATTAAACCATCTGCAATCTCTATTACTACAACATCTGGTTTAATTCTTTCAACTCTATTTAATAATGTCTCTAAAATGTCTAAGATTTCATCAGTTTCAAGCAAAAAAGTTGACGGATAACCACAATATGAAAAATCTACCGCAGTTCTTGCTCCACAATCTCTTACAACACTACAATCTTTTGCAAAAACCGTACCTGTAAGTTTTATAAACGCTACTTTCTTTTTTTGTTTCATAAAACCTCTTGATAAAAATGCTGCTGTCGTAGTTTTACCACTATCCATACTTGCACCTACCGAAAGATACATTTTGTATGGTCTTTCTTTTTTAGAATCAAAAGTTAATTTTTCAACACTATTATAAATTGTATTTATTACTTCATTATTTTCATCAACGGCATAACCAACAAGTTTTACCTCGGTTGCTCCAATGTCTTCAAATTTACTGTGTAAACTAGCTAAAACACCTACAACACCACCTTGACCAAGAATCTGATATTTTCTATGATATTTTTTAGGCACATAACCTTCAAACTGTGCAGTTGCATAACGTGTACCAAAGGTTGCAAGTATTTTATCTTCAGGAAAAATATAACTGTTGTTACCATTTTCTCCTTGTATTGCTTTATGCTTTCCTATTGATAATACTTGAAAAACAGCAACATCTCCAGATTTAGGCACATACGTTTTTTTAATTTTTCGATTAATTTTATAATCGTTAACATTTTTAGTAATAATACTTTTTTTAATTATTTTCATATTGAATAATTTTATAGTTTGTAATTTAAAGAAACTCCTATTACAGAAAAATCGTAAAAAGATCTTCTTATTTTATTTGAATTTGGATTAAGGCTATTTATTTCACGAGTGCCAAAAAGGCTAGAATTGAATTCTTTTTGTTTTTGATAGTATAACGAAAAACTAACTTTGTCTGTAGGATAAAGTTTTATTCCTGTTTTTATTCTGTAAGCATGCAAACCATTTGGAGCCTTTAAATCTGTCTTTACTCCATCTGTATCATAATATTGTAAAAGTCTACCTCCTGAATACCAATACAATTTTTGGGATATGAATGGTCGTAAACGCCAAGGTAATTTGGTGTCTCTATAAAACAAATCTAACCTATAATAAATACGCTGTTTAAATTTAGAACGCTGTGTAAAATGGAATTCTGTTGTTATAGAATTCTTCATTCTTATACGTTTACTTACCTTGGTACTAACTCTAATTCTAGAAGAAACTCTATGAAATATAGATTGATTTCCTTGAACAGTATCTAAAGAAATTGTGGGCGTATAGTTAATTGATAAATCCCATTTTTTATTTAATTTATACCCAATTTTTAAATCTGGTTGAATAAAATTAAAGCGAGAATCTTTTAAACTTAAAGAATTTAATTGAAAGTAACTAATGCTAAACTTATCATTTAATTTTTTACTTAAACCAAACGAAGTCCATAACATGGTTTTGTCTGTTTCTATAATTTGAGCACTAATAAATATACTTGTAAGTAAACTTGTAAGTAAACAAAGTATTAAAATGGTTTTTTTCATTGATTTATTTTTAATTATTATTGATAATCTGTACTACTTCATATAACGATTTAAAAATAAGATACCCTATAAATTAATTGCCTTATCAAAACCTTTTATGCTAAAAACGAATTAATACACTTTTTTTGTAACCAAAAAGCATAAAATAAATCATTATGTAATAGATCTTTATAATTATTATGTAAAAAAAATCGCTATTAAAAATTAATTCCATTAAGTTTATAGTAGAATAAAAAAAGGAAGAAAAATCTGTAAACTCGAGCAAATTTATTATTTTTAAGATATTAATTATAATAGTTTAATTTAGTACTTTAAAATTAACCTTCAGAAAAACAGCACATGAAAAAACTAATAGTATTAATTTTATTCTTTTTGATTTCATCTTGTAATGAAGATGATACCGAAATTTTATTAAGCGCAAGAAATGATGAAGGTATTGTTTTAAATATTCCGTTAAGTGGTAGTTTGCAAAACCCAACTTTTGCTCCAAATGGTGCAACTATTCTTTTTACACGTTTTATAAATGGTTATAATCAAGAACCAGCAGAATTGTACAAATACAATTTAGTTACCGAAACATTAACGCTATTGATGTCCGACGGAAGTGGCAACGTAAACTTACCAGGTTCTTCATGGAATGATGAAATTAATGCCATTATATTTTCTTCCTCTAGAGAACCACACGACGAAATATATTTAATTACAGAATTTGGTTCAACTGGCGATGAAGTACAAATTACAGATAGAGAAGACAAAGTTGCTTACGAACCAACATTAAGTCCTGACGGTTTGTGGACTGTTTTTGAATCACACAATTTGGATCAAGAAGATAACGGAATTATCACAAAATATAAAATTGATGGCACCTCGGAATATATAGAATTAACCGATAATTTAGAAGATTGTAGACAACCAAATTGGTCGCCAGAAAACGATAAAATATTATATCAAAAATTTAAAAATGGCCAATGGGATATTTGGTTAATGAATTCGGATGGAGAAGAACATATACAATTAACTTCTGGTGAAGGCGATAAAACAGACGCTTCATTTTCTGCGGATGGACAATTTATTATTTACAGTTCCGATTTTGAAACCGAATTGTCTAATATTTATAGAATTACGGTTGATGGTGGAAATCCGTTTAAATTAACAGATTATATTGGTTATGATGGTGCGCCATCTACATCATTAGATAATAAGTTAATTTTTGAGTCGAGTTTAGATAATCCAGATAATTCAGAAGGAACTAAAATTATTTTATTTCAAC